>JACNGQ010000188.1 GCA_014384025.1 Planctomycetota bacterium | reverse complement strand
CAACGCCACCACCCAAAGAACGCTATGGTACGACCCGGATGACGACTGGGCTTTCTCATGGCCTCACGACCCGGACTATGATGTAGTTAAAGAGGTAACCGAACTGATAGCTGTAATTAATTTCAATCATGACGGATGGACATGGATAACAACTGATGTTGATATTAACCGGCACGACTGGTCGCAAGATTTGCTTGATAACTATGTTACCTTTATGCTCACAGGTCCTTTAAGAGGTTATTATGTTTTTGGGGATGCCGGTTTTGAAGGCGCTGTTTTGGAGCTGGAGACTCGTTTGGCTTCCGATAGCAATGATGATACAACCAAAGTGCTGAATCTCGGCCCCGAAGAAATTATCCAGGCCAATGGCGCCGATATCCAGGTGCCTGGCTACTCCGTGCCCTCCTTTGTGGATTGGAACAACGACAATCTACAGGACCTTGTCATCGGTCAAGGCAGTGGCTTCGGAGATGCCAAAGTCCGCGTTTACCTTAACGTCGGAACCGAAGCCGAACCGGCATTCTCGGATTACTTCTACGCCCAGTCTGAGGGCTCTGATTTGACTTGTCCTGCGTCAGGCTGCATGGGCTGCTTCCCAAGGGTCGTTTACTGGGATGCCGACATACGTAAAGACCTCCTCGTGGGCCAGGCGGACGGAACCGTCAAAATCTTCCTGAACAACGGCACTGACAGCGAGCCGGTCTTTGACGCCGGCCAGACAATAAAGGTTGGCCTCGACGACGAAAATCTTGACGTCGGGTCCAGAGCGACACCAACGCTTATCGATTGGGACAATGACGGCAAAACAGACCTGGTAGTCGGAGCTTTTGACGGTAAGATACACATTTATCTGAATTGCGGCTGCAACGGTGGGATTCCACCCAGTTTTAACTTTTCAACCTCATCCGGAAGCTCCGCACCGGAAAACGGCTGGGACCTGGTCGTCCCGAGTAATCGTTCCAGCCCGGTAATTCTCGATCTGGACGGCGACGGCAAAAAAGACCTGCTCACCGGCAACACGGAAGGCCAGCTTCTGTTCTACAAAAACGTCGGAACCGACGACAAGCCCGGCTTCTCGGGCTACTCTCTCGTCGAATCCAATGGCGCTGCGATCAACCTTATGGGTATGCCGCGCTCCAGGCCGTTCGTATGCTACTGGACCGGAGACGGTAACTTCGGCCCAATAGATAATTATCCCGACGTGCTGATTGGCTCCGGCGATGGAAAAGTCCGCCTGTACAGGGGCATAACGGAAACCAAAACAAAAACAAAAGCAGGTGATTTGGACGGCAACGATATTATAGACCTTGCGGATTTGGCTCAGTTGATTACTGCCTGGCCACAGACTGAATGCGGTCTGTGCGACGGCGCCGACATTACAGGCGACGGGAATGTGGATAAGGATGATGTGCATCGCTTTATCGATATATTCCTGTCAGCTCTCGGACAGCAGCCGCAGAAATAATCTTAAAGATATAAAAGGGCGCAGGTATCGATTTAATCAGGCTTGCGCCTTTTTTCATTTTTTATGATAGAAAACCGTCACCGCTTTCTTTTTTATATTTCACAAACATTTCGCGATGTTCCGCCAGCACCTTTTTATAATCAGGATTTCCCGCCAGGTTTTCCATCTCGCCCGGATCGTTTTTCATATCGATAAGCATCTCAGGCTGTCTTCCATGATCGAAGATATAATACTTAAAATCCTTAGTACGTATCATTCTGCCCTCAAGATTAATCGGCCCGCCGTCCCCTCTAAGGTCCTGAACGAAACGGGTAGAGCACGCAACATATTCTCGCTTCCTTTGTGCCCTGTTACCTTCGGAGATTCCTCGCAGGCTGAGGCCTTTACATTTCGCAGGTACCTTTGCACCGGCGTAATCACAAATCGTCGGCATTATATCGAGACCGTTATTTACCAGAAAATCGCTCGTTCCAACTCTCGTTGTACCTGGCTGGCTGATGATAAACGGAATCCTCGAACATTCGTCATAGAACATATTCTTCTGCGCCC
The DNA here is from genome assembly GCA_014384025.1 of Planctomycetota bacterium. Lineage (GTDB taxonomy): Bacteria > Planctomycetota > Phycisphaerae > Sedimentisphaerales > Anaerobacaceae > NIOZ-UU13. Next base: position 90,417 of record JACNGQ010000188.1, on the reverse strand, counting down.
ACCGATGAGAACCAATCCCGTCACCGTGATCGGAAGTAAAGATAATTGCAGTGTCCTCTTCCAGACCCTCCCTGCGAAGTGTTGACAATACCCTGCCGATTTCTTTGTCCGCAAGTTCCACCATTCGATAATACGCCCAGCGATACTTCCGCCAGTCATCTGCGCCCCATAATTCAAGGGGAGCGAACATTCTTTTATCCGTATTTTTATATCTTGCTCTAAGCCTCGCCTGCCAGATGGCTTCCAGCGCATCTGATTGATTGTTCGCCTTTTCAAGATTCGCCGGGGCAGGGGGACAATTCTTTGTCGCCGGCACTTCTCCTATGTCACCATCAGGCAAAGGCTGGCTCCTGCCGTACTGACAGATATTGTGCGGATTCATCAAAGAGAAGACAACAAAGAACGGCTTACTTTTATTTTTCTTAATAAACTCAATAGCCGGCGCTGCGATCTGAAAGTCCTTGGCATCAAATGTCTCATCGTAACCGCTTTCTTCCGCGGTGGCTCTCTTAAAAGGATAAGGCAGATGCCACTTGCCGAAATAACCTGTTGAATAACCTGCTCTGCGAAGCAACATCCCGATATTAGGAAATTCTTTTACGTCGATAGCTGTCGTCGAATTAATCTGCTTGCCGTGCTCATGCGGATAACGGCCGGTAAATATACTTGTCCGGTTCGGAACACACAAGGGATTCGCGCAATATGCCTTCGTGAATAGCATTCCCTTGGCCGCAAGGCTGTCAATATTCGGCGTCCTGATATATTCATGACCCATCGTGCAGCTCAAAGCATCAGCAAATTGCTGGTCCGTCATGATAAACAAAATATTAGGCCGTATCGTCCCGGCTGCCCGTAAATCCCCTGATAACGTCGCCGCTGCTGCCAGCCCGATACTTCTAAGAAAATCTCTTCTGTTCATATTGCTTGTCTCCAGTCCTTTTACCTTGCCGTTTGTTCAATCCGCAAGCCAGTTTTCAGCAAATATATTAAGGTCCTCACAATCCACCCCGCCGTCACCATTGAGGTCCGCCGAATCGGATGTACTTCGCCCCATCCACCGGCCCGCAAGAAAAGCAAAGTCAATAAAATCAACCATGCCGTTACCGTCAAAATCACAGAGCTTACCATAATCTAATGGAAATACTATTTCATCAATCCAGGCCGTATCGGAACCTCTGGATATGGAGCCATCCTTCGAATATGTCCACTCGAAAGTCCTCGTGCCCGCTGTCACCGGAAAGCTTACCGCATCCCAGTCCTCCATTCCCGACCATCTGACCATTTCTACTCCGTCGATGTAGAATTTCAAATAATCACAGGCCGGCTCGGAAGAAACTTTACGATAGAACGTAATATCTCCCGATGTACATTCAACGCTAACCCTGAGAGTTACACTCTCATCGTGATTGATTTTTCCCGTCTCGGCGCCGTAAGTTCCGGCATACCGCTCCAGAAACGTAATGTCCCAGTTACCATCTCCGGAGTTTACCCATGCAAACTTGGTGAAATCCGCCATCTCAAAATCTTCCATGGAATAGTCGGAAGTATAACCTGCGGCTGCATCGCCTCCTACAAAATCAACGCCCCACCTGTTCCCCGAGACATTCTGAATGTCCCCTGACCTGCCTGTTGTTACCTCCCTTTCTGTAAAACCGTACCCGGGTTTTATAACGCTGAGAGTGTACGTCGAATATGCGTTGACCTTCACAATCGCATAGATGCCCTTCTCATTCGTCACCGCGGTATATGGCCCGCCGAAGCCTCGTGCTATTACGGTAGCACCTCTGACGGGCTCCCGGGACAAATCGGTTATCTGCCCGCTGATTATCTCGCCCGAGCCATAGGTGTAAATATTATATATGCATCCGTGAATAACGTTATAGTAGTCCGAAGCAGAGTAATCAATCTCAGGCAGGTTGTACCATATATCATCACTGCCGTTCCATCCCATATTAATATGGTGATAGAGCGTCGAGAAATCATAACCATATCCATCGGCAACAACGGCATGGCCGGCCTCGGAGTCATCCTTAATGATACCGAATATCACAGGATAACCCGCATCGAGATTGGTGTTGACCATATCATTCAGCGCCTCGCGGCTGATAGTACCATCTTCTTCCCGGCCGCGCACGGCATTACTGTACATGAAAGTACCCAGCAACGCACTCCTTGCGTCTCTCAGGTTGGAACTCGAAGCGCCGTCCGAATATTCCGTCTTTGCCGCCACGCTCGCATCATAACACAGCGCCCCAATGGCCTCCCGCTGCTCCAGCGTCGTTTCGCAGTCGGGCTCAAGCTCCATCAGCGACCATTGATACGGCCCGCCGTTGCCGTTACCGCCGCGCGTATATACATACTCCGAAATATCATCGACCTTAATCTCGAACCGCTTCCTGCCCACACTCGCCCTGCCGTTCGGATATTCATGATACCGCATAAGCTGCGCCATGGCCGTCGCGGTACATCCGCATGGATAGTTACCGGGTGTATAATAGTTAAAGCTAACCTCACCGCACGTCGTAGTCTGGCCCCATTTACTTTTCACGAACGGCTCGACGCGAACACTCGAAATCGAATTGGTCCCCAATAAAGAAATTCCATTTTCGGAATTCTCCCCAACATCGATAAAGTGCCTCCATTTGAATTGAGGTCCGGCGGGATTTACCATCTTCAGCCCGATGGTATTGCGAACCCCTGCAATCCGCCCCTCAATATCGCGCCTCACCAGGGCCCCTAACGGATTCTCATCAGACGGCTCAAAAACCCCTTCGCCCGCAAAAGCGATAATCGGCTCTACCAAATCGTCCGCCGATACAACTACAAATCCTGAAGGTTCCAAATAGACGATGTAATACGCCGGCTGGTTATCATCATCAGTGAATGTCTCGACACTTATCACTTCCCGGCCAAGTTCCGTACCAAGCGGCCGGGCATTGACCTTGAGCCATCCCGCCACAACCATCCCGGCCTCGTCCGCTGTCGTCGGACGCCCCCACAGGCCGCCGCACAACAGCAGCACCACCAAAATAAATACCAAAGCCGTACCTGTGCGTCTCATTGCCTGTCCTCAAAAAACATCTAATACCTCTGGCACATACTTATTTGCGGGAAAATCACAGCGATAACAGTAAGCAAAAAACCTGAATTGCATACCCTTTCTTCTCCATGCCCCATACGTCTCTTTGGGCTTTACCCCGTACTCAATACAGGAGGCCCCCATAACTAACTAATATTATACAATATCACAGAATTCAGTCAAGAAATATCCCCCGAATTGCCGGTTATAGATGATGCGCAGCATCAATTTATCACTGAAGCTTTGGAGCGTATGTAACTCACTGCTTTACGAACATACGGTACAGAGCATCGTTTGAAGTTTCTAAAATATCCTTTACTGTGCATGGTGATTTTATTAACATATAGTTATGATAGAAAAAGTCGCTGTAAAGTGTAGTTTGAAGGACTGGTCTAACGTTAAAGATTCTCTGAATTACTGGCTAAGTAAGACACCGCAAGAGAGGATCGCAGCCGTTGAGCACTTAAGAAAGTACTATTATGGAAATACAGCCGGACTTCAAAGAACTGCTCGAGTTGTTAAACGCTCATAATGTTGATTATGTTATTGTCGGGGCTTATGCACTTGCCTTCCATGGTGTACCTCGATTCACCGGCGATATTGATATCTTCGTAAAACCCGACCCCGAAAATGCCGAGAGAATTTTAGCCGTCCTTCAGGAATTCGGCTTCGGCTCTCTGGATTTGGACAAATCAGATTTCCAGCAGCCGGACCAGGTCATCCAGCTTGGCGTTCCCCCTGTTCGTGTGGATTTGCTCACTTCGCTAACGGATGTTCCCTGGCATCAGGCTTACTCAGGCAAAGTTAAGGGGACTTACGGTGATGTGCCGGTCTATTTCCTTGGCCGTAAAGAATTCCTTGCCAACAAAAAAGCCCTCGGAAGAAAAAAGGACCTGGCCGACATTGAAGCCCTCGGTGAAGATTAACGCGACAATCCTCCTCATGGCCGGGCTAAAGCACATTTTGCAATTTCACTTTAATTGATTCATAATCATAATACGTAAAGCGCGTACGCGCTTTACGTATATGATTTTTAATGTCAGGTCATCCTGAAACTGACATTTGATTCTTTATCGGTTTATCCGGCAACAGCGTCTTTATAAAAAAAGCCGTTAGCCAAAAGCTCAAAGCTAACGGCTAACGGCTGATAATCCCTCGGCACCTCTGCTCAGGCTCAGTACATTACAAGGCTAAGGCAGATTAGGATCATCCGTTGCAACCGTCAAATGCTCGGCAAGCAGGACAAGGTCCTTAACATCCACTATCCCATCACCGTAAGGAAGCGGGGCAATATCATATAACGGCTCATCTGTATGCCAGAAGTCCACCATCATGCCTACATCTGCGCTGTCAACAATCCCATCACCGTTAAAATCAACAACCGGCAGAATTCGCACTTCCCAAATGTCGACCACTTCGAAAAGTGTAGCTCCACCACGGGTAGAGGTAAAATAAAGGGTGGAACCATCGGCAGAGATGTTTGGCGAAAAGTCAAATGATGAACTGTTGACAATTGGCCCAAGATTCACTGATTCTTCCCATGGATCATCTTTCGAGGCTCTCGTCGAAACCCATATGTCCTGACCTCCATACCCTCCAGGCCTATGTGGTCCTCCCATGTAATCGCAAAAGAAAAGTGTAAGGCCGTCAGGCGAGATATCTGGCATAGCCTCTTCACGTGAACTGTTTACTGCTGATCCAAGATTCTCTGGTTCACCCCAGGGGTCGTCTTTCGTTGCTCGCTTAGTCACCCAGATATCGCGAAGCCCGGACCCACCTGACCGATTGGATGCAAAGTAGAGTTCCAGGCCGTCACCTGAGATACTTTGGCCAAAATCTTCAGCCGAACTGTTGACAGTTGGCCCAAGATTCATCGGTCCTTCCCAGGGATCTTCTTTCGTTGCACGTGTTGTTACCCATAGGTCCCAATTGCCCGAACGGGTGGAAGTAAAGTAGAGCGTAAGACCATCAGACGATATGTCCGGGGTATTGTCCCATGCGGAGCCGTTTATCTGGGGCCCGAGATTCACTGCTTCACCCCAAGGGTCGCCTATCTTTGCACGTGTCGAGACGTAAATATCGCCTCTACCGTACCCATCTGGTCGGCGACCCTCGAAGAAAAGTTCTAATCCATCATCTGAGATACTTGCGTCACCATCGGCAGCCTGACTGTTAATGGCTGGTCCAAGCTTAGTGGGTGTACTGAATGTGAAGTCCGCCTTGGCTATATAGGCGTTAGTCAGGACTACGCAAGCTAATACTGCAAGAAGCAGCATTGCCCCGGCCCACCGTGAGCGCGAGGTCTTTTTGTAATCAGCAATCATCTTAATTCTCCTTTCAATTTGAGATTTATCTTCTAATATGCCCGCCACTGAGGGCATATAACGCACCTGGGAAAAATTCTCCAAAATATTAACCATGGTCTGTCCATATCTGGGCGGCTCATCGGCGCCCATCATTGAAATCGCCAAGCCGTCACAGGCCAGTTCACGGTCGGCCCGCATCCGCCCGAATGCGAACCACATCAATGGATTAAACCAGTGCGCAACTTGAAGCAGTGCCATCAGCCAGCCGAAATAAATATCACGCTGCCTTAGATGGGCCAATTCGTGGATAAAAACATAACGCAGTTCTTCAAGACCGTAAGCTTCGAGCATGCCCTGCGGAAGCAGCAGCCGTGGCCGGATAAATCCGAAAAGAGCGGGACTTTTTATCTTATCACTTACAACAACGCCTATGATTGTCTGGACGCCCATCTCCATCTTGCAGTCTTCCAGCAAGTCGAGAATCTCCTGCTCCGTAATCGGCCTCTCACGCTTCACCATCAGCCACAGACTGATGTTTCGCACACAAACATAACCGGCCATAACCAGAACTCCGGCCAGCCAGAGCATAGGCAGCTTAGGTATAAATCCAACAAAGACAGCTTTAGTGTCACTTTCCTGTTGTATCTCTTGGTCTTCCGCAGATTCTGCATATAAATAATAACCCATATAACGATCATTCTGAGGTTTTGAAACGGATTCAATTAACCGCCCTTGTTGAATGGATTTTGGAATTAAGTTGAATATGCTTATCTTGCTCTCCGGCAGCCATGGTATCGCCAGGCGTATCAACAGCAGTCCCCATAGAAAGTAATGCCAGCGAATCCCCAATCTGCGCCGCAGGACTATCTGGACAAGGACAATCAAAATAATCAGCACGCTGCTCTGTATGCTAATCCACAAGAGCTTATCGAAGAACTGCAATAACTGTGTATTTAAGGCCTCCATTTTTTAAGCCCTCTCGTTATTGTGATTACTTCTTTTTATTCTTCTCGGCGGCCTCTTTCAGGATGCGCCGAAGCCGCCCGAGTCGTTCCGGGGAAAGTTTTTCCTCTTCCACAAAGGCCGCCAGCATCGGCTCGACCGAGCTTTTACCGAATCTCTTGAGAAATGACTTTGTCTCTGCCTTTACACATTCACTTTCTGTAACTAATGGGAAATAGTGATACTGCCTGCCCTTTTTCTCAAAAGCCAGAGCCTTCTTCTGAACCAGCCGGTTAATCAGCGTCCTTATGGTCTCCCGCTTCCAATGGGTCTTTCCCGACAGTTTTTTAACGATATCGTTGGCGGTCGCTGGTGAAGTGCTCCACAGCACCTTCATAACTTCCCACTCGGCTTCTGAAATATTAGGCGTCTTTTTCATACCAGTCTCCTTACTATTACAAGCGTAACATTTACAATTGTTACATATGTAACACATAATGTCAATAGAAAAATAAAAATTTTTCATATTTTTTCTCATATACCTTTGTTTGAATCTCTACAGGATATTTTTCAATAGTAATTGTGCGATCTTTACCCCGTTAGAAGTAGTCCGTTGACTTCTAACGGGGTTTACCTATAATCAGTCATTCCAGTAAAAAACTTAGTTTTACGAATCTGAAAGGTCTTAACAATGTCTAAACAAATCATGTTAAGTTTAATGCTATTAGCTCTGCTGATAAGTCTCGGCTGCCCGCCGTCTAAAAATAATCCTTCCGGAGGTTCGCTACTGGCAAAAGGCAAAATCGAGGTCGTTGAAAAGCCGAACACCGAATTGGAAAACGATTTCTATATCGGCAACCGCCCGCCGCTGCTGCCCAGCCCCCTTATCAAACTGCCCATAGGCGCAATTGAACCCGACGGCTGGGTACGAAGACAGCTTGAGCTTCAGGCCGACGGCTTCCACGGAAATCTTACCGAAATAAGCCAGTTCTTAATAAAGGAAAAAAACGCATGGCTTAGCCCCGCAGGCGAAGGCGACCATGGCTGGGAAGAGCCCGTTTACTGGCTAAAAGGTTTCAGCAACTGCGGCTACATCCTCCGCAATCGGCGAATGATAGACGAATCGAAAATCTGGATAGAAGCCGCACTCAAAAGCCAGCAGGAAGACGGCTGGTTCGGGCCCGATAAGGGAAGAAAAGGCGCCGCCACTAACCTCCAGGGCCGCGAAGACCTCTGGCCCAATATGATAATGCTCTTTTGCCTGCAGGACTACTACGAGTTCACAAGTGATAAGCGGGTAATCGAGCTGATGACTAACTATATGAAGTATCTGAGCACCGTGCCCGAAGAGCGGTTCCTCGTGGGCTACTGGCCGAAAATGCGGGGCGGCGACCTGCTTTACAGCGTATATTGGCTCTACAACCGCACCGGCGATGAATCCCTGCTGGACCTGGCCAAAAAAGTCCACCGCTGCACCGCCGAATGGGAAAAGGACGTAATCAACTGGCATAACGTCAATATGTCCCAAGGCTTTGGCCAGCCCGCCACGTTCTACATGCAGTCAAAGGACCCCAATCACCTCTGGGCCGCCGAACGCAACTGGCAAAAAATCCGCGATATGTACGGCCAGGTACCCGGCGGAATGTTCGGCGGCGATGAGAACTGCCGACCCGGCTTTACCGACCCACGCCAGGCCGTGGAGACCTGCGGCATGGTCGAGATGATGCTCTCCCACGAAATACTGCTGGCCATCACAGGCGACGCAAGATGGGCCGACCGCTGCGAGGATGTAACGTTCAACTCGCTGCCCGCCGCATTTACCCCCGACCTCAAGGCCCTGCATTATCTTACCTCGCCGAATATGATACTTTGCGATAAGCTCACCAAATCACCCGGTCTGCAAAACGGCGGGCCAATGCTGCTTTTCAATCCGCACATTCATCGCTGCTGCCAGCATAACACAGGCCACGGCTGGCCATATTATGCCGAACACCTCTGGATGGCCACACCGGGCAACGGCCTGGCCGCCGTGCTCTACGCCCCTTCGAAAGTTACAGCAAAGGTCGGAGACGGCACGAAGGTAACAATCACCCAAAAAACAAACTACCCGTTCGATGAGGAAATCCGCCTTACCATAAAAACACCTGAGCCCGTTAGCTTCCCGCTTTATCTCCGCGTGCCCGCCTGGTGCGAAAACCCCGGGCTGTCAATCAACGGAAACACCTCATCTATCAAAGCCGGGCCCCGCCGGTACATTATGATAGACCGTAAGTGGTCCGACGGCGACACGGTCGATCTTAACCTTGCGATGAAAATCTCGCTGACGCAGTGGACGAAAAACAATAACAGCGTCTCGGTCAATCGCGGGCCTCTTACCTACTCATTGAAGATTGGCGAAAAATATGTCAAAGCCGGCGGCACCGAAAAATGGCCCGCATGGGAAATACACCCAACAACAGCCTGGAATTATGGCCTGATATTGAATGAAAGCAACCTCGCCTCGTCATTTGAGCTCGTTCACAAGGCCTGGCCCGCCGACAACCAGCCATTTGAAGCTAATGCCGCCCCGATTGAGCTGCGTGCCAAAGCCAAAAAAATACCCCAATGGCAAAAAGACAACCTCGGTCTTGTCGGCCTGCTTCAGCCGAGCCCCGCAAAATCCGATGAGCCGATCGAAACCGTAACTCTGGTCCCGATGGGCAGTGCCCGCCTGCGGATTTCGTCGTTCCCGACAATCGGCACCGGCCCCGACGCCTTCCAGTGGATAGCCCCCGCCAAACCCACCAAATCACTGCCCGCTTCCGCCTCGCACTGCTGGGACAACGATTCAGTTGCAGCACTCAGCGACAAATTATCACCAAAAAGCTCAAACGACTACAGCATAGCCCGTTTCACATGGTGGGACCACAGAGGCACAACCGAATGGGTGCAGTACGATTTCGACCAGGCGAAAAATATCTCCGGAGCATCCGTTTACTTCTTCGACGATACAGGCTCAGGAGGATGCCGCATCCCGAAATCATGGCGATTACTGTATAAAGACGCCGGCCAGTGGAAACAAGTATCGAACGCCTCCGAATACGGCCTCGAAAAGGATAAATTCAATAACGTTAAATTCAATCCCGTGCAGACAATATCGCTGCGCCTTGAGGCACAGTTGCAGCCGGACTTTTCCGCCGGCATTCTCGAATGGCGAATTGACACAAACGAACGATAATAATAGAATACCTGTTTTTTAATCAGAAAGTGGTGTTGAAACTATGGAATACAACGAAGAAGAACTCCTGGCAAAAGCAAACAAACCGCAGGAAATAGCTTCACAGCTCCATTCATATTACAAGGGCAAGATAGCCGTAACCCCCAAATGCCGCGTGAAAGACCTGCGTGATTTCGACGTTTGGTACAGCCCCGGCGTCGCTTCGCCCTGCATGGACATCGTAAAAAATCCCGAAAAGGTTTACGAGCTGACCTGCAAATGGAACACCGTTGCCGTTATCAGCGACGGCACCCGGGTATTGGGACTCGGTGACATCGGCCCACACGCCGCCCTTCCCGTAATGGAAGGAAAGGCCCTGATCTACAAGTATCTCGGCGGCGTCGATGCTTTCCCGATTTGCCTCGATACGAAAGACCCCGACAAATTCATAGAGACCGTACTGCTATTACACCCTTCTTTCGGAGGGATTAATCTCGAAGATATCGCCCAGCCAAAGTGCTTCGACATCCTCGACAGATTAAGAAAGGAAAGCCCGATACCGGTATGGCACGATGACCAGCAGGGCACCGCAACCGTCACCCTTGCCGGCCTCGTCAACGCCTTGAAAGTCGTAGATAAAAAAATTGAGGACGTAAAAATCGTTTTTATGGGCGCAGGCGCATCAAATATCAGGATATCAGACATTATTTTCCGGGCCGGGGCCGACGCGAAAAAATGTATTATGTACGATAGCAAAGGCCCCCTTCATAAGAATCGCACTGACATAAACGACAATCCATCTCTAAAAGAAAAATCAAATATCTGCCGGATTAGCAACGAAATGTGCTTCGACGGCCCAATCGACGAAGCACTCCGGGGAGCCGATGTATTAATTGCGCTTTCAAAACCCGGCCCTGATTCCGTTAAAAGCCAGTGGATTTCAAAAATGGCAAAAGACTCCATCGTTTTCGTATGCGCCAATCCCGTACCGGAAATATGGCCGTGGGAGGCAAAAAAAGCCGGCGCAAGGATTGTCGCAACCGGGCGCAGCGATTTCCCGAACCAGGTAAATAATTCCCTCGGTTTCCCCGGCATCTTCAGAGGAGTTCTGGATGTCAGAGCCAAAACAATTACCGATGAAATGTGTATTGCAGCAGCGATGGAACTGGCAAAAACCGCCGAAGACAAGGGCTTAAGTGAAGACTATATAATCCCCGCAATGGACGAATGGGAAGTATTCCCGCGCGAGGCCGCCGCAGTCGGTACCAAAGCTATCGAGCAGGGAATAGCAGAAAAAATCCTGACCTGGGAAGAACTCTATAAAACCGCCGAATCAATCATAAGCAAGGCAAGGCAGGAAACTAAGATGCTGACCGAAGAAGGATTCATCGGTAAAAACAGTTGTTAAAGCAGGGCAAATAAAAAAACTTTGAGTTATTTGTTGTCATTTGCTGAATAATAATATACTTTATCGGATTCCAAAATGGGTTGTGTATAGCAGGAAGCAATTGGTGGTATAAAAATGGAATTAATCAAGAAAATCAAAGAATCTGAAACAAAGGCCAATGAAATTATAGAACAGGCCAAAGCTGAGGTGGTAAAACAGGCTGAAAAGGGCCGGAAGAATCGGCTCGCAGCCACTAACGAGATCGCCCAGCAAAGGAAACAAGCTATCGATGCTGCCGTTGCGCAGGCACACTCGCAGGCAAGCGCCGAAGTTGAGCAGCTTAAGGCGCAGGCACAGCAGCAGCGCCAGCAATTGCGTGATAAAACCGGCAGTAGAATGGCCACAGCGGCCGCCAAGGTAATGGATTACTTAAGAGGCTAACTATGGCCATTGCCAAAATGGCAAAAATCATAATTGCCAGTCATCGCACTCAGGCATCCGAGCTTCTCGAAGAACTGCAGCGTGGAGGTATTTGCCATATCCTCAATGCCGAAGAGGCAATTCTCCGCAGAGACTTCCCCGAGCTTAGCGCCTCAGCAGAACGCCCAAAAGACCTCGAAACGCTCGTAAACAGGCTCGAAAAGAGCATTGAGTTTCTGAAAAATTACGCCAAAGCACAAAAAGGTCTTGCCGCCATGTTATCACCGCGTACCGTCATTAACGAACAAGCATATAATAAGGTTGTTTCAGACCGCAAAATCCTGAAGATAATCGACAAAAGCGAGCATCTCGAAGCCTCGATGGAAAAAACAAAGGGTGAAATTGAAAATATCCAGAGCACCCTGCAGATGCTCAGGCCCTGGGCCTCTTTCAAAACCCCCGTAGAGGAAATCGGCCGCCTCCACAAGGCCGCCTGCTGGGCCGGATTAATATCGAACCAGCAGCTTGAACGGATACGCGAAAAGTTAAGTGAAGCCGGCGCCGCTGTTCAGCAAATAGGGACCGGCATCAGCAAGACCGCCTGCCTTATCGTCGCTCTAAAGGAAAACGCCGAGACTGTTCAGAAGCTGTTGCGCTCGGCTGAATTCGAGCCCGTCAGCTTCGAGCCGATGAGAGGCACTGTCTCCAGGCTGATTAACGAACACTGTGAAAAGCTCCAGCAGGCACAAAAACAATTGCAGACTCAGGCCGAAAACACCGCCAAACTGTCCGAAAATCTGCTCAATCTCGGTATTCTATACGACCATTATAAGAATCTGTTAGAAAGGGAACAGACTAAAGATAATGTGCCGGCCACTGAGCATACTGTTATTCTGGAAGGATGGGTCAAGAAAAATGATTATACCAGGCTGGAGAAGCTCGTATCTGGTTTCGAGGCATCGAGTTTACATAAAATCGAGCCGGCCAAAGATGAAGATATTCCTGTAGAAATTGAAAACAAAGGCGCAATAAAACCCTTCGAGGTAATAACTCGTTTATATGGTATGCCGCAGCATTTTGAAGTGGACCCGACGGTATTTCTTGCCCCGTTTTTTGCGCTGTTCTTCGGATTGTGCCTCACTGATGCCGGGTACGGATTGGTCATTATCGCCCTGATGATTTTTTTCATCAAAAAAATGCAGGGTGACAAAAAACTAATGTGGATGTTAGGGATTTGCTCTGCTGTTACCGTTGTAGCCGGAGCACTAACAGGGGGCTGGTTTGGGGATGCGATCCAGAAGTTCATACCTGCACTGGCATCGACCCGAAACAAACTAATCTGGTTCGACCCGTTGGAGAAACCGATGACATTCTTTGTTTTAGCACTGGCTCTCGGGTATTTCCAGATTATGACCGGCCTGGTTATTGCATTTGGACATAACATTAAACGAAAGGATTATATTGCAGCAGTGTGCGACCAGTTGACCTGGCTGGTGATGATCAATTCAATTGTGCTGTTTGGGGCAGCCAAGGCCGGAGCGATTCCTGCCTCTCTTGGAACGTTCTTTGGGTATCTTGCACTTGTGCCTGCAGCTACAATACTCCTGTTCAGTGAAAGAGAAGGTACCTGGGCAGGGCGAATCGGAATGGGGGCGTATAATGTATTCAGCACGATATTCTATATGGGGGATGTGCTGAGCTATTTGAGGTTAATGGCACTCGGCATGGTTACAGCAGGTCTGGCAATGGCAATAAACGTTATTGCCGACATTACGTATCAGATACCTTACATTGGAATTATAGTGATGATATTGGTGCTTATCGGTGGACATGGATTTAATCTGGCAATTTCCGGATTAAGCGCTTTTGTTCATACCTTAAGACTTCAATATGTAGAATTTTTCCCCAAGTTCATTGTCGGCGGCGGCAAATCATTCGAGCCGCTTAGCAAAGAGTATAAACATATTTATATCAAAAAAGAAATCTAACGGTGTTTTTTAGTAAGAAAGGCAGGACAAAAAAATGGATTACGGATTGACATTAGCATTGGTTGGTGCGGGATTAGCCGCTTTGATGGCTGGTATCGGCTCGGCAATTGGAATCGGTATCGCCGGCAGAAGTGCGACCGGAGTTCTGTCCGAAAAGCCTGAAAGATACGGGCAGATGTTTATTATGGTTGTCCTGCCCGGAACGCAGGGCTTTTACGGCTTCCTTGCTGCGTTCCTCGTCATGCTTAAGCTCAACTTCTTCGGTGGAGCTGAAACCGGTGGTGTGCCCGAGGTAAGTCTCAAGCTGGGTCTGCAGGTACTGGCGGCCTGTCTGCCAATCGCTGCTGCAGGTATGTTAAGCGCAATACACCAGGGCAAGGTATGTTCTGGCGGTATCCTTATGGCCGCGAAAAGACCAGAGATGGCATTCAAGGCCGGCGTTGTTTACGCAGTTATGGTCGAAGTTTACGCAGTACTTGGTCTGCTGGTAACAATGTTTATGCTGATGTTTGGTATCACATGGCCAACAGCTTAATACGTCAAATTCACTATATGTAATACATAATACGAGAGTAATTATGGAAGTTGAACAGGTAGTAGAAAAGATATTGGCTGACGCCCGCGCCGAGGCTGATAAGATAAAAAAGCAGACCGATGACAAGGAAGCTGGCGAACAGGACAAACTTTCCGAACAACTGGATGAATATAAAAAGCAGACTGGGATACTTGCTCAACAAGCCGGAACAGATGAAAAATCGCATATCCTTGCAGCGGCCAGAATGAATATTGCCAAAGAGTATCTCGCCGAGAAAAGGAAAATACTCGACGAGGTCTTTGAACAGGCACGCCGGCAACTGCAGAATTTGCCGGATGAGGAATATCACGCCCTGATTAAAAAACTCCTGCTCGATGCCGTCGAGACCGGCGATGAAGAAGTCGTAGTCGATACGAACGAAGGACGCATCGACCATGAGTTTATAAAGCAGATAAACCGCGAGTTAGGCCCGGGCTTTCAAGGCAACTTAAAATTGTCCAACGAAAGGCAGAACCTCGGGGCCGGTTTTATCCTGACAAGAGGCAAAATTAAAACTAACGTCTCTATCGAGGTACTGCTGGACCAGGCACGCAAGGAGCTGGAGATTCAATTAGCAAAAGAACTGTTTGAGAATTAAATAACGACTTGTCATTCCTGCGCAAGCAGGAATCCAGAAAAGTTTTCGATAATGTGGACTTCTCCTTTCGCAGGAGTGTTTTTTCGATGACAAGGAACAAAATATAAATAATGTCTGAAATTGCCGAACAAACCGTTCTCGATTTTTACACGTATCCGCCTGTCGGCCCTGACGACTGGCAATACGCCTTTCAGACAGCTCAGGTGCGCAGCCTCGAAACGCAGATGCTGACCAGGGCTGTCCTGCTCGATATGACCAATGCTCAGAACTTCGAGCAGGCTTCTGATTTGCTCAGTGGAACAGAATATGCCCTGCCGCAGGGAGCGAAGGACATTGCACAGACTGAGACAATCCTCCAGCAGCGAAGGACGGCGGTACGCGAGCTGTTCTCGGATTTAATGCTGGATGAGTCGATTGTGCAACTGTTCAAGGCCCGAGATGATTTTGCGAACCTCCGGCTGGCACTCAGACGCTCATTGACGGAAAAGCCCATTGGCACCGATTACAGCCAGGACGGCAACGTTCCACCCGAGCGATTGGAGCAGCTTCTTTCAGAGCAGGGCGATTTTAGCAGCCCGGCATCCACCGAATATATCCAGCAGGCGGTTGAGAAGACTATTCTGGCTTACTACCAGGATAAAGATATTCGTCAGATTGATTACCAAATCGACAGCTTCCAGGCCGGGTATAACTTAAAGACTGCCAGTCGCTTAAACAGTGTTTTTCTGCTCAGCTTGTTCAGGACACAGATTGACCTTACAAATATTCGCACGATGTTCAGGCTAAAATTTACCGCTTCGGAAGAACGTAAAGTTTTTCTTACAGGTGGATTCGTCGAATCCGAGCGATTCAAAAACGGCCTGGAACTCGGATACGAAGCCTTGGGGCAGTTGTTTTTTGCTACCCCTTATCATCGAATTGTTGAAATAGGTGCGAACTATTTAGCGTCTAATAAATCTTTTCTTAGAGTTGAGCAGCAGTGCGAGGAGTATTTGACCGGATTCTTGAAATCATCCTTTGTAATTACCGCAGGCCCTCAGCCGGTTATTGCTTTTTTGCTGTTGAAGGAAAATGAAATCCGTACGGTCAGACTCATTTTGACAGCTAAGAAAAATTGCCTCGACACGAAACTTATCCTGGACCGCATTGGCTAATGAAATCGATAAAATTAATACCTCTGGTTTTGGTTTTCATGTTTATCGCCGTTGGTTGCCAACAGGCCAAATCCCAACGCGACGGACTCGTGGTCATTGACAGTATAGCCAAACGTTCGGCACCCACCAAATCCATTCATCAGGCTGCGACAAGTGGTGATTTTGTCGAGGTCCAGTTACACATCTTAAAAGGTGTTGATGTCGAAGCAAAAGATGCGTTCAGCCGGTCACCTTTGCACCTCGCAGCGGAAAAAGGCCATAAATATATTGCTGAGCTGCTTATTGCAAATGGCGCCAAGGTTGATGCGACGGATTTATACGGTCACACTCCCTTGCTCAATGTTGTCGTTTCGGGCCATATGCCTGTAGCCGAGTTGCTAATCGCAAAAGGGGCCGATGTTAATACTAAAAGCCAGAACGGCACGCCCGCCCTGCACTACGCAATCTCATCAGGCCTTAAGGATATGGCGGAACTGCTTATCGCCAATGGTGCTGTTATCAGCTCAACGGACAAGACCGGCCGGACAGCTTTGCATGTCGCCGCAGAGAAGGGCCATAAAGACATCGTCGAATTACTTATCACTAAAGGCTCTGACGTCAACGCAAAAGACGAACATGGATGGCAGCCGCTGTACTTTGCATTGGTTCATGGCCATAGCAATGTCGCCGAGCTGCTTATTGCCAAAGGTGCGGATATTAACGCAAAGGACGAGTACGGCCAGACACCACTCCACCTCGCCTGCGCTCATGGCCACCTGAATATCGCCGAAATCGTTTTAAGCAAGGGTGCTGATGTCAATGCTCAAACCAGCAACGGCCAAACTCCTCTCAAATGGGCAAAAGAACAGGGAGACAATAAAATAATCGAGCTCTTGCGAAAGCACGGAGCTAAAGAATGATAAACTCAGATAATCTTAAGACCAGTTACACTTCACTATATACGCTTTATGGAAGGTAATTGAAAATGAAAGCGAAAAAACTATTTTGTTTACTTTTAGTTCCGATATTTATCATCGGTGGGTGTAAGAAAAATAAAACCGAGCCGGCACAGCAAACTAAGGCTGAGACTGAAATAAAGCCGGCACAACCAATTGCCGACAGCACCCCATCAACAACCGGAGGCAAACCCGCGCCTGCCTTCGCATTACAGGATTTGAATGGTAAAAACGTCAGCCTCGCGGATTTACGGGGCAAAGTGGTAGTCCTGGACTTTTGGGCGACTTGGTGCCCGCCATGTGTCAAAGAAATCCCGCATTTCGTTGAGCTTCACGAACAATATAAGGATAAGGGAGTTGAAATAGTGGGTATTTCTTTAGACCAGGCAGGAGTCAGCGTCGTCAAAGCCTTTGTCCAGAAGTATCAAATCAAATATCCGATTATGATGACCGATGGTAAGATCGATAAAGCGTTCGGAGGAATTTTGAGCATACCGACTACCTTCCTCATCGACTCGGCAGGCAATATCACCAAAAAATACGTCGGTTATAATGACAAAGCTGTGTTCGAAGCGGACATAAAAAAGCTTTTGCCAGAGGCCAAATAATCGAGATAAAAAATAAGCTAATCACGAGATACGATTTATGGAAGGTAAAATCGCAGTTTTAGGTAGTACTGATTTTGTGATGCCGTTTTCGGCACTCGGAGTAGATACCTACCCGGTGGGTCTGAGCACCGGCGATATTGACGAAAGCGCAAAGAAGATAATCAGTGAAAAATATGCGCTCGTAGTAGTCGCTGAAAATATTGCTCCGGAAGCTGAAGAAGTTTTCTCGGCCTATGAGGATATGCCGACCCCCTGTTTTATGGTTGTGCCATTTACTACTGAATCTGAGGGCTTTGCTACGCAGGCTCTCGGGGAAGTGCTCAAAATGGCAACGGGTATTAACATTTTGAAAAACAATTAAAGATCGGAAATGATGAGCAGACAAGCAATCAAAAGGTTGTTAATAATACTGTTAGTATTGTTGCTTACCTCGAAGTCCCTGCCGTCAGATAAGAAGATTGAGTTTTGGGACGTTCAACGCAAGGGAGCGAATTGCTTCAATGTCACATCTGAAGAGCAATGGTTCAAAGCCGCTCACGAGCTGGGAATTGAATGGGTTCGCTTGACCTATGATAAATGGAAAGGGCAGCGGCGAGACTTCTTGATGGGGGACACCAACAACTTCACCGGGATTATCCAGGAAGACCTGGCAAAGCTCATCCAAACACTCGATTGGGCCGACAAATACGACATTAAGGTCGTAATCGCCCCCTTGGGCTTGCCGGGTAATCGCTGGGTGCAGAACAACGACAACCGTCGTGATTTACGCTTATGGAACGATCATAAATACTGGCGGCAAGCGGCTGACTTCTGGCGAGATTTAGCGGCGAGCTTAAAAGATCACCCGGCGGTCTATGCCTACAATATCCTTAACGAACCGATCCCGGAAATGAAAACGGATCTGGCAGAGCACGGCCCGGCCTCGCGTTACGCGCCCTGGTACAAAAAATACCGCGGCACCTCTCACGATCTACCGGCATTCTACGAGACCGTCATCGCTGCCATCCGCCAGGTCGATTCCCAGACCCCGATAATGTTGGATGCAGGTTGGTACGCCCAGCCCACCGCCTTCGTCTATTGGCCTAAAATCGGCGATGAGAAGGTGCTTTATTCATTCCACATGTACGAACCTTATCAGTTCACAAATCACAAGAACTTCCGGAAAAAACAAAGCTACGTATATCCAGGCACGATACCCTATGCTGGAGAGGATGTTCACTGGAATAAACAAAAGATTGAGAATTATCTGTCGCCATTCTGCGAGTGGGCCAAAGCCCAAAAGATTCCCTCAAACCGTTTGGTCTGCGGCGAGTTTGGATGCTACCGTCGGAATCAGGGCTGCAAAGAGTATCTCACCGATGTCATTGCTGTATTGAACTCACATGGCCTGCACTGGGCGTTCTATTCGTTTCGTGAGGATGAATGGGACGGATATGACTATGAGATAGGAAGTGACGGCTTGGGCGCGGAATACTGGCAGGCCAAAGAAGCAGGGCAGAATCCCCAAGTTCCACACCGGGACAATCCATTGTTCAGCGTCATAAAAACGGAGTTCTCCCCAGGCAAAGCGCCTACCGTCTCGGCGGTTTCCGTCACGAATCCGAAGGTTCGCGAGTTGGTCGAGGCTTTGGGCAGTGATGAGTGGAGGCAGCGCGAAGAGGCAGCCAACGAGATCTGGACGATGGGCCTCGAGGCCAGAGCTGCTATCCCTTCCCTCATCGAGCGGTTGGAGGACGAGCAATGGCACGTCCGTAAGGCCGCGGCGATTGCGCTGACCGGCATGGGAGCCGAAGCCAAACCAGCCGTTCATTCCTTAATTGCAGCACTTGATGACGAGGAGTGGCATGTCAGAAAACCCGCCGCTCAGGCACTCGCAGCGATAGGCCCGGCCTCCTGGCCTGCGGTACCGTCCCTGATTAAGGCGCTCAGCGACGAAGAATGGCATGTTCGAAAACCGGCTGCCGAAGCCCTCGCCGCAATAGGACCGGCTTCATGGCCCGCAGTACCGTCTCTGATTGAGGCGCTCAGCGACGAAGAATGGCATGTTCGAAAACCGGCTGCCGAAGCCCTCGCCGCAATAGGACCGGCTTCTAAACCGGCGATATCGTATCTTATAGAAACGCTAAACGATGAGGAGTGGCATGTCAGGAAACCCGCGGCTCTGGCACTGGGAGCAATCGGCCCCGATGCCAGGCAGGCAATACCTGTTTTGAAAGAAATGCTCAACGACCCTGAGTTGCAAGTGCAACAGGCAGTCACCGATGCGTTGGAAAAGATTGCCGGTCAAAGCAATGCTTCCGGGCATGAACAATAGATAAAGATTCAGTGAAGGCTGATATATATGTGGCCGTAAAAGGAAGGTTTTTAATAATGAGCGAAACGAAAGAAGGAAGGATAGTCAAAGTCGCAGGCCCTGTCGTTGTTGCCGAGGGCATGGCTGGCGCGAGAATGTACGATGTTGTCGGCGTGGGTGAATTAAACATCATAGGTGAAATCGTGGAGCTGCACAACGATTTGGCCTCGATTCAGGTCTATGAAGAAACCACGGGAATAGGCCCTGGTGAGCCGGTCGTTGATACCGAGGCGCCTTTAAGTGTTGAGCTTGGGCCCGGCCTGATTGAAAGTATCTACGATGGTATACAAAGGCCCCTGGACTCGCTTGTTGACCTCGAAGGTGAGTTCATGAGCAGGGGCAGTGCCCTGCCAGGCCTGAACAGGGAGAAGAAATGGCACTTCATACCGACCGTAGGCGATGGAACAAAGGTCAGCCACGGTGATATCATAGGCCAGGTACAGGAAACTACTCTTCTTGAACACAAGATTATGGTTCCGACGGGAGTTGAAGGTACTTTACAAAGAATACATGAGGGTGAGTACACCGTAATCGAAACAATAGCAGTAGTCGTTGCTGACGACGGCTCCGAAACCGAGCTGACACTGATGCAGAAATGGCCTGTCCGCAATCCCAGGCAGACGCTTAAGCGCCTCGCGCCGAACAATATTCTTATTACCGGCCAGAGGGTAATCGATACTTTTTTCCCAATTACCAAGGGCGGTACGGCCTGTGTACCGGGACCTTTCGGAACAGGAAAAACAGTTGTGCAGCATCAGTTGGCAAAATGGGTCGATGCAGACATTGTCGTCTATGTCGGATGCGGCGAACGGGGCAATGAAATGACCGACGTTCTAACCGAGTTCCCGGAATTAAAGGACCCAAGAAGCGGCGAGCCTTTAATGAAACGCTCGGTTCTGATTGCAAATACTTCGAACATGCCCGTTGCCGCAAGAGAGGCATCCGTTTATACCGGAATTACTATAGCGGAGTATTTCCGTGATATGGGTTATGTCGTGGCCCTGATGGCCGACAGCACAAGCAGATGGGCAGAAGCCATGCGAGAAATTTCGACCCGCCTGGAAGAAATGCCCGCCGAAGAAGGTTACCCCGCATATCTCGCCGCAAGAATCGCCGCATTTTATGAAAGAGCAGGCCGGATCAAGTGCTGCGGCAGCCCAGAACGAGAAGGAGCTTTGTCGATTATCGGCGCCGTAAGCCCCCCCGGCGGCGACTTATCCGATTCCGTCGTGCAGGCGACACTACATGTAGTCAAAGTTTTCTGGTCACTCAAAGGCGAGCTTGCTTATCAGAGGCATTTTCCGGCGATTGACTGGTTAACTTCGTACAGTTTTTATAAGCAATACCTCAGAGAGTGCTTTGAAAATAAGGAACAGGGCGACGAGATGGAACAGTTGGCCGTCCAGGCTATGAGTTTGCTGGAACAGGAAGCTGAACTTATCGAGATTGTGCGGCTGGTTGGTGCAGATGCTCTTTCGCCGCAGGACCGGCTTGCGTTGGAGACGTCCCGGTCGATCCGTGAGGATTTTCTTCACCAGAATGCATTCCACGAGGTTGATACTTACACATCGATGGACAAGCAATACGAAATGCTGAAAAATATTTTGCATTTCCATAAGCAGGCGATTGGAGCCATTGAGGCCGGAGTTGAAACCGCCGAGATATTCAAACTGTCTGTCCGGGAAGAAATCGCAAGGGCAAAATATATCCCGCGTGAATCTGTAACAAAGGTCGCAGCAATAAGAGATGCGATAGACGAACACATAAAACAATTACACCCATCGGGAGTGTCTTAAGTGGCATGAATGAGTGAATTGGCAGAGGAGTATAAGTTAATATATAAAACAGTTTAAGGTGGCGAATAACGGATAGATAATCGCTTCTTTCTGTTGTGAAATACGAAATAGGAGTATGAAATGCCGGCTATAAAAGAATATCAAACAGTAACTGACATCTCCGGGCCGTTAATGATGGTCGAGATGGTTGACGAAGCCAAGTACGGACATATCGTCGATATTGAGCTTGGAGACGGTTCGATACGTCACGGCCAGATTCTACAGGTCGAGAATGATAAAGTGCTCGTCCAGGTCTTCGAGGGTACGCGAGGTATCGACGTCAAGAAAAGCACGGTTCGGTTTCTGGCCAAGCCTTTAGAGCTGGCTGTCTCGCACGATATTTTAGGCAGGGTTTTCAGCGGTCTCGGCGAGCCGAAAGACGACGGCCCGGCCATTATCCCTGAGAAGAGGCTGGATATTAACAGCAAGCCGATTAATCCGTTTGCACGTAATTATCCGAACGAATTTATTCAGACAGGCATATCGACAATCGACGGCCTTAATCCGCTCGTTCGAGGTCAGAAGCTGCCCATATTCTCAGGCGCCGGCCTACCGCACGACCAGGTAACGGCTCAGATAGCCCGGCAGGCGGCGATTCTCGGAGAGGGTGAAGATTTCGCAGTAGTATTTGCAGCGATGGGAATCACATTCGAGGCGGCACAATTCTTTATCGACGACCTGCATCAGACAGGTGCAATTGAGCGTGCGGTCATGTTTGTTAATCTTGCGAACGACCCGGCTATCGAACGTATAGCGACGCCGAGATTTGCACTTACGGCGGCCGAGTACCTCGCATTCGATCTGGATATGCACGTATTGGTAATCCTGAACGATATGACCAACTACTGCGAGGCACTTCGCGAAATCAGCGCAGCGAGAAAAGAGGTACCCGGCCGGAGAGGGTATCCGGGTTATCTCTATACCGACCTTGCAACGATTTATGAAAGGGCCGGGCGAATAAAAGGCAAAAAAGGCTCTATTACGATGGTGCCGGTATTGACGATGCCCGAGGACGACAAGACGCATCCTGTGCCGGACCTGACTGGTTATATTACAGAAGGACAGATAATCCTGTCCCGTGCGCTGCACAGAAAAGCGGTATCGCCGCCGGTTGATGTTCTGCCGAGCCTGTCGCGTCTTAAAGACAAAGGTATCGGCGAGGGCAAGACCCGCGAGGACCACGCCGACCTTTACAATCAGCTTTACGCCGCATATGCACGCGGCAAAGAATGCCAGGAATTAGCGACGATTATGGGCGAGGCGGCGCTTTCGGATGAAGACAAGAAATATATGACCTTTGCCAACAAATTCGAGGAAAAATATATCTCGCAGGACTATTATGAAAACCGTACCGTCCAGCAGACCCTCGACCTTAGCTGGGAGCTGCTGAGTATGTTCGAGAACGTTGAGCTAAAGCGTATCGATGTGAAGCTTATCGAAAAGTATATGACGAAGTATAGAAATAAATGATGAATTATGTTAGCTAATGTAAATGCGACACGAATGGAATTGTTGAGGCTGCGTAAGCGGGTGGCGCTTGCCAACCGCGGTCATCGTCTGCTCAGTGAAAAGAGAGACGAGATTTCGCGCCAGTTGATTCAGATAGCCAGAGATATTCAGCCGTTACGCAAACGTGTTGAAGCAGATCTGTTAGAGACTTGCCGGCGTTTTATGTTAGCTCGTGCTACGATGGAGCCGGAGCATATTAAGGCCGCACTTGAAGTGCCTACGAAGAAATTCAATTTAGCTATATCATTTGCCAATATAATGAATGTGCGGGTGCCGCATTTAGCCAAGGAGATGGAGGGTGAGATTATCTGCTATGGCTTTGCAACGACGTCGGGCGAGATGGACGTTGCCTTGTTAGCTTTGGAGAGGGCGTTCGATAATTTGATTGAATTGGCTGAGAAGGAAAAGCAGGCCCGCCTGCTTGCCGTAGAGCTTCAGATGACCCGCCGGAGGGTAAATGTTTTAGAGCACGTCGTTATCCCGGAACTTCACGAGACCATCAGATTCATTTTCGATAAATTGGCTGAGGCCGAACGAGACAACATATCGCGGCTGATGAAGATTACGGATATTATTAGAGCGTGATACTTCGCCCGTGATCCATGACTCGTGATCTGTAGCTCGTAGATGGGTAGAAGAGTAAATGGATGGATGCGTATTCTCAAATCCGAAATGCGAAACATCCCTTGCTTTCGCCTGGGTAAACCTGCTGCCGTAAAAACGTCGCTGCCATTTATTTTCATCCCGTTACATATGTCCTAGTATTCATTATTAGATAAAAGCCAGCAGTTATGAAAATTATTATACGTAATGCGCGTACGCGCTTTACGTATTGTATATATTAATGCGAAACATATGATTTAATACAACTATGCAATCTCAAGCTGGTATTGCGTTACGGGAATGAACGCCAACAGCAAAATAGCTGGACAAAAAGAGAGCAACGGCCATAGAATAATTATGCAGATTTATCTGGCGTGTTCGGCGACTTTAATTAGACGGAGTATCAGTTCGGCCCGGCCACGGACAGCTATTTTAGCACATATATGGGCTATATGTGTTCTGGCCGTATTGTAGGTGATATGACATTTTTTTGCGATTTGGTTGTTATTCAGCCCCTGACAGACCAACTTTGCGATCTCTGTCTGACGAGACGTCAGGTGAAAGCCCTTTTGGATGTAGTTCCATTGTTTTGAGTTAAACATTGTGTTAATTATAGTAAATTTTATAAAAGAGTCTGCATTTTTATTGAGATTTTTTTGCGGATGAAACCGACATAGACATAACATGCCGAAATATTACTCTCATCCGAATAATGCGCTGAGATATACGTAAAGCGCGTACGCGCTTTACGTATGCTGTATTAAAACAGCTTCAAGTTAAATGCTAATAATATTAAAGTCATTAACGGTTGTTCTGGTTTGTTCATTCGACGGTGTTCAGGGCAGGTTTCCTCGACCGTGCTCCTCTTTAATAAACTCGAGGCCATCAGGACAGGCTCCTTCAGCTATGTTCAGCACGGGCTCTGAGAAGACAGGAGGAAGTTACCAATTGGCCGAGGCCGAACGAGACAATATATCACGGCTTATGAAGATTGCTGATATTATCAGGGCGTAGGCCGTGACCCGTGGATGTGTGGATGAGTAGATGTGGAGATGAGAGGGAGGGATTGAATAAGGCGGAATTCATAAAGATGATCAGCTATCCACTTTTCAGTTATGACTTGATTCATTAAGCAGATATCACTGTTACCAGAAATTTATCTAAAATTAAGGTACCACAATTATTGACATCTACGCATGTTATCATTATCTTTAGTCTTATTATAGAAGTCTTTTCGGTACAAACAAGGCATTTACCTTTAGAAATAATTAAGGTGAAACTATGTTTAAAAGTATAAAAATAAAAAATCTCAGGGCCATAACCGAATTAGAGATCAATAATCTTGGCCAGGTCAACCTCTTCGTCGGCAATAATAACTGCGGTAAAACTACAATCTTGGAAGCTCTTTTCTTTATCATCGGCAACAATAATCCTAATCTGCCAGTGAACGCAAATGCTTTCAGAGGACTGAATTTTTTGAGCAATGAATACTGGGACTCCTTTTTTCACAACATGGAAGCAGATTCAAATATTAGAATATCGGTTATCCTACATAAGATGCAGGAAGAACAAAAATTAGTCATACGCCCAGTAATAAAAAAACAGACCACAGCCAAACCAGTTTCATCAGATATTGTTTCTATTGGAATACAAAACGGTGATGCAAAACCAGCTTTTACACCGAATGGTCTTGAACTGATATATACCAGCTCACAAGACCCCACTGCCAAATCAATTTCAAGTATTGTTCTCAAAGGAAACGAACTAATAACTGAAGGTACTAAGGAAAGCTTTGTTCGTGGTGTTTTTGTAGGACCGGCAACAAAGTTTGATTGGAAAACCAGATTTGCCTCAATTCAGCGGAAAAAACGTGTTGGTGAATTAATTTCTTCTCTCAAGGAGATAGAATCGGATATATCAGATATTAGAATTAATGAAGTTGGAATTTTAGAAGCTGACGTTGGGCTATGTAAGCTCATACCAGTCAATCTAATGGGGGGGGGGATTGCAAATTCCCTTTCAATTCTCCTTGGCATGTTGGATTCAGAGGACGGAATTGTTCTTATTGATGAGATTGAAAACGGCCTTCACCATTCGATACAGCAAAAAATCTGGAAAGCTGTCTTTAAGTGGGCACAAAACCTTAACGTCCAAGTTTTTGCCACAACGCATTCTAACGAATGCATCAGAGCTTTTTCAAATTCTGTCGATACAACTTTATTCGGCTCCGAAGCAAAACTATTCCGTATTGAAAGGAAAGATGAAAAGTTCAGGGCGGTCGAATATAGCAAAGAACTACTCAAGGAATCTGTCGAAAGCAACTGGGAGGTGAGATAGTGCCCAATTCCGGCCCGAATACTATTACCAACAAGAAGATATTGGCCGTTGAAGGCATAGATGAAAAGAACTTCTTTGACAAACTCTTGAAATACTGGGGTATAAGCGACTTCCAAATTGAGGATATTGGTGGTAAAGATAAATTTCCGAAGCGATTCCCTGCTTTACTTAAGACGACTGGTTTTTTCGCCCCGGATGAGACTCCTTTTGTTACTCATCTTGCTATTGTTCGGGATAAGGACGAGGACGAAGCATTCACAAGCATTTCAAATATAGTTGCCAACGCAGGACTGGAGCCACCCACTAAACAATCAACATTTTCCAAAGGAAATCCAAAAGTAGGTATTTTCATAATGCCGGGTGAAACAGTTGACGGTACAATGCTCGAAGATTTATGCTTGAAAACAGTTGAAAACTCTCCAGCGATGAAATGCGTAAATGATTTTTCTTCTTGCGTGTCTGAACTTAAGGCTACGCCTAAGAACATTCCAAAAGCGAAAGTGCAGGTATTCAAAGCTCAAGTGTTCTTGGCAGCACAAACTGAAACAGTAGATTCAGTTGGACTATGTGCCCAAAAAGGCTACTGGGATTTTGAATCTCCTGCTCTTGAGGAATTGAAGCAATTCCTGAGTCACCTGAAATAAGACTACGAATAAAAATAATACACTCATCTATTATTTCAGAAACAATCGACCTTTGCTTTTTATATGAATCAGGTCAAAGGTTTTTTATTTTTTTGAAACAGAAATAAGGCTGCGATTGCGCTTTAGGCTTTTGTTCGCGGAAAATTCAGATAAGCAAACTCCTTATGGTACTTCCTGGCAGCTTTATCATATGCCTTTGCGGCTTCGACTTCGTCTTCGAAGTATCCAAGCTTGACGGTTTTGCCGTCGGTTGTTATTTTAGCGACGAACTGTTTTTCGCGGGAGTAGTAGCTTACACCTTTGTATTTCGAGCGGGTGTTTTTTCTTTTTTTCGAGTAGCGGTTGTTCTGGGCGCGGGTGGCGGGGCGGAGGTTTGCCCGGCGATTGTCGAGGCCGTTATGGTTGATGTGGTCAACGACGCAGCCGAGGGGGACTTTTATTATACAACGGTGCATGTAAATGGGGCTCGTGTCTTTTCTTGTGGGGGCGTTGCGCTTGGCATAAAATGTGCTGCCGTTCTTAGTGACGTGCCAATTGTACTTGCTGAGCCTATCGTAATCTTCGGGGTCAACGATTGTAAACTTGCCCTTTGTCAGGGGTATGCGGCGGAAAGGATAGCCGTAGCGGAGTCGGCGACAGAGAAGGAGCAGGCAAACACAAGGTTTCTCCAGCCATATCGGTATGTCAAAAGTAACTCGGATTTTCCGGCCTCCGCTTATTTGAAATCCGAAATGCGAATATCGAAATACGAAACAAAATTAAATGACCAAAATCCAAATGCTTGAAACAGTAAGCTTTGAGATTTTGAATATTAGAATTTCGAACTTGCTTAGGATTTCGTGTTTCGTGCTTCTAATTTTGAAGTTACTCCTTTATGAAGGGTGAAAAAGCAGTCCCTCTATAATTGGATGAGTGTGCACAAATGAACCGAAAATTCGGGAATTTTGTGGGGACAGAATTGAGCTAAGTGCTTATGTAGAAGAGAATAAAAATATTTTTGAAATTTTTTATTTTTGTTTTTTACTGTGAGCGTTTTTGACTGATTTTTCCACCTAAACATGCTTCCTATTTTGACATTGGAGTCGAATCCTATAATATCGTGCGTTGATGAGCAGAGGAGATTTCAATTTATTATTACCCCTGTACTATTGGGACCGAATATTAAGGATTGAGAATCGGATTAAAATAATTTGCAAAACAACCGTATTTGCGGTATAATACTGCGTTAGATAAAATAGAGGTGATAAAGAACAGGATCGGGTGCAACATATCAGGACCATGCAACGGGTTGCCGAGAGTAAGTTAAGGAGTATAATTATGGGTAAGCGAAGAGGACTCATGCTTCGTAATGATGTACTTCGCAGAGCAGGATTTACATTAATAGAACTTTTGGTTGTAATCGCCATTATCGCAGTGCTGATGGCCATATTAATGCCGGCACTGAACCGCGCCAGGGAACAGGGCAAGCGCATGGTCTGCCTTGGCAATCTCAAGCAGATGGGACTTGCATGGATTATGTATGCCGATGAAAACGACGGGAAACTCGTCAATGGCGCCATAGGCTTCAGCAATCAGAACCTGGCGTGGGGCGACCATAGAAAAGAACTTGCCTGGATCGACGCGTTTAGTACCACAGACCCGGACGTTCAGATTCAAGGAATCAAAGACGGCGCCTTGTGGCCTTATATAAAGAATGTCGATATTTACAAGTGCCCTACTGGGAGGCGCCTCGACAATGGCCTACCACAGGCGCTGACATACGCTATCATGTTCTCCATGAACGCCGTAAACCATACCTGGACTCAGGGAGTACGCGGCGCGCACGTAAAGAATATGAGCGAAATTACCAACCCGTCGCCTGCCCTCAGACTCGTTTTTATCGATGAAGGCTATATGACTTCGGATGCCTACGCCGTCTGGTATCTACAAGAGACATGGTTTGACAGCCCTCCGGTCCGGCACGGGGACGGGACGACCCTTTCATTCGCAGATGGGCACGCCGACCACTGGAAGTGGAAGGGTACCGATACGATAAAGCATGCAAGAGACGAGGAAAATACGGGGCCCAATACCAGCTGGGCGCCATCGACATCCTCAGGTTATCAGGATCTGTACAGGATGCAGAGGGGATGCTGGGGGAAGTTAGGTTATACGCCAACTCAACAATAGCTTTGGCTCATTTTTTAGTTGATTTTTTGAGTAAAAATCAATAAGCTATATATTCTATTTTGTTGTAAGTTTACTTTCAAACTATACACGGCCAGACAACGAGGTATCTATAGTATGTTGAGGAGTAACGTTATGGGTAAGCGAAGAGGGTTTACATTAATAGAACTTTTGGTTGTAATCGCCATTATCGCAGTGCTGATGGCCATATTGATGCCGGCACTGAACCGCGTCAAGGAACAGGGCAAGCGTGCGGTTTGCCTGAGCAACTTAAAACAGTTGACGATGGCGTGGATTATGTATGCTGATGACAATGACGATGTTTTGGTCAACGGCGCGATAGGCTACAGCAATGCCACCACCGGCTGGGGCAAGCATGCAGGTGAAATTGCCTGGGTGGATGGGCTTAATACCGGGTGGGACCAACAGGAAGCACAGGAACAGGCAATAAAAGACGGGGCATTGTGGCCTTATGTAAAGGACACCAAGATGTACAAGTGTCCGACGGGCCGTAAAGAAGAGGCGATGACATACGCAATAATGTTTTCCATGAATGCTGTTAACCATCCTCCGACTCAGGGGGTGCGCGGCGCACATATCAAGAAAAGGACCGAAATTACCAATCCTGCACCTGCCTACAGGCTTGTTTTTATTGACGAGGGCTGGATGACACCGGACGCCTTTGCCGTACATTATGACCAAGAGCAGTGGTGGGACGACCCTCCGGTGCGACACGGAGACGGTACGACTATATCTTTTGCGGACGGGCACAGCGACCATTGGAAATGGAAAGGCATCGATACGATAAAGCGTGCCAAGCTTGTGGAGCGCAGCCACCAGGGCAACTGGACACCCGAAACAGAGGCGGGCTACAGGGACCTTTACATGATGCAGAAGGGCTGCTGGGGAAAATTAGGTTATACACCAACTCATCCATAGCTTCTGGGTTTGTTGAGTTTATTATTTTAGAGAGAGTGGATACAACTGTCTTATCTCTCTTATAGAGAGTCTGCTTTCAAACCATACACGGTCGAAAGTCTTAATCCCTGTTACAGGACATTAACTGGGGCATTTGTTTTTATTTCCAAAACCGCGGAATAATCCCGCCGGTGCGGGTGATGTACTGACGGTACTGCTCGTCGAATTGCTCAAGCATCATCTGTTCCTCTTTGGGGGCCCGAATCAGATACAGTGGCACAAAAACCACAAGAAAGGCCCAGCCCGCAAGCCAGTTTTCCAATAACAATCCTTGTGCAATCGCCCAAAGCAGATGTGCCGCATACATCGGATGGCGTATATGGCGGTATATGCCGTTGGTTATGAGCGAGTGTTCGTGCCTTATTTGCAGTATTGCCGACCAGTTACGGCCGAGGTCCGCGTGAGATCTCCACAAGAGCAGAAGTGCCATTGCAAAAATAGCCGTGCCTATCCATCCCAGCCATCCAGGAAGGTGATAATCGGCAAAGTCCAGCAATGTTGTAAACATAAAGAAAAAAGGTAAAATCATGCCGATACCGGCAGCGCTAAGAAGGATGATATCTACTACGCTTTTGTACTTTCTTATGGCTTTGCTGTTTCTGCATCTTACTGTGTATATCTTTCGAATCACGAAGCCTATAATAAAACCCATAAGAAAAACAGCTTCAAAGATACTATCGATTACCCGCAATGTTTTCTCCTTTGACGAAGATTTGGACCTGATTAGATTTTCATATTCCTGTTTAATTTTATCATCCGTTGAGTTTTGGTCAACCAAATGAATATGTTTAGCTGCAAAAGAGAGCCATAAGTATGCCGGCGATTGCGACAGCCGCGCTGGGGAGCAGCAGTTTTGAGATGATTTTGAGCAGCGAAGTTTGAAAGAAACTGGCCGAGAGGGCAATGCACAGGTGAACCGGCGTGAGCCAAAGGCCGAAAAGCAAGCCTGAAAAGGCCAGAGTTTCGAGCCCCATTTTAGCCTCGGACCCGGTACCGATAAAGGCGATAAGGAACGGATAGGTAATTGCGACGGTAGCCACCGTTACTCCTGTCGAGAAGCCAACCAACATTGGCAGAGTGAACAGAAGCAAACCCGGGGGGGCATGGGCATTTGTGAGAAATTCAACAACGCTGTCGATGGCACTGCCAGCCTGGAGGTTTAGCTTAAAAAACAGCGCGCCGAAAATAAGCAGGACCATGTCCGGCTCGCGAGCGGCTTTAAAGACAGACAACCATCTCTTAAACGGGACTTTGTGTATCAAAAGCAGACCAATAATGGCCAAAAAGATACCGACCGCAGGGGGCAGGTCAAAGGCAACATATAAACCGGCGGTAAATGCGATAGGCCAGAAGGCGTGCAGGAAGTCGAGTAAATTATGGCCGATGTGGCGTTTGACCTGAATGTGGTTGGGCTGCTTCGGCGGTATGCCAAACATCAGCAGAACAATGATACCGCCAAGGATACCGGCACCTGTCAGAACGATGTGGTAAGAATAGAGCTTTAATGCCGAGATACCAAGGAGGGTTTGGACAAGGGGTATGGACGGGAAAAGAGGCCAGACGGGTTCCCATTGATGGCGGAAAAAGAAGTTTATAGCAGCCAGCCGGCTGCGCTCGACGCCGATTTTATCGCCGGCATCGCGCACCATGGGAGCCGAGAGCATGATGCCGCCGGGCGTGGGCAGCATTCCCATCATCAGCGGTATCAGCGCCAGGGCAAACCTTCGGCTTTTGAACAGGTCCTGCATGGCCGGAACCAGCCGCTTAGAAAGGCCGGTTTCCTCCATCGCAGCGCCGATGACATTGACCAGCAGAAGCAGGGCCGTTAGCGAGATGAAAAGATAGCCCGTCGTTTGTGTTAGCGGCTTGTTTTGCCATTCTTTAGTCAACGTCCGCCCGAGGTCCGGCGGCCAAACACCCAGAAGTAATGCCAAAAGACAGGCCGACAGCAGCATGGCCAGGCCGATTTTGACCTTCAGACGCAGCAGCGTTACCAGCACAGCCAACGATATTATGATGGATATAAATGCGTACATGGTGGGTTATATTAACAATAATAATTCGAAAAGGCAGGTTTTTTCTTGAAGGAAGAACGCTTAAAATATTTTAGTTAGCTCTGATTGGATTCTTTTATTGGAAAGGTCGCCTGTCTGCCGTTGTAGATCAGCCCGCCCGACTCTTTATATTTTATCAGTACCTCGCGGGCTTCTTTTCGAAGGACGTCCGGCAAAACAGTTATGCCGCGGTTCTTAAGTGTATCGGCCCAATCCGGCACTTTGACTCCCTCATCGAATCCTATTTCGCATGCGTCCCGGCCGCGAGCGCCGCATATTAATCTTCGGACTCCCGACCA
The DNA here is from genome assembly GCA_014384025.1 of Planctomycetota bacterium. Classification (GTDB taxonomy): domain Bacteria; phylum Planctomycetota; class Phycisphaerae; order Sedimentisphaerales; family Anaerobacaceae; genus NIOZ-UU13. The sequence goes on along the minus strand of JACNGQ010000188.1, from coordinate 58,452 downwards.
TGGTATCGCTCCGAGACACATCGCGCATGGTTCGGTACTGCTTACAAGCTCGCAGGCAGGCAGGCCTTCAGCGCCAAGGTCGAATGTTTTGAGCTTTTGCTGGGCAAGGCCAATGCACATCATTTCCGCGTGGGCCAGCGAACAGCTCATATCAATTACAACATTAACGCCAACTGCAAGAAGTTTCCCACCCACCCGCTCAAAGATACCGGCCCCGAACGGCCCGCCTGTTTCGTATTCGACGTTCAGGCGTGACAGCTCAATCACAAGGCGCATTCTACCTTCAATATCTTTAAAGACCGAATCCTGTTTTTCAAGAAAAGGCCCGACCCAATCGGGCAAAGCTAAAACTATCTTTCCGTCGCACATACAACCATATCTCCGGTAGCGCATTTAAAAAACGATAAGCTACTCATCAGTATATCGGTAAGAGTCTGGCAAAATACGGATGTAAATTGACTGCAAAAACTTTCCTATGAGATTCTATAGTAGGAATTAGAAAAAACTCAGTTTTGGCTAAACAACACACAAAGCCTTTTTTACCGAAACATACAGATATATTTTAGGATCTTGTCCTGTTCCGTTTATGCGTTCAACATAAGCTGCTATTGTCAAACCCGACTTCATCCATTTATGGAAAGAAGTGGTTAGGCCACGACATACATAACCTACCCTAATACCGTCTATTATAACCTTTATTGCTTCGGGGTCTTTTGGATTATCCGGTTCAGCTTCAAAATCCGCCTGCATATCTGTCGATAACACATTAAGGGATAATTCATTCTGATAATGCTGATATCCCTCAACAGATAACATAAATTCAAACGGAAATAAAGCATTTTCAAATGGATGTATAACTGTAAAATCATCATCCGGCAGTTTCGCTCCTGAGTAACCAAGCAATGCAAAATCGGAAATCTCATCTTTAGCTTCAGGTTTAATCCTTAAGGCATCGAGAAAACGACCAAAATCTCTGCGGCTGCGAGGTGGAAGACGCTTCATAAAAGAGCCCAAAACATTCTCGTGAACTTCTTTTTCAGTATCAAAGCCCGGATACTTTTCAAAACCCAGGATTTGAGCCTTTGAAAAATCCTCACTTTCCCTGAGATATACCAAATTAACATCATCGCCGTTACGTATCAGTTCAGCAACGATCATTCTCAGACGCTCGCTTTTAGCCTGCCAGGAAAGCAGAAGCCTGTCTGGTTCAACTATATGTTCAATATGCCTCATAATTCTAATGTTTCTTCCAAGATTCTTTTGCGCCCAAAGATCAGTTTCAAAACGAAATCCAGTCTCTTTCGTGTTAATTTATATTTTGGATCAGAAACTGCTCCGACTAAAGGTGCTAACACTTCTTCGACTTGTTGATAATCAAAACTTAAATGACGAGTTATTATACGCTTGGTTTCGGGAAATTCCACAGTATATTTTTTCATAAATTCATAAAAATTAAGCTGTCCTTCTTCATCTAAAGACCATTTCATATGATGTCGGGCACGTTTGTCGACCAGATAACGTTCTAATCTGTTGGTATCAACATATTTATCAATATTTTTTTCGAGTATTTCATGCCCCAGAGCCGTTCCATTATCAAACGCCGGAGAAGGATAAACCTTACCACCCCCTTTAGGATTCAATTTGGCGTTTTTCAGGACCAGTCCCCAATTTTCCTGATGGCGGTCTGTATTTCCAATAAGTATATCAAAAGTTAATACACTGGCCCAATCATTTAATGTTTCTTTGCGATCTTTGAAAAAATCTCTGATTGTCTTAAGATTATGCTTTCTACCCTTCTCCGTATCGAAATCTTTGATAAGACCAACCATAATTTGCTCACCAGTAATATAAATATCTTTGCTTTCGTCATAGAACCATTCTATTAATGCCGCATAAGTATCAACATTTTTTTCGTAGATTTTACTTAAACCTATATGTGCCGGAGGAACCTCCACGCCAATAATACAGCCAAACCTATAAGCTATTATCTCACACCAAAATTGCCATGGACACCAGCTTCGAGATAACTTAAACAAATATCGCCAATCTGGCTTAATACTTTGATCTTTAGGTTCCTTGGGCGAAAAGTACGCGTCTTTATCACGGGAACCTACCGTATAAATATCATAGGTTTCATCTTTCCGCCACTTATCGATAACTATCGGAATATTATGAAAACTCAATCCATCTGACATTCATCTCTCCAGTCATCAAAATATTAAAAGACTCTCAGGGGCTATGAAAAAAGCATCTTTTAATTCTCTTACATATTCCGCCAGAAAAGCCTTTTCTGTGTTATATCTTTATAATTTGCTATGTAGTTTCGCCGGAAATGACTTGATTGTCAAATAATCAATCATCAATATCTCAGATCAGCTAATGGCATAATCAAAATAAATATCTTATTCCTCCGGACAAACGGCCTCAAAATAAATCTTATAATATGATTGATTTTTTTCTGCGGGTATTTACTATTATTCATTCGTTGGAACCAAGTTCCATATTATTTTGAATCGTCGATTAATTAGAAATAAGTAATATCTTATTTAAGGCGTGAGAAAAATGTGTGATTCATGTGGATGTACGCCGTGTGAAACATGCGGCGGCCTTATCGAAGACGGGGTTTGTGCCGGCTGCGGTGAGTCGCCGTCTGATTGCACCTGTGAGCCCGAAGAGTAGTTACTACCCTTAGATGCTAAAGGTCTCTTTTTGTTTTCTTTAGGCTCGATAGAGCCTATGCGGAGGAAGTGTTTTTTCTCTTTTCAGATTTACTTATTATAATGCCAGTATCCCCTGCTTAAATTATCAGTGTTTATCAACAATGAAAAAAGCCCCGGTTTATGCGGGGCTAAGAAGGTTAAGACAAAAGGACTCTTGCAGCATTTCTATTCCTTGGGAAGTTTTAGAGGGACAAAAAAAGTATATCGCCCCCGCTTTACAAACAGCAGAGCGGCACCTTCTTTCTTTGCATCTTTTATCGCCTCGTTAAATTCCGTTGTATTTCTCACTTTTTGCTGATTGACTTCCATAATCAGCGCCCCCGGCGCTATTCCTTTCTCAGCAGCCTGTGAGTCATCAACAACACTCGTAACGATGACCCCGCTCAGGTCTTTATAACCATAGTGCCCGGCTAATTCGTCAGTCAGGTCTTCTACGGAAAATCCCAACTCTTTTTGTGTCTCCTGCGGCAGTGCACCTGTAAGCTCCGCCGTCGAAGGACGCGTGGTGAGGTTAAGAGTAATATTTTTTCGTTTTTTGTTCCGCAGGATAACAATTTCCACTTTAGTACCAGGATTCAGCATTGCCACCTGGTTACGGAATTCATTGCTTTTTCCAACAGGCTTGCCTTCAAACTCGACAATAACATCATAGCGTTTTAATCCAGCTTTTTCCGCCGGGGAATCCTCCATAACTTCGACTACAGATATCCCCTTAGTATCTTCTTTCAAACCAAAACCAGAAGCTAATTCGGGCGTTAATTCCTCGAATTTGATTCCTATGTAACCTCTTGAAACAGTTCCATTGTTAACAAGCTGGTCATAAATGTTCTTTGCCATATTTATCGGTATCGCAAAGCCGATACCTATATTGCCGCCGGCTCCTACAATAGCGGTATTAATTCCGACCACTTCTGCATCAAGATTAATCAGAGGTCCGCCCGAATTACCGAAGTTTATCGCGGCATCGGTCTGAATGAAATTTTCAAAATTAGCCAGACCGAAACCACTTCTGCCTTTTGCGCTTACGATACCGGCTGTAACAGTATGGCTCAGACCAAGCGGATTGCCAATGGCCAGGACCCATTCCCCAACTTCGAGGGCGTCTGAATCAGCCAGTTTGAGATATGGAAGGTTTTCGGCATCTACTTTTACGACAGCGACGTCCGAATCCGGGTCTGTACCGATGATTTTAGCGGTAAACTTTCTGCCGTCTGTGAGTTCCACCTCAATTTTTTCGGATTCTTCGACCATGTGATTGTTTGTGAGGATATAACCATCGGATGAGATGAGAAAACCGGAGCCCTGGGCAGTTCGCGACTCCCTTCTTGGTGCACGCGGTGCGCGCTGTTCAGGCTGTTCACGCGGATCACGCTGGCGGGGAGAGCGGCGGAAGAAAAATTCGAACGGGTCTGAAAACGGCTCACCGAAAGGCGATTCCCTCATAGACTGGCTCTCCTGGGTAACGATTCTTTCAGCCCTTAGTGAAACTACCGCCGGCGAAGTCTTTTCTGCAATAGAAGAAAAGGCGTTACCCATCTGTCGCAACGTGGCGATGCTTTCCGGATCAGGGTCCTGGGCAAAGACCGATAATGGACTGATAAACAGCATTATCAAAAGGATTGAAATCACAATATAACGCGAGTGAGCTTTGTTTTGTTCTAAGCTGCTAATGTTCATTTTTGATCTCCAATTCATAAGTTATTCAAAACAGCACTAAATGCTCTTAATTCGACAAATACAGTAAATAATTTAAGTAGAATTTATACGATTCTATCACCAATAAGTTCGTAACGTCAAAGTTTTTTTCAGGGCGGGCTTTCCAGACAAATGCGCTGATCGGCCTGCTCTGAGGGGATTACCCAAGGGATAAGTATTCACCAAAAATCAAAATGAAATTAATTCATCTTCAACAGGGCAATGCAGGACTGCAGGATATAATCCTGCGATTCTGGCCCAATCCTCATTCCAGAACAATACCCGTCGGGCCGGTCCAGGTTATTTCTGAGGGTTGGAATCCTTTCCTTCTCCGGGCTTAGTAAACAAGCTCTCAGCCACTTGTTTGAGCTTTAGAGCTACCGGCTCGGAAGCAATTCCCACAATACTGGCTATGCCTGCATACACATATACGCTCGACTGTTGTAAGGTTGAGCCCGCAGAAACAAATCCGCCACGGATAACGAAGTAGGTGACAATCGCGAGGGTTGCCCCTACGAATGGCGAGAGAATATATTGCAATAGCCAGCTCTTCTTTAATTCCTTATTACCGGTGTACCAGGCAAGCGAGCGGAGAGAACGCACCTGTCCACCTAACGCACCGGCAAGAACCACGATAAGGATCAAGCATGCCTCATTCGAAATCGAAAAAGTCCAGAGCAGGAATTTAGTCTGCGATATTGAGTTAACCTGGCCTCTTGGCGTTACGGCAGACGGCCAGCATTGAACTATGGCCACCAAAAGGATAATTGAAAATAGTATCAAGTACACAGCCGTTAGTAAAATGCCAACGGATCCTACAGACGTTGAATCCGAAGGGTCGATATCCGGAACAATGGTCTGGTCGTTCATTTCATTTTCTGTTTGAGTTTCATCGGACATATTATTTTCTCCCATTTTAGAATTACTATTTCTTTTTAAGAAACTGTAAGTTACCCAATTAAGATTGCACAATAGAGTCATGCCTGCCGCAAAGACCGGCCGCTCGATGCGATAATACCCAAATAAAAATCTGAAGTCCTGCGTCAATAAAAACGGTGACTTTTCATCACTTTTCTCATCAGGAATATTAATCACCACCCCGCCTTCTGTCAAGATTTTTCCGAATCGGGTGAAGATTTAATGAAAAATAGCTCATTTCCGAGAATCATAAGGGTAAAATCTATGTTGAAATTCTGTGGAACTTTAGTAAACGTTAGCTGTATAAAAAAGGTAGAAGATCTTCGTATTCAACCGGATTACGCGTAATGACACAGGAAACAAAGGTTATACATCAAATACTGGAAGGTGATACTGAATCTTTCAGGCATATAGTAGAAAGGTACGAAAGGCCGATTGCCCGGATGATAAGAAATATAATCAATAACAGAGAATCCTGTGAGGACATCACCCAGGACGTATTCTTTACGGCCTACAGGAAGCTGGCATCTTTTGACCCGGCAAGAAGTAATTTTTCGACGTGGCTGTTTACCATCGCCAGAAATAAAAGCATAAACGCGATGAGAAAAAAAAGACCGGTTTCGATGAGTGAATTGCCCCACAACAGCGATGCGCATAATCCATCGGATGAGCTTGCCGAAAGGGAATTCTTCGACAAGTTAGACGCCGGGCTGGAGGCTTTGCCTTCTGCACAGAAAAGAGCTTTTGTTCTGGTGGAATTCGAGAACCTGTCATACGAAGAGATCGCACAGATTGAGGGAGTAAGGATTGGGACAATAAAGTCAAGAATCAACAGAGCAAAAAAGAAACTCGCAAAGGCCATGAAAGAGATACGGCATGAAAAGTGAAGAAATATACGATGCATGGAAAAAACGTAAAAGTCAAATAGACCTACGGGAAGACTTTGCAGATGAGGTCATGAATCAGATATACCAATATGAACGTGACAAGGGAAGACCGCTGTTCGACGTTCAGCGACTGATTGAGCTGATATCGGCACATCGGTTTGTAAAAGCAGGGGTGGTTACGGCAGGTGTCGTGGCCGGTCTTGCCAGGATTATGTTTGTGGTTTACAACTTTTTGGCGTGCTGAATAAAGGAGATATAAAATGACAGAAGAAACAATAAACATCAAATACAGGAGGCTGCCTTGGCTGGCAGTAGTGCTTTCGTGGATTATGGCCGGGCTTGGGCATATATACTGTGGAAGATTTGTTAAAGGTCTTATATTTACATTTCTTGTGTGTATATTCATTCCGGTGTTTTTCGGGGCATTGTCGGTCGGCCCATCTTCGGTCCGGGTCATAGTGATAATCTTATCTTTACTAATCTCCATGGTGATATGGCTGGCCGCGATTATAGACTCATGGCACACAGCAAAGCACACGTCAGCCAGTTATGCGCTCAAAGATTATAACCACTGGTATGTGTATGTTCTTCTGGTTTTGATGGGCACGGGCGGTTCGACACAAATCGCGTTTAATATCAGGACATCTCTTCTTGAGGCATTCAGGGCCCCTACGGCATCCCTTTATCCGACAATAGTGCCGAACGACAGACTTCTTGCTAACAAACTTGCTTACAAAAACAAGGATCCCAAAAGAGGCGACCTTATAGTCTTTCTTAATCCTGACGACAGGAGACAAAATTACATTAAGAGAGTAATAGCGATAGCAGGGGATACGGTAGAAATCAAAGACAACCAACTCTATGTGAATGATGAACAACTTCAGCAGCAGAAGCTTTCTCAATCAGCGCTGGGCAATATAAGGGTCGAAGTCAGCGGTGAACCATTAGAGGGAGAAGTATTTGAAGAGACCAACGGTAATGCTCAATACAATATCTTCCTGGCCGGGCCGCCTCATAACCAGTCATCAACGGATTTTGCGAAGATAACAGTCCCTGAACATCACTGTTTCGTTCTTGGCGACAATCGCAATCTTTCCCATGACAGCAGAAACTTCGGGCCTGTTCCACTGGCAACGGTGAAAGGCAGAGCTGATTATCTCTACTGGCCGGCACAAGACTGGTCGCGATTCGGAAGAATAAAGAATTAAAGAGGTTTGCTGCAGTAAGAGAAAGTGCAAAACAATCAATTCCGCCAACAGAAAGCGGATCCCGTTAACCGCCTTAGCGGGCACAGGCAGGGGCGAGTCCTGCGATTTCGACTGCATTGACAATTCATCATTTCGGGGGTAATTCGTTTTTTTCGGCAATAGGGGGAAAGCAGCACAGATGTATAGTCGATAGGTGGATGTAATACAGGCGACTATAGTTTCCAGGATAGGACGGGGCTTTTAGAGATTCATCCAGAAAGTCTATAAGCGGTAAAAACTGCTTCTAAATAAATTATATTTGAACGTAATGTAATTATTGATAAAGGTTTGCGAAAATGTTATAATAAGGAAGATTTATAACAATAATATTATTATATCATAATTGGGAGGTTCATAACTATGTTACTCTGGGTTTTCAGAAGTATTTTCGTTATCGTCATTATGGCTATTTTGTTCGTAAGCGCAAGTGATAAGGACATTGCAGATTCCGGTAATTCGCTCAGTTGGTGGGTAGTAGTCATCAGCGGTGCAGGGATGGCGGTGTTCGTATTTCTCCTTGACTATCTTACTCCGAAGAAAAAACTCAGCGCCCTGGCCGGCGTTTTCTTTGGCTTGATAGTCGGGATCATTATCAGCGGGGTATTAGCCTACCCGATAGATATGATTGCCGGTTCGTATAATATCAACCTGATTCCCGAAGCGCTTTTAGCCATCAAATTTATGTTAGGTATATGCATATGCTTTCTAACGGTCAGTACCGTGATGCGGACCAAGGATGACGTGCGTTTTGTGATACCTTACGTAGAATTTACCAAGCAGATGAAAGGGGCAAGGCCTTTGATTTTGGATACATCGGCAATTATTGACGGTCGGATTGCTGATTTGTGTCAGAGTAAGCTGTTCGATGCTCCAGTGGTTGTTCCACGTTTTGTTCTCAATGAGCTGCAGCTTGTAGCGGATTCGGCCGACAAGCTCAAGCGCAACCGTGGCAGACGCGGACTTGATATACTCAACCAGATGCAGTCAAATTCAGCTATTGAAGTGAAGATTGATGATACTATGTACGAGGAGGTCGAGGAGGTCAAGGGCGTCGATCAGAAGCTGGTGATGTTTACAAAGGCATGTAACGGGCGATTGTCAACAACAGACTATAACCTCAGCAAGGTTGCGCAAGTTCGTGACGTTGACGTGGTGAATATCAACGATCTGGCGAATTCACTGAAAGTTATTGCCTTGCCCGGCGAGACGATGGAGGTCAAGATAATAAAGCCAGGGGAAGAGGTCGAGCAGGGAATCGGTTATCTTGACGACGGGACAATGGTCGTCGTCGAAGGTGCCCGCAACAAGATTGGCAGGGATTTACTTATCAGCATAACCAGCTCGCTTCAGACTTCGGCGGGTAAGATGATTTTCGGTAAGTTCGAGGGCTTTGTGCAGGAAACCGGCAGAAACAATCAACGAAAACCACAGAGAAAACCGGCCGCAATACATACAAACGGTGACAACAGAAACCAATAAGTTTATAAATAGCAGAATCGTTGAACCTATAAGGTTGAAATCTTTTTTTACTGTCCCGGTTTAGATTTCAAAAGACATTTTAAAAACATCCCAACGGCCAATAAAAGCCCGGCGGCGAACAGCGGCCAATAGAAGTATGATTTGAAATCGGGCTCTGTGACATGTGGGCCGGGGATGCAGAAAGAGACCACCACAATAATCCCTGCAATTATAAAGACCAGCCAATCGGTTCGTGTTACTCTGATGGTTCTGCCGTGAGCATCTCTATATAGTATAACTGCAGCAAATATGAGCAACGTGATTGAAATAAGGACGGGGTAAAGGACGGCTGAAGCCCAGGTGGTCGGTATTAAAAAGAGTATGTCCCAGTCCATAATTGAAGAAGGCCAGTCGAGGAGAACTTTGAGCCAGACGTAATAGAAGATGTCCCAGACTGCGAATATGATCATAAAATAAGCGAAACGCTGATGGCGGTTTTTACCGAAAAGCCAGGAGCTTGTGAAGATCAAGGCTATCGTAGCGGCTTCCCTGCCGATTTCGGTCAGGAGAAGTGGTTTCCAGCGTGGGTCGAGGCCGAATGTTGTCAGCGGAAAAGTAAAGCCGTCGGGATGAAAGATTTCACGCAGATAAACAACCACTGCGGCTTCTATATAAGCAAAAGCTATGCTGAAAATGACAGCGATACAAAATACTTTTAATGTTGTTTTCAAAGGCTTTGCGACAAATCGGCAAACTTGTTGTTCGTCGGGTATGCACATAGTGTTATATTTTTTGCAGCTCTTTCAATAATGCCGGGATAGCTTTGGATTCTGGGACCACTGCGATCCTTCGGCCCCTGCTGTAGATGTATGCTTTGTTCTTTGCAGCACAGACAGCGATATCAGCGTCGGCGGCTTCGCCCGGGCCGTTAACGATACAGCCCATTACAGCAATACGCAGCGGTTTATGAATATCGCTTATGGCTTTTTCAACTCTTCGGGCCAGCTTGATTACATTAATTTCCACCCGGCCGCAAGTCGGACAGACTATCAACTCCGGGCCCAAGCGGGGATAAAGGCCAAGTGAGATTAGAATCTGTTTTGCAATTTTTGTTTCTTCGACCGGGTCGCCGGCAATACTAACTCTGAGAGTATCGCCGATACCTTCGGCAAGGAGAGCGCCCAAAGTTACGGCTGACGGTACGCGGGCATCTTCAGGCAGACCGGCGTGAGTGAGGCCGAGATGGATTGGGTAAGGGAAGGTTTCGGCAAGTTTGCGGTTAATATCTATCGTTCTCAAGGTGTCGCTGCTTTTTGCGCTCAGCACCAGTTGAGAAAAGTTGCGGCTTTCAAAGAGCCGAATGTACTTTTTCATATCCCTTAACATCTTCGATACTCGATGCTCGACACCCGATTCTCGGCGAGTCTCCTGAATTGAATTTCGGGAATCGATGCTTGCTTCGTTAACACCTGCGCGTATGGCGACTTTGTTCATTTTGGCGGCATCTATAATTCGCAGGATATCTTTTCGATTTTTTATATTGCCGGGGTTCAGCCTTATTTTGGCGGCCCCGGCTTCTATCGCTTCGATGGCCCTGTCCGGACTGAAGTGTACGTCGGCGATTAGAGGAACATCGACTTTTTGAACGATTTTTGCAAAAGCGGCGGTGTCGGCCCTTCTGGGCACGGCGATTCTTACTAATCGGCAGCCGGCCTGAACAAGCTGATTGATCTGCTTTACACAGCGGGCAATATCAGTGGTCGGCACCTTGGTCATCGACTGGATGACAACTGGGGCAGAGGAGCCGATGTTAACGGTCCCTACTTTGACGGTCTTTGTTTTTCTTCTTTTAATCACATCGAGATTGTAGCTTGTTTTGCAAATTCGGGCAAATTTAAATACCGCCCCCGCTATAAAATTGATTATTGATTCAAGTATGTTATGATTATGACAGGCGCGAAAGCCGGAAGGGGGTATCCAGCTTAGAAAAAGATATGGAGGTAAAGAGCAATGGATTATTATAAATATAACAACGGCATTTCAGGCAGTACAATCAGGAAATCATGGGGGCAGACTTTATTTGCGGCCGCGGTCTTTTTATTGGTGACTTTTAATACTTGCTTTGCAGGTGAGGTTCATTTGTGGGAGAAGGTGGAGATTACCCTGCATACCGATAAGTCGTACGAAAATCCTTATAAAGAGGTAGAGGTCTGGGTTGACCTGAAAGGGCCGGGATTCGAGAAGAGATGCTACGGATTCTGGGATGGCGACAATGTGTTCAGGGTGCGCGTTCTGGCGAGTGCAGCAGGGACGTGGAGGTGGCGGAGCGGTTCGAACCAGTCAGATAAGGGGCTTAACGGCAAGACGGGGAGCTTCGAGGCGGTCGAGTGGTCCGAGGTCCAGAAGGAGAATAATTCGTGTCGAAGGGGGATGGTCAAGGCATCTGCGAACGGCCATGCGTTCGAATGGGCGGACGGGACACCTTTCTTTTTGACAGGTGATACGTGGTGGCCGGTCGGGACTTTTCGGTATCGCTGGTACGACGATGATAAGGAACGGCCCATCGGTCCGGATGCGGGTATTAAAGATTACCTGAGGTATCGCCAAAAGCAGGGATTCAACTGCATTGCAATGATTGCCGGGCTTGGGAACTGGGCCAATGACGACAAGCCGGCAAGTCTGAAAATGGCCGACGGGACGGTGCTTCGTTCAGCATGGAAGCAGGCAGGGACAGAAAGTGCCAAGGACATGCACGATGAGGATGGGAACAGGGCATTTTTGTTTCCCGGTAAGGTGCCCGGGTATGAGAAATATTTCCCGGACGTGGAGCGGATTAATCCGGCGTATTATCGAAATTTCGATAAGAAGATTGACTATTTGAATTCGCAGGGATTTGTTCCGTTTATCGAGGTCTCTCGGCGTGACATCGGGCAGGCGTGGAAGAAGTATTACGACTGGCCCGATTCGTACATGCTTTATATTAAGTATATATGGAGCCGCTACCAGGCAAACATCTGTCTGTTCAGTCCGATTCATCTTGATTGGACGGGGGCCACCATACCACCGGAGGAATGGAACGAAGCGGCCAACAAGGTCATTGAGAAGTACGGGCATCCGCCGTTCGGGACGCTGGCGGGTACGAATTCAAATCCTTCGACGCTGCGCAATTTCGGTCATATGGACAAAGCAAAGTGGCTGACTTTTCATCAAGTAGGCAACAGGCGGACGCATGATTTGTATCCCTATCTGACGGAGATTTTCAATGCCTCACCGGCTGTTCCGGGGATCAATGGTGAGCCTTATTACGCAGGAATGCTGGATGCCGAAGGCGGGACGGACAAGTCGGCACTGTATTGCCGCTCGGCGATGTACGGCAGCGTGCTGTCGGGAGGCCTCGGCGGACATATATACGGAGGGGGCGGCTGGCAGGGAGGTTTGTGGAGCGGTGAGGTTGAAGATGCATCGCCAACTCCTATCTGGGAGGTCATTAAGTGGCGGTCGGCGGAGCAGATGCGTCACTTAAGAACCTTTGTTCTTTCCGAGGCAAGCAGATACCAGCAGCTTGTTCCCGGTGTGGACATGCTCAAGCCAAACAGAACGGGGGAGGAAAAATCGTGTATCGGGTGGGCCTATTGTGCGGGGACATCTGAGAAGGATTTATTTCTTTTGTACTTTGAGAAAGACTGCCCAAAAGCAAGCTTAGACGGAGCTCTGCCGCAAAGCAAATACAAAGCCCTGTGGTTCAATCCGCGCAGCGGCAACTGGATTGATGCAGGAGTTCTGACTGCGGATTCGGCGGGCAGAATTAATCTACTGACTTTCCCGGACAAATCGACAAGGTCAGAAACCGACTGGGCTTTGAAGCTTACATTGAGAGATATTCGATAAGCACAATACCGAATAATTCGAAACGAGCAATAGTTGCTCAGTTGGATTTGGGGACCCATTTCAATCGTGCAATCTGAATGCCTTTCAAACTCGGCATCAGTGAAGCGATGTAGTACTGTCCATTGTGCAGGATTATTTCCGGAGCCGCCACGGGCAGGGCCGCGACTTCGAAACTATTGTCGTTTATGCCAAAACGGAGCGGATCGGCAGAGAGAAAAATGGTGGTATGTTGGTTACGGCCGTACCTTTGCGTATTGAAAAGGTAGTAATGTTTCGATTCGGGAAGATAGACGACATGGGGGCACTCCGCACAGTACGGGCCTTTGGCGTAGGCGCTTCCTTCGGCGACAATCTTTGAAGGGCTCCAGTTTCGCAAATTAGAAGATACACGGCAGTAGTTCACGCCGCGATGATTTGTGGTTGGAGAGCGCATCGAGTGTGCCGTGTAATAACAGTGGTAGCGGTCGCCGACTTTCAGTATCATCGGGTCGCGTGCATGTTCCCCATCGCCTTCGTGGAACATTCCTGTCCTTCCATTGTCACGAATCAGCCGCTTAAATTGTTTGCCGTCTTTGCTGGTGGCCTGGCAGATATTCATCCAGTCGCCGTAGAACATATGATAGGTCTTGCCGATTTTGACTACGTGCGGAGCCTGAAGCCCGCCGGGCGCTTCACCGAAAGAAAGGTCGCCTTCCATAGCAATGCCCAAAGGCTTCCAGTTTGTATCGGTCAGGTTCTTTCCTTCCCAGCGGTAGAAAAATCGCGTGTTACCTCCCCTGCCGCCCGCGGTAGTATTGCGAATGCAGGACCATAGCTGCCAGGTGCCGTCACCCGCCTGCCATACAGCAAAATCGACGGGCTGCTGCTTTTCTGTGGCGTATTTGTGGTCCATCGGGCTGCCGGCCACCTGCCACCATTGGCCGGAAATATGCGGCACTAAGACAGGGCCGGATTCTTCGTTTCCATAAACAGTTATACAAAAGGCAAAAATGGAAATCAGCAATATCGTTACACGTTTCATTGTTAAGGCCTCCAAAAAAGATATGGCTTGTACATTATTATACAAGCCACATCTTTGCTTTTTATTTTACAGCCTCTCAGACCGTCAGTCCAGATTATTCACCGGGCTGCTTTGAGATTTCAGGAGAAGAGGCCCTGACGGGATTTTTATATTCGGCGGTGTTGCCGTTGGCGAAAAGCCGACTTTGTGTTTCGTATTTTCGGTATAACAGGCCGCGAATCAGCCAGGCAAGGCCTACACCGCAAAGGATAAAAGCCACAAACGCCCCCGGCCCCGCATTTCCAATGCCCAATATTCCGTGACCTGTTGTCATAAATGCCAATCCGATGAACAAGACTGCAATTCCACTTGTGAGATACTTTATCCAGACCGGGCCGACCGGTTCGGACTTAAGGGGTTTAAGCTCCGAGAGCGGAGTACCTTTTTCAATAGCCGCCATTATCTGCTTGTGTTCGAGCCTTTTGCCAAAAAAGACAAGTAAGCCGATAACTATTGCAACAGTTGCCATGCTCGAAAATACGATAAACACTATGATTGCTGGATCCATTTTTTGCTCCTTTCGATTTTTTCTTTAACAATTTAACTTTCTTTATTATCTGATTCTTATTGAACCTACATCGGTCCTTAAATACAATTTTCCTTCTCCGGCTCCTATTTTGCCTTGCAGATTTTTACCGACTCTGCCTTTGATGGTCAGCGGCATGTCGGTTGTTATCGAGCCAACATCCGTATTAGCCTGCACAGCGGCCGAACAATCGGGCGGTGTCGTTATGTCGATACTGCCCACGTCGGTTTTGATAGTCACATTGCATGCGGCCAGGGCGTTTTTCGAATAAACCACGTTTACCTTGCCCACATCAGCTTGAAGGTCGATATCACCTGAGATTTCCTCGCAGGAAATCGTACCAACGTCTGTTCTGGCTTCTATCTTCTCTGTAATATTCGAGACCCGGATTTCTCCGACGTCACTTCCAATCTGCAAAGCGGTCTGCTTCGGCACAGTTATGTTGAAGCTGATACTAATCGAGCGGCGTTTTTTGTTCTGAGGTTTTTTGATTTTGACCGTTAGTGTATTTCTATTCTGCTCAAGCTCTATTTTTATCTGTTCGGCCAGCTCTTTTGCTTCCTCTTCGGTAGAGGCCTTTGTAGTAATTGTCGCAGTAACGTTACAATTTACAACATCCTGACCATCAATAGTGATTGAGCCAACATCGTTTTCGAGAGCCAAGACTGATCCGGGTGCAAGAGGGGCATCAAGCTCGTTTGTTTTCTTATACTCAACTTGAGGCCACCAACTGTCTATGTTAATACAGCAACAGGTAGAAATCGTCAGCATGCAAAGAAGGCAAATTAGTAATGATTTTTTTGTGAAATAACCGTATTTCATTTTTTGTCCTTTCAATTAACCTCCTGCTTATCCGGCCATCTGATTTTTATTGAGCCGCTGCTTGTTTTCAAGTACAGCTTTCCATTACCCTGGCCAATTGTCCCTGCAAGCTTCTTCTTACTTATTTCTCCGCTGATAGTTATTGGCAGGTCCGTACTTATCGAGCCGTAACTGGTTGCCATATCCACACTGCCGGCGAAATCAGGCGGTGCTTCAAAATCGACACTTCCGTATGAGGTAACCACGTTTGCTCTGATTTCGGGAGAGGTAGAATCCGAACAGGCGATATTGATATTACCACTGCCGGACTTGGCTGTAAGGTCGGCGGTTGTGAGCTTCCGGCAGGTGATGCGTCCATAGGATGTGGATATATCGGCTGAGTCCGCAGATGCTTGCGTGACATCAATACCGCCGCTGCCCGAATGTAGTTTTAGGACCTTGCCCGTAAGCTCCTCGGCCCTGATGGAACCATATGATGTGTGCAAATTGAAATCGCCGCAGGAAGCTTTCGAGAGCTTAATTTTACCGCTGCTGGTTCGAAGTTTGAGATCGCCTCCTGAAATATCCTCGCAGGTAATAGAGCCGTAGGACGTATCCAGATCGACGGAGCCTTTAATATTCTGAGCTTTAATCGAACCGCTGCTGGATTTCGCTTTGATATTGTCACCTGAGACGTTCACGCAGGTAACGGAACCATAAGAAGTATCCAGATGTACCGAGCCCTGAATATCCTCTGCAGAAATCGAACCGCTGCTGCTTTTGCCTTTTGCACTTCCTAAAATATTGCTCAGTTTAACCGGGCCGTATGAGCTGGCACATTCGACATTGGTTTTCCTGGGAACTGTTATGTCATAGCTAATAGTAATCGAACGCTTTAGTTTTTTAATAAGAGGTTTTTTAGCTTTGACCGTTAACGTATTTCCAACCTGTTCAAGTATGATTTCCACCTGCTCGGCTGTCTCTTTAGCCTCCTCTTCGGTTAGCGCGCGAACACGGATTTCAGCAACTACATTACAATCAGTAACGTCGGCGCCGGTTACCGTAATCGAGCCGGAGCTTGTTTGTGCAATAACAGTTGAGCCCGTATCAAGGGGGAACTGTTTCTGTACCGTTCTTTCATACTTTGCTCTGCCCCAATTACCTAATTGAATATCACAGCCGGTAACTACCAATAAAAGGCAAAAACCAAGGACCGGAATTAAGTAATATTTTTTCTTCATTTCTTGTTCTCCCGATTTATGTTTTTAGTTGTCTATTTTATTTTTATTGAGCCGTTGTGTGTTTCAAGATACAGTTTGCCCTGGCCTGTGCCGATTGTCCCTGTGAGCTTCTTCCTGCTTACCTTGCCTTTGACCGTTATAGGCAGTTCTGTATTTATGGAACCATTGTGGGTTGAAGCCTCAACTTCACCGGAAAAATCCTTTGGCGTCGAGAGTTCCACTCCTCCGTTGTGTGTGATTAGTGAAATATCACAGACTGATGGGGCGGCTTGAGAGTAATAAACCTTTATGCTGCCGTTATGCGTTTTCAGTTTTGCATCACCTGAAATTTCTCTGCAAATTACTGAGCCGTTATGTGTATGAAGCTCGGCGGTACCGGAAACCTGCTCGGCAGTAATCTTTCCATTGTGTGTGGTGCCATTCAGGCGGCCGGTGATATTTTTAATTACTAAAGCTCCATTATGAGTTGTAAGCCCCAGGTCGACATTATCAGGGATTGTTACATCGAGACTTACAGAAACAGACTGGCTGAACCTGAAGGTGGGCTTGTCAATCCTGACAGTTAGCTTATTCGATGAAGGTATGAGTTTTATCGTTGTTTGCTCAGCAATTTTTTTTGCACCTTCTTCGGTCATCGCCCGGCCGACAATAGTCGCAGTAAGATTGCAATCGGCAATATTAGCACCGGCAATTGTAATTGAGCCGTTGTGGGTCTGTGCTGAGAAGTTCGATCCGGGCGAAAAAGGCGATGATAGCTGGACTGTACGTTCATACTTTGCCCGGCCAATATTGATGCAGGAGCCAACTCCGACTACCAGCAGGCACAATAGCGAAACTAACAATATTTGTTTCAGGAAATCATTATTCATTATATGTTATCCTTAATTTTTATATTCTTCCCTTGTTTTTTCTCTTTCGTAAATTAGTCGCTGATTTTATCCACCAGGTTTCAGAAAAACCGAAAGCTTATACAAAATAGTTATTTCAGCCCAATACTGGACCTTCCAGCGGAACCATACTGACCCCACTGAGCACTGACAAAGCCGCCGGAACCATCTCGTATGTCTATAAATCTTCCCGTATACCCATTAGCTAAAGGCTTCGCCGCTTCCTTTATTTTTACCACCAATTGATAAGGTACTTGAGGAGTAGATTCCATAAATGAAGCTCTCTCGTTGATACCATCAAAATAAAACCGGCTTATTTTTCGAGTTCCTGAGACATCGTTGATGACCATTTGTGCAATAAGATTGCTTTGGCCGTCAATCCACCATTGCCTCAATGGTAAGGAGGCCTTCTTAGTAGTTGATGCATCTGCAAAGGAATTAATAACATAGCATTTTCGGCCTTCAACTTCTTCTGTGCCACCATATACGAGCTTGAGGTCTTGCATCACCGGACGTATATCTTTTTGTTCCGAATCGAACGGATCGGCAATTGCAACCTTCTGAGCGGTTATTTCCTCAGAACGAGAAAAGATCAGTTGTTCATCACTTTGGGTTTTCTGATAAAAGCCGCATATATGATTCATCACTCCTTCGGCGAATACGAAAAACGGTACCCCTAACTGGTCACTGACATCGGCGATGTATTGCTCTTTATCCATCAGTCTGAACGTAGTCTGATAGGCTCGCAAACCTTTAAACCAGTCTTGTTCCGGATTGTACAATTCGAAGGTTTTAACCGTTTCCTGCAAAGATTTGATGCCGCAGCGAGTTTTGTTGAACTTTTCAATCACATTTCGCAGTTTAGCGGATTCCTGTGTTCCACTGTTTCGAGCTTGAAGCTCGCTTTTCCGGCTGGAATTTGTCTCGGCTTTTGTCGTAAAGGTCCACTGATAAGATGATGCCGAGACGCCTTTCGCTGATTGAAAACCGTACTGTTTACCATTTTTGTCAGGTGGATTAATCACTATACTTTGCTTGCAGCCGGGCTGCAACTTTACCGGGATTACGAATTCATTTGTTTCCTCGTTATACTGAACGGCCCGACATTCACTAATCCCTCCTTCTTCCCATTCCATCTGCAGGATTGAGGTTCGCATCGGACTGTCGAATCGTATTCGCAATTCTTTGGTCGAATTAACATTTACAGCTCCATTGCTCGGCTCCAATGATACGATCCTGGGCTGATAAACACTTTTAATCTTCTCGTTTTCTCTGAAGGACTGAATTGTCGGACCGGCAATGGGTGTTGCAGACAAAGGCTCTTTACGAAGCCGTTCCAGTGCCATAGACATCAACTCATCTCTATTGCCCGTAAACGAATTTCCGTTCCCTTCAAAAAGTACATCCGGCTGAACACCTCTTTCATCAAATAACTGACCATCTGGTAGATACGCAATCCATTGCGGGATTCTTGCTGTTATCTCCGCCGGCAGGTTAAACTCTATTGGAAACCCCGTCGAGCCGCGAGTATGATCTCCCATAGTTCTAACCTGTGGACAAACAGACATCTGTGCGCAGAAAGATTCATTTGCGCTGAGACATTTCTGACCCATCAGCATAATTACAGGGCGGTCGTATCGCCATGGCCCCCGAGGACTTATATGTTGTGGGATTTTTTCAGTCAGGTCTGTGCGAGCCGGACCGTTGCGATGGCGATAATAAAGGTAAGTGCGCGTTTTATCCACAAAGCGCCCGGAAATCATCGCCGCCAGAAGTGAGTCACCACCGCTGTTCATACGTACATCAACTATCAATCCCCGCGTGTCCCGCATCTCTTCCAGTACATCATCAAACCCGTCGGGTGTTTCCGCGCCATACCAGGCGGTAATTATTATCCAGCCAATTCCATCCTTCGTCTTCGCCCACATTACGCGGTTACCTGCCTTTTGAATTGGGCCGACAAGCGACTGATAAATGTCCACCTTCTTGTTCCAATTGTCAGTGTAGTCTCGCCTATAAACAGGTACATTCCTTCCGCGAACTTTCAAACCAATGTGAAGGTCTCGCAGGTGGTTCAACATACCCGCCATAATGATGGCCAGCTCTGTATCCGATTTTGCGTTAATTGCTTCAGGCCGATATTGTCGGCGAAGCTTATCCCAGTCAACCTCAGGACGAATGGCAAACATCGGGTATTCTCGGTTTACTGTTTCCCACAACTCATCAAAGGCTTGAGTAGCAATTTCCGGCGTTATTGGTTCCATGCCGGTTTTGCTCATCCAGGAGACGGTTTTCATCGCTTCAGGACCAATCCTGAACAAAGCCAAAACCGCGGCGCTGCGAACCTTCGGTTCTTTATCGCCTGTCGCCTTAGCCAGATAAGGAGCAGCATCTTTCGCCGCAGAACGCATTTTCCCCAGGTCTTCGGCCGCATTAATTCGAACAGCCGGATCCTGATGGCTCAACGATTTGATTAAAGCATCCAACTTCCTGCTTCCGGTTGCTGCATTTACATTATCCTGTGTACCAAAAACACCACAAAAAATGCTTATTAACAGTACTGAAACTAAAATTACTTTATTTTTCATAATACACCTCTTCTATTCACTTAGTATTTTTTGCAAATAGGTTACATTTTTTATATAAAAGGTTTCATAAATACCTGTTTTTCCCTTGTTTTTGGGATTATTATCATTTTTTATGGATTAGTCGCTGTTTTTCTGCAAGAGGTTTTAAAAATCTGAAACTTAAGAAACCCCGGCCGCGACTAATATAGAAAGGGAAATATTTGGTCTCTAAGGTATTGGACCAGCAAAAGAAGGACAATTGGTTACGGCTGCTTCGCAGCGGTGACCACGGGGCGTTTGCCCGGTTCATTGATAAGTACAAAGAAACGGTTTTTCTGTGCTGCCGAAGGTTAGGGCTTAGTGAAGATGAAGCCGAGGATGTGGCGAGCGAGACATTCATGGCGGCATATAAGGGTTTGCAGCGCTATCGGGGTCAGGCCGAATTGAGCACGTGGTTGTGGTCTATAGCATATCGCCGGGCAGTGAGTTATCTGCGAAAGAATCGAAAGCAGTTGCAGCTTGAAGCCGAGCCGGATGAGTTCCTACAGGCCGGTAGTAGCCAGGAGCAAGGACCGGCAGCGGCAATACAGGGCGAAGAGACAGACAAAATCGTTTGGAATGCGGTCGAACGGCTGCCGAAACTCTGGGCTATGGCAATTATTTTGTATTATCGGGAAGAAAAGAGTATCATTGAAATCGCAAAGATAATGCAGACAAAGGAAAATACTATTAAGACGTATTTGTTCAGGGCACGCCAGAAATTGAAAAAGGCCCTGGCTCCTGCCCTTGGAGAAGATGTTGATGTTGGCGGATAGATTAAATAAAGATGATAAATTTGATGAAATGTTAGGGCGAACTTTGCGTTCGTCTTCACAGGCGGTGCCGTCCGATTTTACCCGGAAAATGCTCAGCCAGATAAGGCAGGCAGAAGAGCAGAAGATTTTGGCTCGTGTGGTTCTGCAGGAAAGACTCGCTCTGGCAGGATGTTTTGCATTAGGTGCAGCCGCAATTATTGCAATGGTAGTCTTTCCAGACACTATTACGGCGGTTTTTCATAGTATTGTCGGAAGTTTCACAGCGCAAAGCAGTACATTAGTTAGTAGAATCCCGCAGAGTATCAACACGGTGCGGGATCAGTGGCAACTCTTTACGATCCTTGCAGCCATGTTGGGATTCGCCGTCTATAGTCTTCTCGATTTGATGGCGGGCGACAGATTAAAGACCGTGTAAAGCACCTTCACCCGGAAGAGCCCCCCTTCCTGCTAGGCAGTATAGTATTTTTCAAATACAAGAGATTGACGCAGATTCAGGTAAGATTTCTTCGATTATCCACTCAATTCATAACCACTCACCGTTTCAACCCGGATGCCAATTTTTAAGCGAAATACGAGTAATTACGCCGTTTTTTCGAGAAATCACCAGGTTTTACTTGAACTTAAGATAGTAATTTTGGTATATTAGAGTAGGAGCAAGTTGTGGAATCTGGCTTGTAGATGAAGGAAGTGTTGATAGTCTTTTTTTAAGGTGAGGTGTGGTGTTGTATCACATTCGAAGCAAGGGCCTCGTGATTTACGATGAGGTCTTTACATTTCAATTTGCAGCTTATCGTTTTCGTAGGGGAAGGTGGTAGTACAAAAACGTGATATTGTTTTGGACAGATAATGCGTACAGTAATTATTATCGGTCGTTTTATTTATAAGTGTTTGAGACAAGCAAACAGACAAAAACTAAACCAAATGAAAGCCATCGATGCTTGTTAAACATAATCCCGAAAGTTTGGGATTTTGATATACTGTAAAAACAAATTATTTTAAGGAGAAGTGTTATGTTTAGAAAATTGATTTATGTATTTTCTTTTGTTCTGGTGCTGAGCCTGGTTGGCAGCGCTTCAGCGTCGCTTCCGGCAGGATGGCTAAACCAGGACATCGGTACTACCGGCGGCAGCGCAGATGAGAGCAGCGGCGTATGGACCATTAATGGCGACGGTGCCGATATCTGGGACAATGCAGACCATTTCCACTTCGTTTACCAGTTTCTGGAAGGTGACGGCGAGATGACCGCTCGCGTAACTGATGTGGGTACGGGCTCGAATAACTGGGCCAAAGCCGGCGTTATGATTCGAGAGACGCTCGACCCGGGCTCCACGCACGCTATTCAAATTATCACACCGGGCGAAGGTGCCGGGATAGGCTTCCAGTGGCGTCCGACCACAAATGCTGGCTCGGCCTGGACGGGCAGCACCACACCTGTTGTGACGCCGCCTTATTGGGTCAGAGTCAAGCGAACCGGCAACCTGTTTGAGGGCTTCCATTCGCCCGATGGTGTCGTCTGGACAAAAGAGGCCGATATAACAATCTCAATGGTTCCGAATGTTTATATCGGCCTGTGCCGAACATCACACGCAGCCGGCGAAGTGCGTTCCGCCACGCTCGACAACGTGAGCTATGTCGGCAATATCAGCGGCCCTGTAAAGGCTTATAACCCAACTCCCGCTGATGGTACACTCCTTGGAGACACATGGGTGAGCATGAACTGGACGGCAGGATACACAGCGGCCTCTCATGATGTATATTTCAGCGACAATCTCGCTGACGTAGAGGCCAGTGCAGAAGGCGCTTTTCGAGGCAACCAGCCCGCGGCATATTTTGTTGTCGGCTTTCCGGGATTCCCTTATCCGGACGGCCTTGTTACCGGCACAACATACTACTGGCGAGTCGATGAGGTTGAAGCAGATGGAACTACAAAACACCAGGGTTCTGTCTGGAGCTTCACGGTTCCATCCAGGAAGGCTTATAATCCAATCCCGGCTGACGGCGGTGCATTCATTGATCCGGAAACAGACCTGAGCTTTGAACCAGGCTTTAGCGCTAAACTTCACTATGTTTACTTCGGTGACAATTTTGACGATGTGAACAATGCCACGGGTGGAGCCCCACAGGGAAATACGACATTTGACCCGGGCTCACTTGAGTTAGAGACGACTTATTACTGGCGTGTCGATGAGTTCAATCCTCCTGCCACGCACAAGGGCGATGTCTGGAGCTTTGCTACTACTATCCCCGGGCTGGGTACAATAGTGCAGAACCTCTGGAACAACTTAGACGGCACTGATTTGAACACACTGAAAGACGATTTTAAGTTCCCGAACTCTCCTGATGAAACAACAGAGTTAGATAGTTTCGGCACAGCAATCGACTTCTCTGATAACTATGGAGGCAGAATTAATGGCTGGCTCTACGCTCCGGCCACCGGCGACTATACTTTCTGGCTCTGCACCGACGACCAGGGTGAGCTTTGGCTCAGCACCGATGACGACCCGGAGAACATAATACTGATTGCAAATGAAACCAGTTGGGCGCCCGCAAACACATGGGGAACCGGTACACAGCAATCCGACCCAATCCCCCTGCAGGCAGGCAACAGATATTACATCGAGGCGCTCTGGAAGGAAGGCGGCGGCGGTGACCAATGCCAGGTTGCCTGGCGAGGACCCGGCATTCCGGCAATCACAATTATCCCGGGAACCAACCTGTCAAAATACGAACCTGTTCAGGCCTTCGGTCCGAATCCGGGTAATGGCGACTCAGATATTAAGCAGACAACTGCTCTTAACTTCAAGGCCGGCATTAAGGCAGCTTCGCACGAGATTTATTTCGGCAATGATGA
Source organism: Planctomycetota bacterium (assembly GCA_014384025.1). GTDB lineage: Bacteria > Planctomycetota > Phycisphaerae > Sedimentisphaerales > Anaerobacaceae > NIOZ-UU13. The sequence continues at coordinate 34,891 of JACNGQ010000188.1, read as the reverse complement.
AGATGCCGTGAAAAACGCCACTACAAGCTCACCAGAGTATAAAGGCTCCAGGAATCTTGGTGATGAAAGCTATGTTCCCGGAAAACTTGAATGGGATACCACATACTACTGGCGTGTCGATGAAGTCAATAACACCAATCCCGACAGTCCCTGGGTGGGCAAAGTCTGGAGTTTCACGACAGCTAACTTCCTGATTGTGGACGATATGGAGGCTTACAATGACCTTAATGAAGGTGAACCAGGGAGTAACAGGATATATCTTGCCTGGGCAGACGGATACGACAATCCGGCTGTAAATGGTTCTGTCGTTGGTTATGCCAGTCCTCCATTTGTCGAGAAAACTATCGTTCACGGCGGAAGCCAATCAATGCCGTTCGAATACAACAACAGTGTTGGTAAATCCGAGGCGACTTTGACTTTGACGGACGTGCGTGACTGGACAGAGAAAGGCGTCGATACCTTAACAATCTGGTACAGGGGTAATCCTGGAGGTTTCGTAGAAAACCCGGACGGCACAATCACTATGAGCGCAGCCGGCACGGATATCTGGGATAACTCAGATGAATTCCGCTTTGCTTATAAGCAGTTGTCAGGAGACGGCGAGATAACCGCACGCGTAACCGATGTCGGAACCGGCTCGAATAACTGGGCGAAAGCCGGCGTTATGATTCGTGAGACGCTCGACCCGGGCTCCACACACGCTATGGAGATTGTTACGCCGGGCAGTGGTGCCGGGATAGGCTTCCAGTGGCGTCCAACCACAGGTGGCAGCTCGGCCTGGACAGACAGCACTGAACCCGTCGTTTCACCGCCTTATTGGGTCAGGGTAAAGCGCACCGGCAACCTGTTCGAGGGCTTCCATTCGCCCGATGGTATTACCTGGGAAAAAGAGGGCGAGATAACAATCTCAATGGTTCCGAATGTGTATATCGGCTTGTGCCGAACATCGCACGCACCCGGCGAAGTGCGTTCCGCCACATTCGACAATGTCCAAACAACCGGCTCAGTGAGTCCATTGGCATGGACCCATGAGGCAATCGGCGTAACTATGGCCGCTAACGCTCCTGATGCTATGTACGTCGCTCTCAATGGCGGCAAAAAGGTCTATAATGATAATCCTAATGCGGCTGTGACAACCGACTGGACCGAATGGAATATCGACTTACAGGCATTCGGCGTGAACCTTACTAATGTCAATACGATCACTCTTGGTCTTGATAACAGTAACAATCCGGCGGCTGGCGGCTCAGGTTTGATATATTTCGATGATATCAGACTTAACACTCCGGCACCATAAACCGAGATTTGACTGGTAAATAAACTGCGTATTTGTTTACCGTAGCGTTAATTCGGGGCCTATACCTATTATGGTATAGGCCCCTTTTTTATCGGTTTTTTTGCACTCTGAAGGCCGTGTCATTTCAAGTCATTAGCTCACTCGGCAAGGGGGAAAAGGAATATTTTAACGTAGTAAACCCACAGGCATATTCGACCGATATTTCAAAGAGTTTAATTCGAGGCAGGGATGCGAGGGTCCCATAAAAAGGAGGTAAGGTCGAGGTCCAATTTGCCCTTATGGCCGGAGTCGAAAGGCTTTTTGGCCGGGCGGGAGAGTGAGCCATAGTATTTGACGCCACAATAAAAGAATATCTAAAAGAAATCGACGAATCTCCGCTTTTGAATGCGGAACAGGAACGCTCATTAGGTAAACTCGTTGCCGAAGAAAATGACCAGCAGGCCAGGGAACAGCTTGTGCGCAGTAACCTCAGGCTGGTCGTTAATATCGCGAAGAAGTTCGGCCGCCGGGGGATGAGTCTTGGCGATTTAATCGAGGAAGGTAATCTCGGCCTTATAAAAGCCGTTGATTATTTTGACTACAAACGCGGTGTGCGATTCAGCACTTATGGTGCGTGGTGGATTAAACAAAGTATCAAACGTGCGCTGCTTGAGAATATTCAGCCCGTGCATATTCCAACCTATATGGTTGCATTGATAAATCAGTGGCGGCATATCTCGGCGGAGCTTGAGAGCAAACTCGGCAGAAAGCTGTCTGTGGAGGAGATGGCTGGCATCATGAAATTGTCGCCGCGCAAGGCTAAGGTCGTACATCGTATCGTTGAGGTGCTCAGTTCCGTAAGCGAATCTTCCAACAGTGACGTATCGGAAGATGACCAAATGCTCGAAGCGATTCTGGAAGACCCGAATGCCTGCAACCCGGAAGATGTATTAGCTGCCGTCGAAGAGAAAGCAAAGGCTTTGAGTTTGCTGAATAAAATCGACCCGAGAGAAGCAGATGTCCTTCGCATGCATTACGGCCTTGATGGAAACAAGCCGATGTCACTTAAGGAAATCGGTAAGCAATTAGGCCTGACACGGGAGAGGATCCGCCAGATTCGGCGTGATGCGCTTACCAAGCTTTATGAATATATGAATGAATAACTTTCGCGATCTCAATAATACTTGCAATTCTCCTGATATCCATTAAAAATAGACCGCAATAAATGAGCGCATCTTTTGTTTAAGTAAATATGGTTCATCCGGTTAATGCGTAGGTGAACTTGGTAGATCAGGTCCTTGGAGTGGCTTGGAGAGAAAAATCGTTTGGGCAGAGGCTCAAATTTGGGCTGCTGGGGGGAAATTTGTGCCTCTGGGGCCCCGAACGATTTTTCTCGGTCGTCCGAAATGCCGATTGTACCAACGCATTTCCCGGAAGAGCCGTAAATATAACGTCAAATATTATCCGGGAAGGAAAACAAATGACAAACCAGGGAATTGACCTGAAACAATATATTCGCAGCATACCCGACTGGCCCAAGGAAGGGATTTTATTTCGTGATATCACGCCATTGCTGGCCGACCCCGTGGCACTCAAAACAGCAACCGAGGCACTCTGCGCCGATTTCAGAGGGGCGGGCATCGAATATGTCGCTGCCGTGGAGGCCAGAGGTTTTATATTTGGAACGGCGGTAGCCGAAAAGCTCGGAGCCGGTTTTGTACCCATAAGGAAGAAAGGCAAGCTGCCTTCCAAAACCGAAAGCATCACTTATGATTTGGAATATGGAACCGATACACTGGAAGTGCACATTGATGCCGTAAAAAGTCAGGCCAAAGTTTTAATGGTCGATGACCTGCTGGCGACAGGCGGAACAATGGCCGCGGCCTGTAAACTAATCGAGAGCATAGGCGGCCAGGTTGCAGGCATTGCGTTTCTTATAGAGCTTTCTGCTCTGGGCGGAAGAGAAAAGCTAACCGGCTACAACGCCAAATCAATCATTGCATACGATTAAGCTTTGTTTATGTCACCCCGTCCGAAAAAGTAGGGTGGCGGCTTGCCCCACCAATTCTCTAAACCGTGTAGGGGCGGTTCGCAACTTGTGCCATAGGCAACCGCCCTAACTATTAATCAATCAAAAATTCCCGGCGGAGCCTTTCTTAGTGTACCACCGGTGTTAGCTAACTTGCTTTCCTGCCGGGGGCCGGGGATCTATACTTCCCTGCTTTTTAATAGCTTCCCCCACCAATTGTCATTCCCGCGAAGGCGGGAATCCAGATGCCGTACTTCACCGGTGAGGTAATTTTTGCTCAAATCCAAAAACTCGCGCTTGACTTCGGCCTACAGTTTGCATATCCTGCCCATTAACGGAATAAGCATCGGGGTTTTCTTATAAAGCAGAAGAAAGAAGTCGGTGTTTCCCATTTTATACAGACTGTATAAGCAGTTTTGGAGAATAGAAAATGAAACAGATAATTATAGCGGGTATTTTTACCATCATCGCCATCAACAAAGCCGTCGAAAGGCAACCTAGCAATACCGTCATGGCGGTGCTGCAGTGTATGAGAAATAGCCTATGAAACGTCCGCTCTCAAACTCATTGTCATTTTTCATGCATGTTATCATGCCAATTGCATTCGGAGGCCTTATCTATTTGCTATTTAGAGCCAAATCTTTGCTAATGTTCCGCTGGGCATGTGCGATTGGCTTAGAGCCGTATCTGGATTATATTCGTGCCTACTGCGCAACATTTTCAATAGATAATTCTCATTGGTTTTTTTACTCGCTACCTGACGGACTATGGGTCTATTCATTGACAGCTTTCATGTTACTCGTTTGGGAAAGGAAGTTATCAAGAAGCAGTTTCTTCTGGGTATCTATTGGCCCATTACTTGCATTGGGCGGTGAAATTGGGCAAGCATTTGGAGTAGTTATAGGAACCTTCGATCCGACAGATATCATACTTTGCCTGATTGGATCATTCCTTCCGCATGTAATCTTTTTTCCGAAAACCAGTAAATATATTTGAATAGAGAGGCATTATCATGAACATACAAAAAATGATACGCCATGTCGTGTCATTACTTGGGTTGCTTCTTTTTGTATTCATAGCTGTTGGCAGCGTGGATAATTCTAGCGAATCTGGGGGTTCTACTAGACCCACTAGACCGCGTGGCTCATCTTCAACTCAGTGGTTTCAAGGTGGAAATCTTCATAAAGCCACTGTTGCAGAATGGAAAAACGCATCTTACCAGAACAAGCTAGCGACTTCCGCCGATTGGCTTTCTGCGACTAAATGGAAGGGACATCTCACATCGCCCGATGATTTCGACAGGCTCAAGTTGAAGGCGCAAATGTTGGTCAACGCAGTGGATGAAGTTATCTCCGGACAACAGGTGGGCTACTTGCACGTAGCCGAGATCGCGGTAGCGCTCGTCAACATGAGCAATGATTTCAGTCCATGAAATCTAAGGAATTTGAAGAGGGGCTTGCTTGACTTCAGCGCCTATAAAATCCGCCGAAATCACAATAAGAAACCCTTGTAGTCTGAGTGAGGATATTAGGAGATCCCAACTAATGGATAAGCGAGTGCAGAAATACTTGAAACCACAGGTAGCTGGTAAACCGAAGGTCTTTGCCGTATCCTCGGTCAGCGAATTCGTCGAGGTCGCAATTTGGCTATACCCTGATGAGCGCGTGATATTTAGAGGTCAGACGACAGAAAAGGACTGGCCTTTGGTGCCTTCTGTTGGACGCGACATGGAAAGATCTCAAGTTCTACTGAGAGAGAAAGAAATTCTTGAGGAGTTCGAGCGAGAGTCGATTCCGTATATTGATATTGTTCCAGACAATGATTGGCAATGGTTAGCGCTTGCCCAACATAACAGGTTGCCAACCCGCTTACTTGATTGGTCCAAGAATCCTTTGGTGGCGCTCTGGTTTGCTGTAAAAGATACTGCTATTGACAACCAACCCGGTGTGGTCTGGGCATTTCACTACGAGGAGTCGGAGAGCGTCTTCAGTACGAAAGATCTCGAATCCCCCCTCAATAAAATGGACCGGGAACCCGGAGGGACAGTCACGAATGGCGGTGCCTTAAGGGATTTGCGGCAACAACACCCCCGCATCGATAAGGGAGAGCGTATGAAACAGAAAGCACAAACCCTTATCGCAAAACAAAGAAAGGACTGTGTTTATAGGCATTTCGTCAATCTGTGCTCGGAATCTTGAATAATTACGAAAAAGACCAACATATTGCTTAAGGCACCGCCATTCGGGACAGTCACGAATGGCGGTGCCTTAAGGGATTTGCGGCAACAACACCCCCGCATCGATAAGGGAGAGCGTATGAAACAGAAAGCACAAACCCTTATCGCAAAACAAAGAAAGGACTGTGTTTATAGGCATTTCGTCAATCTGTGCTCGGAATCTTGAATAATTACGAAAAAGACCAACATATTGCTTAAGGCACCGCCATTCGGGACAGTCACCTATTTTTTTCAGTTGGCATCAGTCCAAAAACTATCACAAAAAAACCAACAATAACGTGTCCTGAGCATGAGCCTGCACTGAGCTTTGTCGAAGTGTCGAATGATCAACCACAATTTACCCCGTTTTTACCTTTTAACTTTAGTCACTTTAGTTCACTTTAGGCACTTTAGTTCACTTTGATCTTGAGCGTAGCAACTCACGGACATTTATTTCCTTTTACCTTGATTTTCCGCTTAAAATATGGTATAATACACACATATTAGCCAGCAGGCTAACGCAAACCGCCAGCAGGCGAAAGGAATTTACCCTCGATGTTAGCTCACTTGCTTTTCTGTCGGGGGGGCCCGATAGCCAAGCCTTGTCCCGTTAGAGTGCCGTTTACTTTAATGGGATCAAACTCGCCCCAGTTTGTCGTAATCAGGATTCCGTTAAGGTAATCTTATGATTATATACAAAATGCTAATGGCTAAATATCAACGACTATTCACCAACGAATATCAAATCTCTACGAATTCTTACGTACGAATTTATAAGCTTTTTATGCAAAACAAACCCAATTTTAGAAATGACAAAATGAACATAACTTTAGACATGACAATGTATTACGAGATATTATCCGCTGGCTCAGGCCAAAAAACAAAGCCAATTCAAACCCAATTCAAACCCAATAAAGCCAAAAACAAACCCAATTTAACCCAATTCAAACCCAATCAAAGCCAAAACAAACCCAATTTCAGGGGCTAAAAATGAATCCTTTTGCGTGGATAAGGAACTTCGGATGATATATTGTGATTTACTCGCGGATCTTACCACCCTGAAGGGTGCTGCAATTCCCTGCGAGGCAGGAATTTATGAAATTTTTCAAATTATTTCAGAATTTTGTTGCATTATACTGCATATTATATCATATTACTACATATCAATGAAAGGTGTTTAATATGCAATTAATGTCAATAGATGATTTAGCGGCTTATCTGGGTGATTCGAAACGCACTATTTACAAGTACATCGCCAGCGGCGACTGCCCACCATATATGCGGATAAGCAGCAAAAATATCAAATTCGACCGGGCCGATGTCGATGCCTGGCTGGAATCTAAAAAGGTCAATCCTGAAAAAGGAGGTAAAAAAATGAGTGAAATTTCTTTTGTTGATCGGGCCAAAGTCACAGTCAGAAACATAATTGTTAAAAGCCCACTGCCCTGGACACCACGCGCCCAGGCCGTACTTAAACGGGCACAAAAGCAGGCCCGTAAAGATGGCTTCGATCTTGTTGGTACCGAGCACATCCTTTTTGGTATTGTCTCTGTGGAAGATTGTATTGGAGCAAAAGTTCTTGAAAATCTTGGTATAGAGCAATCCACGTGTTATCAGAGCTACGAGAAATTGTTGAAACCGTCGGACGAAAAGGTCAAAGGCAAGGCCAAACTTTCCGATGATGTCAATAAAGTCATTCAATGTGCCTATGAGCAGGTCACTCAATGGGGCCATGCCTACATAGGAGCAGAGCATCTGCTCGCCGGGATACTTCTTTCCGGCGAAGGTAATGGATTTAAGATACTGGCCGATCTTGGCGTCACTCTGGAAAAAGCACGTGAAGAAACGGCCAAGCTGATTGTCTGCCGTTCCACGGATTCCATGTAAAATAAATTCAAGATATAAGGAAAGGAAGAAGAAATGATTGAGGGAATTTTGGCAGTAACAAAAGGAACAGCATATTTATTGGCACCCATTATTTTGATAGCTTACGGTTTCATATTTGCTCTGATTATTATCTGCCTGCTCCGGGTCTCAAGATACTTTATGAGCGCTGGCAAGGAGCAGAAACTGATTCGTATGGAACTCGGAAAGCTTGCTGAAGAAGTCCATCTATTACGGCAGAATTTGAAAGATGATAAAGACACCGATTCCTCAGATAAATCAGGTTGATAATTTTTTTGCCGTAACGATGCGGTCGTTGTTGTGGAAATCTTTTTCGATTTTAATTTCACGAAAATCTCCGGTTTGTTCGAGCAATTCTTTAACCGCCGGCCCCTGAGCGTAACCGATTTCCAGCATTAAGGCCCCATAAGGTTTGAGGAATTGCCCTGCCTTTTCAATAATCCTGCTATAAACATCAAGACCATTTACACCGGCAAATAAGGCCTTTTTCGGCTCATAATCTTTTACATTCATATCAAGCTTTTCATACTCGGCGGTACTTACATAAGGTGGGTTGCTGACAATCAAATCAAATTCGTTAACATCCAGGCCTGATATGACCGGGTCGAATAAATCGCCGCAGAGCAGATTGATTCGGTCGCTTAGCTGATGCTTTTTTATATTTCCGGCGGCGACTGCCAGAGCTGCGTCGCAGATATCCGTTGCGATTATGCGGGCATCGGAAAAGTTTTCAGCGATTGCCACGGCAATGCAGCCGGAACCTGTACACAAATCGCAGACATACTGAGTGCGTGTGCGGCGTTCTCGTAAAAATTCTATGGCGCGTTCTACAAGCAATTCCGTCTCAGGGCGAGGGACCATACAATCCGGCGTTACATTTATCTGGAGCGAGTAAAATTCGGTCCGACCGACCAGGTAAGCTATTGGCTCGTTTTGTGCGGCCCGTTTTACTAAATCCCGCAACCGGTCCAACTGCTCCGGCGGGACGGGCCTATCGAATTTGGTATATAATTCAATTCGTGTTAATCCCACCGTGTGAGAGAGCAGCAGCTCGGCGCTTAAGCGAGGGGATTCAATACCCTTGCCCGTGAGATATTCAGTAGTCCAGTTTAAGAGTTTTTGTATTGTCCAAATCTGCATGGGAAGATTATAGCCGGGGCAAGGGAAAGTGAAAGCCAAAAAGAGCTTTGGGGCTGTTTCGATATTGGGTTTGTTTGGGTTTGTTTTGGCTTTGAATTGGGTTAAATTGGGTTTATTTTTGGCTTTATTGGCTTTGAATTGGGTTTGAATTGGCTTTGTTTTTTGGCTCCGCCAGCGGGGTAAATTCTTGTAATTGTATGTCACGTCTAAGTTTATGCTCATTTTGTCATTTCCAAAATTGGGTTTGTTTTGCATAAAAAGCTTATAAATTCGTACGTAAGAATTCGTAGAATTTATATAGCTCAAACTCGAAATCCGAATATCCCCCGACAGAAAAGCATGTGAGCTAACATCGAGGGTAAACTCCATATTGGGAATATCAAAATCTAAATGACTCAAATTCAAAACACCCCCTTACGAGGGAAAAAAGTCATCCCTCTATAATTAGAGCAATGGACACTTTTGAGTCGAAAAATCGGGCATTTTTCTGGGCTCGGAAGCCGTAAGTCGTTATCTATAAGGGAGATAAAAAATTTTGAAAATTTATATTTTTGTTTTTAAGAGTGAGCGTTTTTGACTGAAAAAGTTCAAAGTGATCTAAAGTGACTAAAGTGACTAAAGTTAAAAGGTAAAAACGGGGTAAATTGTGGTTGATTTTGTTGATTTTTGGTCCCCGATAGAAAAGCAAGGAAGCAATCATCGAGGATATATTTGTTTTCTTGGTTTTTGTGCGTTTTAACGGAAATTATTTAGTTTATCGATATCGGATACTCGATGCTTAATGTTCAAAAATCACTATTCACTTCATTATATGTGTTTGCTCGGTGGCTGGCTGCTACCCGTAGTAAGACTAGCAGACAAATATGTATAGTGTCCCCAGAATTCTCCCTTAATAGAAAGAACAAGGGCGTGGAGAATATGTTCCCAGTACCCTTGTTCTTAAATCCCACTGCTACTATGTCTGACCTAGCTATTTAGCCATGCACATTGTTTGTACCAGAAGCTGTAACAGTACGCGAAAGACGACCATCTTGTCTGGTTACATTATTCTCCCATTGGAGAGGACGAAGATTTGTAAGTTCATCGCTACCGCCATGTGATTCTGGCGTTATATGGTCAATTTCCCACCCATACTGCGAGTTTCGATTACCATAGTAATCTCTATAAATCCAAGCACCACACTGGTCCTTTCGCCAGACATCTTGGTCATTACCCGGTATAATATTACCTTTTTTCCAAACATTTTGAATAATTTGTTCTGTAAAACTCATTTTTGGTACTCCTTTAATATCCCAATCAAATCCTAACACGTCCCGCCTAAACAGATTTGTAACAGGACACTTGTGGAATTCAATCAAGCTTTGGTTATTGTTTATTTTTCTCTTACAACTACCCATTTCATAGAAATAGGACTAATTGAAAAATTTTTCACTTAATTTCAAAATTTTATTGAAATTCAAAACGAGGGGGGTACCATGACATGAATTGAACTGGGGTTGACATCATGATACCCCCAAAATTTGGCTGAGTCAGGACCAACTGACTCAGCCGTTTTTTATAAATCTGTTCTTATCGTACATTTTATACGCCTCCCTGCGAAAAAAAGACCACAATATATAGTAAAATGACCGGGAATTATGCTATATATAGCATTAATACCCGTAAGAAACAGTATCGGCAAATTACGGATATTTTGATAAAGTGTAAAGCCCAAATTTTGAATTTTCCTGATAAAATTTTTTGTCTTGTTCTTAGTCCTTGTAGTTACTGAATCTATGAAGAAAAAAAAATTTTGTTGGGAGCATTCTATTTTTGATAACTTAACAATGATGCTACGATAACGATATGTCAGCTCTTATCTTACAGGAATTGTAGTACCCCCTATTGGGCTTTGATTGTTGCAATTATTGGTCGGCCAATGGTATGATATAGGAGCGAGTCGTTCTGTTTGAGATTTATATAGAAATATGTAAAGAAAAAATGTAGTCAATTGTTTAGCCGTAGCGGAAATGGAGAAAAAGAAACAAAATGAATGCGATTAATCAAATTATTTCTAAGCAGACTGAATGGGCCAAGAATCGAGGGATTGGGCTCATTGGCAGTCGAGGAACGCGAGGTAGAAAAGCTTACACACGCACATTGGGGGATAATCTATATCTCCCCCTGAATGTAAATACTAAGAATGAAATAAACGATGGCGATGGTGGTGAGCTGAAGGGCATGGCAGGACATCCTTCTAAAATGCAGGCCATTCATTCTTCTTCAGCCCTCGGAGTAAATATATTCGATTACTGGCGTGCATCATCAGATTTGTCTGTCATATGTTCGGCATGTGGGCTTTCTCGTGCAGGTAAAGAATTGAACGGTGAAATACGATTTGAGCAAAAATTTTCAATTGATGACCGATTTCAGTATTCCCCGAATCTTGATGTTGTTATTTTCCCAAGGAGATATGGCAAATATGCTGCCTTTGCAATCGAATGTAAATTCACTGAAGCCTACTCTGCTCGTAAGCATGGCGGTTTTGATCCAAAATATTTCGAAAACCAAGACATTTGGCAGAATCTACCGGCAACCAAAGGCGTTGCACAAGCAATATCACCATATGATAGTCATTTTAAATATCTCCATGTCGCACAGCTGATCAAACACATTTTAGGATTAAATCACAAATTCGGACATATGAACTACCGTCTACTTTATCTCTGGTATGATGCTCTTGGTGAACACGGTTTCAATCATCGACAAGAAGTTGAGGAGTTTAAATCAGTCGTTCGCTCTGATGGTGTTGTTTTTCATGAGGCTACTTATCAGGAAGTCATTATTAAACTTGCGCAACACCGAAAGAAACATCATAAATATGTAGTGTATCTTACAGATCGTTACCTTTGAAATATAAGAAGGACGGCATAACACTGTATCGGATCAGATTTGGTTATTGTCACGCGGCTTGCATGTTGCTTTGCTCCTGTAACACGCAGGGAATGCTTCACCTGTATTTCGAAGTCTATGAGAGCTGACCGGATACAGAGGGTTTTGACATAGCTGTAAACTTCAGAAATGCTGAGGGAACTCTCGATAAAAGAAACGGCTTAAGGCCGGGGGGTTTCTTTAAGGCAAAAACATATTCAATTGATTATTCGTGAGGGCGGTTCTCGAACCGCCCCTACACGGTTTAGTCGATTCGTGAGATTGCCGCAATTTAGTTTCCCTATGGGATAAATTGAGTTTCCCCACTCGGCAAGTAGAGCAGTTCGCACGAGACCTTATCCTCTCTCGACGAATGAGATTGCGCCGGCATGGCATACATTTTGACATGTGGAGCAGCCGGTACACTGGCGCGGATCCACAATGGCCTTTTGGTCTTCTATAGTTATGGCATAACAATGGCCGATCCGTTCGCAACAGCCGCAGCCGTCGCACAACTGAGGCTCAACCCGGGCATACACCTGCTCGAGGGTGAGTTTGTCTGCCGGGGCGATGGCTTCGACAGCCAGATCCCGAAAATTTCTGTACGAATTATAGCCGTGCCGGTCCATGAACTTATCGATGTTTTCGAGCAGGCCGGAGAGAAAATCAAATCCGTGAAGCATCACTTCGGTGCAGATGCCGATCATGTCGGCGCCGCACATTATCATCTGAACGGCATCGACATAGTTGCGCACACCGCCAGTGCCGAGGATGCAGGGTACCGGGCCAACCTTCTTGCGGATTTCGAAGACGTCGCGAAGCGCCAGCGGCTTCACCCACGGGCCCGAGAAACATGCCACCGAGGGCTCGACCTGAAACCGGAATGGGCCACGTTTGGGATCGTGGATATCGAACTCGGGAATCGCCAGGCGATTGCCCGTAGTGCCAACCACACTGGCCCCGTTCTCGAAACAGGCTTGTGCGACCTCGGCGATTCTGCCACCCTCAGGTGTAAGCTTCACGAAGACCGGCACGTCAACGGCATCTGAAATGATTTTGGTTGCCATGCCTACAATCTCTGCGTTCTGTCCGAGACTGGCACCGGATTGAGCAGTGTGCTCCTGCTCGCCAGAAACCTTTAAATTGAAAGACATGTTTGGGCAGCACATGTTCAGTTCGAGGCCGTGCGCGCCCGCTGCGACAAATCTCCTCGCCATATCCAACCAGCCGTCCATTCCCTTTTCGCCCGTATAAGCTATATTGGCCAGGATAATGAGTTCTTTGGTCTGCCTCCTGCCTTTTTCCGTAAGTCTGAGGGCTTCATCAAGGGTCAGTCGCTTCTCTGCGGAGAAGGCCAAGTAGTGCTCCTGCTTCCACCATCCGTATCTGGGATCCAGATTGATGTACGGCGCAGGTTCGATGGCGAGCTTTAGGCTGGCGCCGCCCCAGCCGCACTGTTCGGCCTCGATGAGTTGTGTGATATGCTTCGTTGCAGGGCCAGAAGCGACCACGAATGGATTGCGAAATTTTAGTCCTGCCACTTCAAAAGACATCATAAATAGTCTTCCTGCGAGAAACTTGCCATTTGTTTCTTGTCGTTGGTAACACGGTCTTCACCATCTGACTTTGATCGTCCTACCTTCGGTGGTAGAGCAATAGAATCCAATATCTCCATATTGTTCATTGTAGGCATCCGACCCGAATCACGCAACAACTTTCAGCTACTTATCCAATCGCCGCGCTTTACTCGCAATGGCCGGTGGAGCAAGCAATTCAATTGAATATTTACTGTTGATGATTTGATTTAAGATTGCCGCAATTTAGTTTTGAATGTTGAGTTTTTAGTTTTGAGTTGGGATTGAGATTCTTCACTACGTTCAGAATGAAACATTTTGAATTTCAGTTTTTTTAAAATTTAAGATTGGATTGCTTGTCTCTTTAAACGTATGCACATATAATTTCGTGTACCAGATCCCTCCACTTCGGTCGGGATGACCATTTAAAATCAAAATCAGAAGGGACAAAAAGTGCGACGAAAAGGTTTTACTCTTCTTGAACTGTTGATAGTAATGTCCATTATCGTCTTATTAATGAGCATTCTTCTGCCTTGCCTTATGAGAGCAAAAGAAAGTGCATATGAATTATTCGCTATGCAAAAAGAAGTTAATGAAGAGGGAAAGGTCCTTCTGGAAATTCAAAATCCTTCTGATAGAAAACGATATGACGACATATTTATGATAGAGATTAACCCTCCGATGAATTGCCACATTTTCATAAAAAAACCGTATCCGGCCGGTATGAAATTAATAAAAAGAGATCGCCAGGATTATATTAAATGGAGACCTAACCTAGAAGATATTGGCGTACATTCGGTTACTGTTGTTTTCGAAGGTGAAGAAACCTCTGAGCAAGAGATTAAAGTTTATGTTTTTAATAAAGAGCTTTTAGAAGCTGAGCGAGAGGAGAAATCAGATGCGGATTAACGCTGATTATGCGGATTAAAAATATTAGCCTCAGAGGGCAAAGAGGGAAAAAGCAAAGAAAAAAAATCAAAATGTAAAGTGCAAAATTGAGGAGGCCCTTCGGGCAGCTTCATAGAAAATCCTTCGGCTGCGCTCAGGACAGGCTCTGAAGCGTAGAGCGTAGAGCGGATAGATGATGGAAGATGGAAGATGGACGAGGGAGGATAAATTTTATAGGAATTGCTGGAAGCCCGGAAAAATCCTTAAGTTTGAGAAAACAGCCCTTGATATGTCGTGCTTGCGGAGTATAATCATTAGAAATAGTCGTAGAATTAAAATTGCTATCAGTATCAGCAGAAACCTTGTGACGGTCGTGAGGAGAGAGGCTATCCAGGGAAATGCCCTCATAACTCATGCGATATTGATTAATCAAGTTAGATTCAGACTCGACACAGCTTAAAGCAATTATGCACACTGAGCCCAGGAAAGGATAAAAACGTGACAAATCAGAAAAGCAAACCAACGAAGGACCGGGGCGGATCTCATGGTCGAAGAACATTTCTGAAAGCAGCGGCGGCGACGGTGACACTGCCTTACCTGATCCCAGCGGCGGCAATGGGAAGAGGGAGCAACACGGCGCCAAGTAACCGTATCGTGATGGCCGGCATCGGCATCGGCAACATGGGCCGGGGCGACCTGGGTTCGTTCCTGGGTCGGGACGATGTCCAGTACGTTGCCGTGTGCGACGTAAGAAAGGATGTCCGAGATGGCGCCATGAACCGTGTGAACGAGAAGTACAGCACTAATGACTGCAAAGCTTATAACGACTTCCGCGAAATTATGGTACGCGATGATATCGACGCTGTGCATTGTGCAACACCGGATCATTGGCACGCGATCATAGTGATCGAGTCATGCCGCCACGGAAAGGACATCTATTGTCAGAAGCCCGAGACCAAGACGCTTCGTGAAGGCAAGCTGATGATCGACGCTGCCCGGCGTTATAGTCGGGTCGTATCCGGCGGCAGTCAGCGAGTGCTCGAAGACTACAGGAAGACGGTCGATCCCTGCTGGAATGGAGACAAAGGCATCATCAAGTCGGTCAACGTTAACGTTGGCCCGTTACCGATGGACTGCAATAAGAAAGGGGAAGAGATCCCCAACGGCTTTGACTGGGACAGGTGGCTTGGCCCGGCCCCCTGGGCACCGTACCATCGGCACCGATGCAGCGGCAGCTACAGCATCGACGGCACAAGCTGGCGGTCGTTCAGGGATTATTCGGGCGGCGGCATGACGGACTGGGGCGCCCATCATTTCGGTGGTGCGACCTTCGCCATTGATGTCAGGGAACTGGAGCCTGAAGAAGTCATCTTCCACAACGAGAACGGTAGAAAGTTCGCAACCTGCCGCTATCCGAACGGCAAGCTTCTTCACCATAATTACCCGGATCGAGGCAACCTGGAAGTAGAAGGTACGAATGAGAAAGGCCCCTCAAAGCCGGTTCCCAGTTATGCCGGAAGCGGGGGTATCTACGGCGACTTTATCGACTGCGTGAAGACTCGCAGGAGGCCGTTCCGCGACATCAAATACGCGGTCCACACCGCAACAGTGTGCCACCTGTTCCTTATTGCCTACGAACTGGAACGGTCACTGAAATGGGACACAGAGAAACAGCAGTTCATTGACGACGACGAAGCCAACCGCCTTGTCGACGTTGCAAGAAGAGAGCCCTGGGTGATTTGAGCAAGCTATGATTACGACAAGGAGACTTGATTATGACGATTAAAGAGACTATTGGAATGACACTGGCGGCAGGTGCAGCTACCGTAGCCGTTGCACAAACGGATTCGGCCACATTAGAGAAAGCATTGGAAACGCTTAAGACCTATGACTGGGGCGCAGACCGCGAGGCCCTGAAGCCCATCGACCAAGCTATCATCGCTACGCATGACGATGCCGCAGCACGTAAGGCACTGGAAAAGAGCCTGGTGGAGGTACTTGCCGGAGGCATCTCACGCTCCGCACAGGATTATGTGTGCCGCAAACTGAGAGTTGTGGGCACGGCCGCCCAGTCCGTCAAGGCCCTCGCCGCTCTTTTAGCCGACGAGGAGACCTCGCACATTGCACGCTACGCCCTAGAACGCATTCCGGGCGAGAAGGCGACCAAGGCTATGCGGGAGGCGCTGCCGAAGGTCAACAGCAAGCTCAAGCCGGGCATTATCGGTTCGCTGGGTGTACGTCGCGACAAGAAGAGCATCCCGGTCATCTCGAAGCTTCTCGGCGACTCCGACATTGAAGTCGCCAATGCCGCGGCCCAATCGCTGGGTCTGATCGGCACATCGGCTGCGGCCAAGGAACTCAGCAAGTTCGCGAAAAAGGCATCTGCCAATATGAAGATATCCGTAGCCGACGCCCGCCTGGTCTGTGCCGAGCAGTTGCTGGCCGACGGTAAGAAATCCGAAGCAGCAGCTATGTACAAAGAGCTAAAGGACGATGACCAACCCTCGCACGTCAAGGCTGCCGCCATGAAAGGTATTCTGACCGCTGCGATTAAGAAGTAAAGCTGCACAACAAACAGATGATTCAAAGCAGAACCGTTATTAGTTGAAGCTGTCAAAGGCCGTCGCCTTAAACTTGGCGGCACTCATCCACACATATTGGAGTCATGGCGTAATCCAATCGAATTCTATGAAGTCTCGGAAAAGTCGGAAAAAGCTGAAGAGTGGCGAGCAAAACTGCCAAAAACAGAAGCCGTGGACAAGTGACATAAAAGACGCAAAGTCACCTCTTTCAGGAGCTGAAAAACACCCTAATTTTCGTGTGACTCCCTAACTCCATTTTGTCACTACAAATCAGTACAGTCCCATTATAAGTTAAATAATAGAAATTTCAGATTTATTGTTGACAACTGCGACAACTTGTCGTAGAGTTACGACAAGATATCGTGATTTAATTGAAACATTGAGGGCTACAAAATGAAACAATCACCACTGGCTAATGCGGAATTGGCGGTCATTGATCTGCTTTGGCAGAACGAGCGTCTGACTGCCCGCGAAATACGCGAGCAACTCTATCCTGACACAACCAAAGCGCAGCACGGAACAGTCCAGAGACTACTGCAACGTCTGGAAGATAAAGGGTATGTCGAGCGTGACCGCAGTTTGTTCGTCCATTTGTTCTCGGCTGCAATCTCACGCCAGACTTACGCGGGGCAGCAGTTAGAATCGCTCGCGGACAAGCTGACAGCAGGTTCGTTCGCGCCGCTGATTACGCATCTTGTCGAGGAGAAAAAGATCTCTCGTAAAGAGATTAACCGTATCCGGGCGATTCTTGACGGGCAGGTTGATGAGGGAGATAAAGCATGACTGATTTCCTTTTTCAGATGGGGCTAAGCAATGCGTTTTTATCACTTGCCTTAAGTATCGTGGCGATGCTAGTGGGAGCAAAAGCCAGGCGTCCTCACCTTGCCTATATACTATGGCTGCTTGTCTTCATAAAGTTGGTGACGCCGCCAATTGTCAAGATTCCTATTGTCACGATTCCATCACAGGGTGAAACGGCTGTTGCGTCCAATAAAAATTTAAGAGCAGGAGCGCTGCTTTCTAACAGCCACCAGCTCAATATTGATGAACGACCATATACTTCGGTGTCATCAAAATTCGATATTACTATATGGTATCACGCAAGAGTCTGGTTACCGCCAATCTGGCTGTTGGGAAGCGTGGTTGTATTTAGCTTTTCGATGGTCAGGGTTTGTCGCTTTAGCCGCATGTTGACGGCGGAATCTGATGTTGCACCACAGCAGTAGCAAACTGAAGCAGAAAAGATTGCCCGTCGATTAGGGCTAAAGGCCATCCCGATAATTTGCACGACGTGCGCTCGTATTTCGCCGATGGTATGGTGGGCTGGCGGAAAAGTGCAAATAGTTATTCCAACTGCATTGCTCGATCAAATGGATGCTCACGAGTGGCAATGGGTTCTGGCACACGAGATGGCGCACGTACGTCGATGAGACTACATGGTGCGATGGCTTGAGTGGCTGGCCTGCGTCATGTTCTGGAGGAATCCTGTGGTGTGGTGGGCACAGCGTAACCTGCGCGCTATGGAGGAGATCTGTTGTGATGACCTGGTGATATCCTGCCTGAATGCTAAACCTAAATTTTATGCTGACTCTCTGTTACCAGCAGTAGAGTTTCTTGCTCGCCCGGTTCTCCGCCCTCCGTCGATGGCAAGCGAAATCAACAGCGGCGGATTTCTTGAAAGGAGATTCAAGATGATCGTATCAAATAAATCAAATCAATCGAACTCACGCTGGCTGCAGATATGTGTCCTGCTATGCGCCATGGTCGTACTACCACTTGGCATAGCATCCGCCCAGGACTACAAAGCAGTTGAAAAGCGGCTCGGTAAAGCTGTCAGCAATGGAGAACTCTCGCTGGAACAGGCCGGACTAATGCTGGAAGCCCTCAAGAAAGCAGGCGGTGCCAGGAAGGACCAGGGCGCGGACAGAGCGGAGGCCTATCTGATGAAGGTAAAGAAGGAACTCGGTGAACTTGTCGAGGCCGGTAAGATTCAGTAAAGAAGACGCGACCAAGAGGTACGAAGGCGCCGTGAAAGCGATCAAGGAAAGAATGGACGTTGGCCGCGGAGAGCCACAGAGTGATGACGACAAACAAAGAGCGTATGAAGGCTTTGAACGTCGTATCAAAGCGGCAGTCAGAGAAGGCAAGATGACTCGCGAGGAAGCCGGAGAGAAACTCGAGGACTATAAGAAACGCATCGGCCGATGATGGTAAACAGTTAGATACAAACTAAGGACCCTGTTGCACCCGTGACTGGGTCCTTAAACATTTTTTATGAAAGAGTCGTGCTGACGTTATTTTTTAAGATGCCGTTGGCAAGAAGATCAAAGTAGCTAAGGATGGACTTCTGCCTTTAGAAAAGGAGATAGTAATGAAAACTAAACACCCGGTAACAATAGTTGCTTTGATTGGAACAATAATTGTCATAGGTGTGTGTGGTTGTAAGGAGGCCAAAGACTATTACAATCGGGGGGTGGCCCGTTTCGAGAAAGGCGAAACTGACGGTGCAATCTCAGACTTCACCAAGGCCATTAAGAAGAGGCCGGGGTATGGTATGGCTTACTACTATCGGGCGATGACTTACCATCGTAAAAAAGAATATGACCAGGCGTGGGAGGATGTCCATAAGGCCCAGTCTCTGGGTCAGGAAGTTCGGTTTCTTGAGATTCTTCGAAAAGATTCAGGAAGAAAAAAGTGAGTTAGGGTAAGTCAATCTCAACCCGTCACATGAAAAAGAGGCTGGCAGTTTAGCTGTAAAAATTATATAATATTATGTTGGAAATATTCGATGGAGTAAAACATGAAGCCAATAACCAAACAACTGGTAATCGGGGCGTTAATTCTGGCCTTAGTAACCGTTGTGTCTCTCGGTATCCGTCATATTATCCACTTCAGCGACAACCGGGCCGGGACCATCGAAAGTCCCGTTATCGTAGAGACCGAACATGACCGTCTCCTGGCCGAATTAGACGCGATCGTTACCGAACCTGATGCACAGTACGCCGACGCATTGGATTCGACCGAGGAAGTGCCTTTAGAAGATTACTCCGAGGCCAAACCGTCTAAGGGCGACTACGCCAAGGCCAAAGGCTCGAAAGGCCTCCAAAAAATATCCATGGGCGACAACGAGAATCTCTATATCACCGGAGAGGGCAAGCTTTGGTATGTCAGTGAAGGACCCGACGGCAAGACCACCAAGATGCAGGTGCAGATCAATGAGACCACGGGCGAGATGACCGTTGTCGATGTCGGCGGCGGCAAGTCCGGAGCACCCCAGCCAATACCCATGGGCGACGGCTACAATATGTATATCACCGAAGAAGGCCAGAGCTGGTATGTAGGCGACGGTTCCAAGGCGCGGGTGGAGGTCGATGACAACACCGGCGAGATCACCGTTTTGGAGCAATACGGCGGGGAAGACGGCAAATAGATATACCCTGCCAGCGGCGGAGTCTTACATGGGAGAGAACAACGATAACAAAAATACATATACAATTCGGCTGAAGATGGTATGTTTACCAGAATGAACAGAGGTGTAATAAAAGTTGTTTTAGTTGCCTTGATTGGAACAATGATTACCGCCGGTGTGTGTGGTTGTAAGGAGGCCAAAGACTATTATAATCGGGGGATGGCCCGTTTCGAAAAAGGCGAAAACGACCGTGCAATCTCAGACTTCACCAAGGCCATTAAGAAGAATCCAAGGTTTGGGATGGCCTACTACTATCGGGCGATGGGGTATCATCGTAAAAAAGAATATGACAAGGTCATCGCAGACTACACCAGGGCCATTGAGATAGACCCAAAACGATTTTCTGTTGCCTACGCCGAGCGAGCGCTGATCTACTTCGTCAAAAAAGAACATGACAAAGCGTGGGAAGATGTCCATAAGGCAGAGTCTCTAGGCCAGGAAGTTCGTGAAGGATTTCTAAAGGCTCTTCGTGAAGCTTCAGGACGAAAAAGATGACTTCTGCATGTGCAAACTGCCTTTAGGCAGAGAAGTATTATTGCACACTCTACACGGCTGATTTTATCCTGCCATTATCTCATCTCAACACATTTAATACAGGTGACTGTCTATCTTCTTATCGTTCGAAGAATGGGAAGAGCTTTTTATTAAGGTCGCTTTCTGATGGTCGGCGGCCGTACTCACAGACCTCGAAGGCCTCGGCACAGCGTACTTTTTTGCCTTTCTCTTCGCCGTAGAACTCTATCAGCTTTTCGCGGTACTGGTTGGCGGTAGATTCAAAGCGGCGGCGAAAACTCTCGCGAACCCTTTTGTGAGCGGCGGCCCGTTCTCTATCGTTTTTTGGTACCATTGACTCGTTGCCGGATACGCCGCCTTCGACAAACTGCGATTCGAGAGCAACCATTGCATCGAGCTTCTTTTCAATTACGTCGTCTATAGAAACGACCAGGCTCGGCTCGAAGGGATTGGGTTTCTGGAAGCGGTCGGAGAAGTACAGGAAAACCGGATTGGTTTTCAGGTGCGGGACATCGGGGCAGATGAACGGACAGATTACCATATAGGCGGCATCCTGAACAAGGACTCCCGTGTAACGGTGGTCGGGATGGTAGTCGTTGGTTCGAGGGCCAAGGACGATATCGGCTTTCCATTCCCGGATTAGCTTTACAAATTCCTTTCGGTTTTCGAGTGTGGGCATAAGCTCGCCATCATGGTTGTCGAGTACTTCTGTTTCGATGTTTAATATCTTGGCGGCTTCCTGTACTTCGCGAGTGCGGCGCTGAGCCAAGGGGCCGCCGGCCTCTTTCCAGTGGCCGATGTCGCCGTTGGTGGTGGAGACGAATTTTACGTGATGGCCCTGAGCGGCCCACATGGCGGCTACGCCTCCGGCCCTAATCTCGCAGTCGTCCGGGTGGGCACCGAAGGCGATGATGCGTAGCTTGCCATCGTTGTCGGATTTGGCAGCCCTGGCACGCTCACTGCCCAGCGGAGAGCCTGAGCCTGATGCGGCAGCCAGAGCAGCAAAGGCAACTGTCATCATTACCAGTACTGTCAGCGTTGGAGTTATCGAACCAAAAATTGACTTTCTCATAATTCACCTCCTGATAAACATTATTCAAACTGCTCCCGCTTCGGGGGAGAACATTAAACAATCACGCAGATTTAGAGCCTAACCAAACAACCGGCTCTATTGCATCCGGTTATCCGGATAAGCTCATGGCTAATACTGTATAAGAAAGTCGGCGATTGTGCCAATGTTTTTTATATAAGCTCCCGGTTGATTTCGAATAAAATGCCTTGACGATGATATAGCTGATTTGGTATAAATAAAGAAGGAAAGTTACAATATCCTGTTTTTCCGGGTTGATGAAATTTTGGACTTTCACGTTAGTTGAGGAGTAATCCAGCCTGAGGAGGCAGTGTTTATCAGTGCTTTGGTGCGGTATTTGAGGCCAAAGGTCTTTTGATATGCAGACAAAGTTAATTCGTTATTATTGAAACCTTATTTAGAAGGAGAACATGTAATGAGAACTCGAATTGTATTGTGTGCGGTTATTGTTTTTTGTTTGGCCGGGGTGACTTTGGCCCAATCGTCAACAAATTGGGCGGCGCCGAAAAGCGGCTTATGGAGCGAAGCTTCTAATTGGTCGGGTTCGACATTACCCTCGGCCACTATTAAGGCTTTTTTCAACGGTCCGAGTGAATGTATAGTTGATATTCCGGATGCCGGGGCGTGGCAGATAGACTTAGGCGGAGGCCCATTGAAAATAGTCGATGGGGGAAACCTGACGGTCACCGATTGGTTCATATTAGGTTATCAAGCAGGCGATATAGATGATAATGCCGGTCGCATAGAGGTGTATGACGGCGGGGTGCTGAATTCCAGTGTGCGTATGTATGTGGGCTTCAGGGGCGAAGGATTTCTGACTATATATGAAGGCGGGACTGTCAACATACACACTCAAACCTTCGGGGTCGGTCAGGAGCCTGGTGGTAATGGAGTTGTCGAGCTGGAAGGTGGAACACTGAACCTCCTCGGGAGCACTGGTCTGCATCTAGATCTGGCGACAGCCGAGCACAGCATAGATTTCCTGGGCGGCGCCATGATAGTTCCTGATACGACGGGAAATAATAACCAAATCAACTGGGCTATTGACAACGGAGTTATCAAGGCCTACGGCGGAGCGGGCGAGATTGTTGTTGGTCCGGCCGAAACATCCGGTATGATAGAGGTACGTGGTGTTCATCCACTTAAACCATTGCCGACAGATAACGGCAGTGCATCAGGAGGAGCTCTGGAGTTGAGCTGGACTTTGCCTGAACCGAGTGTGCCGGGTCAGCCGGTATCTGTTGACGTTTACTTTACGGACGACCTGCAAATGCTGGAACAATTTACCAACCCGGATGCTATGAGGGTCGTCAGCAACCAGAGCGTGACTTCTATTGCCGTTCAGACGAAACCAAAGACGCGTTACTATTGGGCGATCGATTCTTATACCGGCAGTGATAATGATCCGGTTTATGGTCCTATCTTCAGCTTTGTCGCAGATAATATGCCTCCACAAGTAAACGCCGGGGCAGATGTAGTGACATGGCTGGCGGATGGCGTAAGGATCGGGAATCTGGATGCGACCGTTATCGACGACGGTGCGATAAGTCCTTACACTGTGCAGTGGACGGTGATTAGCGAGCCGAATGAAGGGGACGCTGTTATAGAAACGGCGACCGCTGAGGATACGGGTATCACCCTGTCGGCTTTGGGTGAGTATGTCCTGCAACTGGATGCTTCCGACGGCGAATACAGCGGCTCGGACACGGTGACGATAAACGTATATAGCGACAGTTGCCAGGCGGCCCAGTCACTGCCGGACTATGAGCCGCTGGTGGGGGACCTCAATGGTGACTGTAAGGTTGATGAAACCGATATGGCATTGCTGGAGGAAAACTGGCTTCAGGATAATACGCTGACTGACGAGTGGTCAACGGTCGATTGATTAAAATCACTATAGATTATATTTGAGCTTAGCGGGGCGTTTGATATGCGTATCAGACGCCCCGTTTTTTGTATATTGTTGGGATTACTCTTTCTTTATGAAACATCGCCGTCAGATGTAAACTTTGTCCATCATCCTTGGGAAGGGGATGCACTGGCGGATGTGTTTTTGGTCGGTGAGCCATGCGATTGTTCTTTCGACACCGAGTCCGAAGCCGCCGTGCGGGACCGAGCCGTATCTTCGCAAATCCAGGTACCAGTCGTAATCTTCAACTTTCAGGCCCTGATTGTTGATTCTCGCGACAAGCAGGTCGTAGTCATCTTCTCTCATCGAGCCGCCGATGATTTCGCCGAAGCCGGCGGGGGCGAGTAAATCGAAATTCAAGACCACCTTTTCATTTTCCCTGTCGGCTTTCATATAAAAGGCCTTGGCCTCTTTAGGATAGTGGGTCACGAAGACGGGTTTATCGTGCATCTGAGAAATGATGGTTTCATCGGAGCCGCCGAGGTCTTTGCCCCATTTAAATTCCGCGGCCAGGGCGGCGTGTTTGGGATTGTTT
Organism: Planctomycetota bacterium; assembly: GCA_014384025.1. Lineage (GTDB taxonomy): Bacteria > Planctomycetota > Phycisphaerae > Sedimentisphaerales > Anaerobacaceae > NIOZ-UU13. Next base: position 10,856 of record JACNGQ010000188.1, on the reverse strand, counting down.
TCGATTTTCGTATTCGTCTCGGCAAGGACGGTGCGCAATTCAATAAGCTCAGCGGCGATTTTATCTTTCTGCCACTGCTTTATCTGGCCGGCCTGCTGTGTTTCAAGCTCGGTGATTTTTGTTTCGTATTGCTGCTTTTGGTTTTGGAATTCTTTTAACTGCGCGGCGAGAAAATCTACGGTTTTTTGACTTGTCAGGATGTCAACAGACTCGGTGTAAGTTAATCTGTAAAAAGGCGGTTTGATTTTTTCAAGTGAAGCAATGTCGGCGGCCAGGGCTTCAAGCTCACTTTTGTTGTTTTGCAGGACGCAGGCGACGATGAAGGAAACGAAATTTTCCGCCAATTCCAACATGCCGTCAAGATCGATGAATGCGACCTCGGGCTCTACCATCCAGAACTCGGTAAGATGTCTTCGTGTCTTGCTCTTTTCCGCTCTGAAGGTCGGGCCAAAGCAATAGACCTTGCCGAAACTCATTGCGGCCGATTCGAGATGCAACTGGCCGGTCTGGCTCAGATACAGCGGCGAGCCGAAATAATCTACTTCAAAAAGTGTTTGCTGTTCCTCTCCTGCTGTTGCGGTGAGGATGGGGGTATCTATTAGAATAAAACCATTGTCGTTGAAAAATCTTCGGATGGCGTCGATGACCGTGTGGCGAATTTTCCCGATGCACCACTGCCGCTGCGAGCGAAAATGCAGGTGGCGGTGCCTGAGCAGAAAATCGATGCCATGCGATTTCGGCGTGATAGGATAGCCATCGGCGGGCGAGATAATTTTGGCGCTGGTTACCGCTAATTCGTAACCTCCGAGGCTTCTTTCGTCTGCGCGGACTGTTCCTGTTACTGTCAGTGACGATTCCTGGCCGAGGTGTTTTAATTGAGTGAAAAGCTCTTCGGGAACTTTGCTTTTTTCAACGATACACTGGCATAAGCCGGTGCCGTCCCGAATGACTAAAAATTGAACCTTGCCGCTCGAACGGCCCTTGTAGAGCCAGCCGGCTAATCTAACTTCTTTGCCATCGTGTTTCGATAAACAGTTAATTGTTGTGTAGTCATTGCTCATAATTCAAAGATTCCTCATAGATTACCTGTGGCGTTAAGTCTCGGAACACTTTATCTATTTCGGCCAGATGTTTCGGTCGTATATCTTATTGTTGTTCCAGATTATACACCTTAAGATGATTTCCTGAAAGTGCATACTCCGAGATTCTTCCTTTGGGATTTGAACGACGCCGGGCTGCGAAGACATTGTACATCTTTGGCCCGATAATCAATCTAATAAACTCACCTTATGATTTTCCCTTTTGTTATTTTCCTTTTTTTGATTATTTTCCTCTTATCTCCATCCGATAAACATAATTAGATCATAGCAAACGCGAGATAACACGTCTTTAATTTAGAAAAAAGCATTTTTGCTCAGCCTTTACCAAGAAGTCATATATTGAGGTAGAATTAAAATGATAGAAGAACTAAACGAGGAAAACTTTCATGTCTGCGTATGTTTATGCAAAAATTAAAAAAAACAAATTATGAAGGTAAAAAAATATGAGCGAAAAAATGAAATGGAACAGATTGTTAGTTGAAAAGAGGTTTCATGACCCAAATAACAATGGGGAAGAAAAAAATGGGAGAAGCCAATTCGAGAAAGATATAGACAAAATAACTTTTTCAAGCGCTTTCAGAAGATTGGGACGCAAAACACAGGTTCATCTCTTGAGCGAGAATGACCATATTCACACACGATTATCACACAGCTTAGAAGTTGCAAGTGTTGGACGAAGTTTGGGAGTAATGGTTGGACAATGGCTGAAAGATAACGAAGAACTTCCAAACAAATTAGAACCATCGAATGTTGGAGAAATTGTTGAAGCAGCTTGTCTTGCTCATGATATTGGTAATCCTCCTTTTGGACATGCCGCAGAGGAGGCTACTCGGAAATGGTTTCAAGAAAAAATAAAAGAGGATGAAAAAGAGCTTAATGTTAGAGAGCAACAAGACCTAAAAAACTTTGATGGAAACGCTATGGCTTTTCGAGTTGTTACATATAAAGAATATTATGAAAACGATGGTGGTATGCGCCTGACATATTCGACTCTTGGTGCATTGCTTAAATATCCCTGGACTTCAAATTTCGCTAAAGAAGACCCTAAGAAAAAAGACCATAAATTCAGTTGTTTTAAAACAGAGTATAATTATTTCGATGAAATTGCTAAAGAACTGCGTTTGATAGAGAAAAAACATAATAGCTCTAAATTTGAAGCAGAATATACAAGACACCCCTTAGCATTTCTTGTCGAAGCGGCGGACGACATATGCTATAGAGTTTTAGATATTGAAGATGCAATAGAATTAAATTTATTACGTGAAAATTATTTAATAGAGCAGGAATTTGATAAATTCCTGAAAAAAAAGGACGAATTAAGGGAAGAACAAAAAAGACTACTTAATTCTAAAATATCTTGGCGTATTAAAAATGGAATGCTACGCGGAAAGATGATAAATCTCATGATAAAAGAGATTGTTGAAGCTTTTGAAAATAATTACGAAAGAATTATGGAAGGCAGCTTAGATAGCAGTCTTATGTCAAAGACAAATAATGATAGTCTTTGTTCTAAGATTGACGCTTTATATGAAAAAGGAAATTTGAAAAAGAAAATATATCAGAACCAAAGAAATGTTCTTTTAGAACTCGGTGCCTATAGTGTAATAAGCATTTTACTTGAAAACTCAATAGAAGCAGCTCGTGAAATTGTTAATGGTAAAAAAACTTCATACAAAACAAAAATAATCAAAAACTTCATTAAGCAAGATTCTGGCGAGAGATTTAAAGGGAAAGATCTATATGAGATTATCATGTTATTCCTTGATTATATAATGGGTATGACCGATAACTACGCAACGAATGTAAACAAGCAACTTCGTGGATTAGGAAATTAATAGGACAAGAAATTAGATATCCAGCTTCTCGCATAAGTGGTTTAGCCGATACTCATCTATGCAACTGGTTCTTTCGGGACGATCTCCCGTGCTACTATATAGGTCAGAACTAACGGTAATATCCCCGTTGCAAAGCATAAGAAGACGACCACAAGCCGGACTAACGTAGGATCAATATCGAAAGCCTCACCGATGCCGCCACATATACCAAAAATTTTCTTTTGTTTTTTGGAAAGATATATATGTTTCATATGCGGCTCCTTTCATTTTTACAAATCCAGTTTTTCGCGCAGGTAGCTGAGAAGCTGGTCGGCTGAGATTCTTTTCTGCTCCATTGAGTCACGTTCTCTGACGGTGACGGTATTGTCTTCTTTTGTCTGGCCGTCAACGGTGAGGCAGAACGGGGTACCGGCTTCATCCTGTCTTCGATAGCGCCGGCCGACCGCGCCCTTTTGGTCATAGAAGCAGTTGAAATATTTTTTAAGGCCGTTGTAGATATTCGTCGCTATTTCAGGCATACCATCTTTTTTTACCAGCGGGAAAACAGCGGCCTTGACGGGCGCAAGGGCCGGGTGAAATCTTAAAAGGTTCCTTGTTTCGCCGCGAACTTCCTCTTCGTCATAGGCATCGACCAGAAAGGCAAGGGCGCTACGGTCGATGCCGGCGCTGGGCTCGATAACGTAAGGGATGTACCGCTTTTTAGCCTGTTCATCGAAATAAGACAGCGGGCCTTTATGGTAATCTTCGGCCTCATCGACAAGCTGTATGTTCGTAAGGTCCCGGTCGTTCTCATACCATTTATTGAGGGTCCTCATGCCGCGCTGATGCTGCCGGAGGTCGTAGTCGGTGCGGTTGGCGATGCCTTCAAGCTCCTGCCAGTCGCCGGAGCCGAACGGGAATTTGTATTCGACATCGACACAGCCCTTGGCGTAATGGGCAAGCTCGTCGGCATCGTGCACGCGGAAGTGCAGATTCTCTTTTTTTATACCCAGCTCAAGATACCAGTCGAACCGCGCCTGCTTCCAGTGGTCGAACCACTGCTCATCGGTGCCCGGCTCGCAGAAAAACTCAAGCTCGGCCTGCTCGAATTCGCGCGTTCGGAAGATAAATGCCTTGGTCGTTACCTCATTGCGGAAGCTCTTGCCAATCTGGGCGATACCGAATGGTATTTTTACTCTGGTGGTATCGAGCACGTTTCTGAAATTAGCGAAGATTCCCTGAGCTGTTTCGGGGCGAAGGTGCATCGTCATCGAATCGTCAACGTTGGCGCCCATCCGGGTCTCGAACATCAGCTTAAACGGCATCGGCTCGGTAAACTGGCCCACCACACCACAGTTCGGACAAAGCTTATTACTCAAATCCCGGGCCTTTGCCATAGCCTCATCGATTGCGATATGCTCGGTATGCTCATCGGCGTGTTCGGCAGTTTTTTCCTTGAGGTGGTCAACGCGGGTTCTGGTGTTGCACTTTTTGCACTCGGCTATCAGGTCGGCGAATTTGTCGGCGTGGCCGGACGATTTCCAGATCATCGGGTGCATAAGGATACTGCAGTCGAGCCCGACCACGTCGTCGCGCATCTGTACGACGCTTTTCCACCAGGCCTTTTTTACGTTGTTCTTCAATTCGACGCCGAGGGGGCCGTAGTCGTAGCAGCTCGCAAGGCCGCCGTAGATTTCACTGGACTGGAATATAAAACCTCTTCGCTTACACAGCGATACAATTTCATCAAGTTTGGTAATCTTTGCCATATTTAGTCTCCAAAATTATTAATTGGTCCTATTATAAAAACAAAAGCGTTAATTACAAGAGTTGAAAGCGGCAATGTGAATACCGAATTAGGGATTTCACAGCGAGATACGTTTGACACGGTCGTTTTAACCGATTAGATTGAAGGGCCAAAACTGTCTTTGTAATATATGCCTATGGAAACAGAAATATGTATAATCGGAGCAGGGCCTGCGGGTTTGACGGCGGCGATTTTCGCGGCCCAGGCCGATGCTCATACAACGATAATCGAGGGCAATACAGCGCCCGGCCGGAAACTGATACTCACAGGGGCCGGACGCTGCAACCTTACACATAACGCCAGCCCTGCAGAGCTTGTCCGAATATTCGGTTCTGTACAGGGCAGATTTTTGAGCTACTGCTTATACAAGTTTTCGCCGCAGGATGTGATGCAATTCTTCGCCTCTTTAGGGCTTCAAACCAGGATCGAACAAGACGGGTGCGTTTTTCCGGCCTCAGACCGTGCCGATGACGTAAGAGATGCGCTGGTAAACCGAGCCAAAAAACTCGGCGTTAATTTTCTCTATGACAAGAGAGCAGCCAAGATAACCAAACAGGCAGATACGTTTATAATTCACACCCCAAAAGAACCTGTACGCGCCGAAAAAGTTATTATCGCAACAGGCGGGCTTTCATGGCCCAAAACAGGCTGTACAGGAGACGGCTACCGCTTTGCCCGAAGCTTTGGTCATAATATAACCCAAACCAGAGCTTCTTTAGTCCCGCTGGTAAGCCTTGAAGACTGGCCGGGACAGCTTGCAGGTACGTCCGTTGAAAATGTTAAGATTTCGGCCCGCATAAACAACAAAAAGGTTGCCACCGCAGGGGCGATTATTTTCACCGACGACGGTATCGGCGGCCCGGCTGTGCTCGATATGAGCCGGCAACTTACCGATTATCTTGACGCCGAAAAAAGTCCTATCGAAATTACTCTGGACTTTGCGCCGAATGTAGAACAATCCGCTTTCGATAAAGAAATGACCGAGCTGCTAAGTGCAAATCCCAAAAAGAAAATCGTTAATATACTTACTGAAAATCTGCCGAAGCGCATTGGAATCTTTCTGTGCAAGCGAGTGGGCTGTGATGACGAACTTGCGGCAAGCCAGCTTAACAAAGATGCTCGAAAAAAACTTATCGCAGCCTTAAAAGCTTTGCCTGTTTCAATCGTGCGCACCAGAGATATTGCCGAGGCGACGGTAACCCGAGGGGGCGTGAGCCTTAAAGAAATTGAGGCTAAAACTATGGAATCGAAGATTTGCCCTGGCTTGTTCTTCGCTGGTGAAGTGCTCGATGTTGACGGGCCGTGCGGCGGATATAATCTGCAAACATGTTTTTCGACCGGCGTCCTGGCGGCTTTGGCCGCTGCTCAAAAAGACACTTCGTAAAGCTCGAAAAAAATAATAATACCCATCATCCCAAATACTCAATATCGCAATCGAACAGGTTAAGCACAGGGATAAGGTTTTCGTGATTATCCGATTTCGCTATTGACGGTAATACTGCATTGCTTTTGGAATCAGGCTTTGTATGTTTCTTATTCTGGTCGAGTCGGCGGGATGTGTGGACAATATTTCAAGCGTCTGTGAGCCTTGTTTTGCGACGGACATTCTCTGCCAGAAATTGACGGCCTCGTTAGGATTATAGCCGGCCATCGCCATAAATATCAGGCCCAGATGGTCGGCCTCGGTTTCATGCACTCTGCTGTACGGAAGCAATACGCCGACCTGTGTGCCTACGCCGTAGGACTGCATAAACAGGTTCTTTGTTTCTGCAGGGCTGTTTGCCAGTGCCTTCGACAGGGCCATACCTCCCATTTCCACGACAAGGCCCTGAGTCATTCTTTCTGCTCCGTGCTTGGCGAAGACGTGCGCGATTTCATGGGCCACAACCGTTGCCAGCCCGGCCTCCGATTGGGTTACTTTGAGCAGGCCGGTATAAACGACCATCTTTCCACCCGGCATAGCCCAGGCGTTTAACTGGTCATCTTCGATTAAATTAACTTCCCACTGGTATCCCTGCAAACTGTCCGAAAGGTTGTTTTGGGCGCAATACTGTTCCACCGCCTTTTGAATTTTGCTTCCGACGCGTTTGACCATCTGGGTACTGCTGGAATCTTTGCTGAGTGTGTTCTGTGTAAGGAATTCGCTGTAGGCCTGAAAACCCATCGAATTCATCGTCGAATCGGGAACGAGATTGAACTGTTTTCTACCGGTGATAGCGACCTCGGTACAGCCGGACAGCAATAACACAAGACCGCACAGAACAACCATTTTTGATTTTAGTGTATGTTTCATAGTACTTGCCCCTTTCGTGATTAGAAGCCGTTTCAAGTAAAGTAAATATTCTACCGCGTTTTCATCTGTATATATTAAGCAGGCTGAAGCACCCTTTTACAAGGATTTTTTTCATGTGTTTTATTATTTTTCGTTGATTTCGTTCTTTATTTGGTTAAGTAAATTTATCGCTTCAATGGGTGTGAGGTTGTTTACGTCGGTTGAGCCCAGTTTTTCTAAAACGCTCTTATGTTTCTGGACAAACAGGGAGTCTTTGTCCGGTTCTTTTGTTTTGTGTTTTGAGAGATGCTCGCCGGTAGCTTCTTTCTGGAATGTACTTTCGAGTTCTTCAAGGATTTCCTTAGACCTTTCGAGGATGGTTTTGGGCAGGCCGGCCAACTTTGCAACGTGTATGCCGTAGCTCTTGTCGGTTCCGCCGGGCAGAATCTTATGCAAAAATACCACTTCGTCCATCCATTCGCGGACGGCCACGTTGCAGTTTTTGACGTTTCCGAAAAGCTCGGCTAATTCGGTCAGCTCGTGATAGTGTGTGGCGAAAAGTGTCCGGCATTTTATTTTGCTGGCGATATGTTCGGTAATCGCCCAAGCGAGCGAAAGGCCATCGTAAGTGCTTGTGCCTCGTCCGACCTCGTCGAGAATTACGAGGGACTTATCGGTGGCGTTGTTGATGATATTTGCCGTTTCGGTCATCTCGACCATAAAGGTTGACTGGCCACGAACCAATTCATCCGAAGCGCCCACGCGGGTAAAGATTCTATCGACCAGACCAATTTCGGCGTCTTTGGCCGGGATGAACGAGCCGGTCTGTGCCATCAGGACCAGCAGCGCCACCTGCCGGATGTATGTGCTTTTGCCGCTCATATTAGGCCCCGTGATGATGAGGATATCGCCTGCGCCGCCGGTAAGGGCTATATCGTTCGGAACAAACTGTGCCCCGAGCATTTCACTCAGCACGGGATGTTTTCCTTCGTTAATAATAAACTCACGGCCGGCAGTTAGTTTCGGGCGGATATAGCTTCGCCGGCGAGCTAAATATGCAAGACCGGTAAGACAATCGCACTGGGCGATAGTATCGGCAAGCTTCTGGAGGCGGCTTACGTACTGGGCGGATTGACGACGAAGCTGTTCAAAAAGCTGCTGCTCTAATTCGAGCGCCTTATCATCGGCACTGAGGGCCTGTGTCTCGAACTCCTTGAGCTTCTCGGTGATATAACGCTCGGCGTTTTTGATTGTCTGTTTGCGGACGTAATCGACGGGAACCTTGTCGGCTGCGGAGTGGCTTATCTCGATGTAGTAGCCGAAGACTTTGTTGTATCCGATTTTAAGGTTCGCGATGCCGGTCCGCTCGGACTGCTGCTTCTGGTAATCCTGGAGCCAGCTTCGTCCATCGGTGGAGATTGAGCGCAGGCGGTCAAGCTCTTCTGAAAAGCCGGTCTTTATAACGCCGCCATCACGAAGATGAGAAGGAGGTTCGGGCTTGATTGCCGATTCGAGCAGGTCAGCCAGTTCGTCCATACTGTCGCATTGGCCGGCCAATTGCACGAGCAGCTCGGCGCCGAATTGCTCAAGGATTTTTCGCAACTGCGGTATCTGGCGCAGAGTAGATGTAAGCGCCACCAGGTCTCTCGGAGACGCCCGGAAGGTGCTGATTCGTGCTGCGATTCGCTCGGTGTCGGATATGTTCGAGAGCAGCCTGCGAACCTCAGATAGTTTGTCATCAGCGTCTTTGATTTCTTCGACGGCATCCTGCCTCCGGGCGATAGCGGTAAGGTCGCAGAGCGGCATACACAGCCAGTTCCTGAACATTCTTCCGCCCATACCGGTTATCGTTTCGTCCAGGCTATCCAGCAGCGAGCCTTTTGTGGTTTCTGTGCGAATTGTGCGCAGGATTTCCAGGCTTCGCAGGCTGGTCGTGTCGATTTGCAGAAAGTTTTGACGGCTGATTTTCTTTAGATTCCGGATGTGGCCAAGCGTGGTTTTTTGTGTCTCGTTGAGATATTCGATAACAGCACCGGCCGGGCAGATAAGACCATCTTCGCCATCACTGATACCGAAGCCTTCGAGCGTAGCTGTTCCGAAATGTTTCAGCAGACGCTGCCTTGCCTGATATGGGTCGAAATACCAAGCCTGTCGTTCGGTGACAACGGCATTGGTTAGCTGCGTAATGTCACTCACGAGCTTTTTCGTCTCGGCTTCGAACAGCTCGCCGCGTCTGTCGGCCAGCAGACACTCGGCGGGCGATAATCGCAGCAGCTCATCGAGCAGTCTATCTTCGGGCAGCTCCTGGGCGAAAAAATGGCCGGTCGAAATATCGACCCAGCTTATGGCGGCCTTGTGCTTTGTTCCCATACTGACGGCACAGAGAAAATTGTCTTCTTTGGCAGTCAACAACATATCGTCGGTGAGTGTACCGGGTGTTACGATGCGCACGACGTCGCGTTTTACGACGCCCTTTGCGGTTTTGGGGTCCTCGACCTGCTCACAAACGGCGACCTTGAAGCCGGCCTGCAACATCTTTTTCAGATAGCCATCAACAGCGTGATACGGCACGCCGGCCAACGGGATGGGATTGGTTCCTTTGCTCCGGCTGGTCAACGTCAGGCCCAGGACCTTCGAGCATGTTTTGGCATCTTCGTAGAACGTCTCGTAGAAATCGCCCATGCGAAAAAACAGTATGGAGTCCGGGTGCTGTTGTTTGAACTTATGAAACTGCTTCATAGCAGGTGTTAAATTTTCAGGATTTACCGTCATAGAAGCAGATTATACACGAAGCGCGGCGTTTAACAACTCTGTTATGATTGAGGCTGCCTGTTGTGTTGATTTGGTATGTATCAATTGCTGCAGCAGGTTATTTTGTCTTTGGGTAAAACAAACAGCAGTTTTCAAATCGAAGCCCGCGATGCCGCAAATATGCCGGACATTTTCGAGCAAATTCTCGATACCAGTTGCTTCTTTGGCGTTTATCTTCACTGGGCTTGACAGAGCTTCCGGCAGTTTGTTTGTATCGAATCCGGCGGGCAAGTCACATTTGTTTAATACTATGAGAACACGTTTTCCACCGATTTTTTTAAGAAGCCCTTTGTCAAGCCGGTCATTCGATTGGCTGTTATCCAGAACGAGCAGGACAAGGTCGGCCTGTTCTAAAATCTCGATGCTTTTCTTCTGAGCGACTTGCTCAATAACATCCTCGGCCGTGTTGAGTTCTTCATCCAGTCCCGCCGTATCGATTAACCTTAAAGAAAGAGATTCGATTCGGCAGACGGTTTCGACCCAGTCTCTGGTCGTGCCTTTGATATCTGTGACTATTGCTTTTTGCCGGCCAGCAAGGCAATTGAGCAGCGTGCTTTTGCCGCTGTTGGGCGGGCCTACCAAGGCAGCAGTACAACCATCGATAATCAGTTTTGCCGTTCGACTGCTTTCAAGTATCCGCCCAGCCTCCGTTGAAATTTGACTGAGGGGAGTTTCGTTTGTATTCTCAAGCCATCTTTCGGCTGTTGTACTTAGGCCGGCGTCGATTTGATTTGCGATTATTTTTGTACCCTCGATGGTTTTGGCTTCCAAGCGGGCCAAGCCAGCTTCAATGGCGATTGTATTGACGGCTTGTTGCGAAGAGAGGATTTTAGTTAGAAGCTGCTCTGCGGTCAGCAGCTTTACACCGCAGCGCTGGAGTATTTGCATTATATCGGCAACAATCAGCGGATTACCGTGGCAGTGTATCGCGAAATTATTTTGCCCTTCACAGCCGAGCGTAACGCGGTCGATGGTTTGGTCACCGTCGAGAATTTTGCCGAGCAGAATTTCGCCGGTCTTAAATTCAGTCTGCATTGCTGCGGCCGGGGTGA
>JACNGQ010000231.1 GCA_014384025.1 Planctomycetota bacterium | reverse complement strand
CCAAGGGACGACCTCCGGCATATGGACCAGGGCAAGTGATGCCTGATTCTGGGAGCTGCATACGCAGGTCCGGGTATAGGCCGGCGCATTTAGAACACCGTTGGCTATGATTAAATTCGACGTGCAGCCTGACTTGAATCCGCCAAGGCTGGCTGTACTTTGTCCTTTGGTCAGGTCTATAAACGCTCCGGAGGCCGAACGAAAAGTCAGCAGGTTCTCACTTGCTATAGCTGTGTTGCACCCTTTGAACCGAACCCATGTCCAGGGGACCGTTTGGCCGGTCATCGGATGTTCGCGTGTTATATATTTACCGGTAAGCAGGTCGAAAACCTTCGCTTCAGCGGGGGCAGAACCGCTGCCGCCACCGGTTTGTGTAATAATCCAGTCGTGATATAGTATCGGGGGCCCCTTGTAGCTATCATCGATTCTCCAGAGTACTTTGCCGTCCGATGCTCTATAGGCCGTCATGCCCTTGCCTGTTTCATCCCTTGCTCTGTCCCCGGAGAGGCTGCCTGCCTCAAGCAGAATATCATGCTCGGCAGAATAAGCAAGCCAGGTGCCAAAAATGCTCTCATTGCTTTTCCACAGAATTTCTCCCGTCCCTGCGTCTAAGGCATACAGTGTGTGTTCTTTCTCGAAATTGAGCCCCCGACGTTTCAAGTAAGCCAGCTTGGCTGTGCTCAGCCCATCGATACAGAATACTTTGTTGGCTGTTGTAGTAATGGCATTATGGCGAAATGAGTATTTTGCGTTGCGTTTCCAGAGAACTTCGCCGGTGCGGCGATCCATGGCAACGAGCATCTTGCTGCCGGAAGCATAGTCAGCATTGACGGTTATCCCGGAGACATTGCTCAGGCTGGCTTGTTTGAGGTTCCTGTTAACATCAGGTTTGCCGTTCGGGAGGGCGACCAGGTAAGGATTGAGAGTAAAAGTGCGGCTGTCAACCTTCCTATTATGCCCTTCAATGGCCAGCACATTTTTTCCCTTACGCAGAAGGCTACTGTGATTGTCGATCTTGAAATACTCCCAACCCCTGCGTTCATGTTCATCTATACCCGAAACTCTGGCTCCGCTGCCATTGAATACGCCCACTCGGAGGATTTCCTTGCCGTTGAGGTAGGCGATAAAGGCGTCATCGTACTTTACTACCAATCCCAATTCGTGGAAATTATCCGGATTCGGTATGCTGAAAGATTTGCGTATATACACGGCAGAATAACGGTTTTTCATATTCTTCAGCACAGTTTTGTTGTCATTATCATTATAGCCGAAACCTGCTGAAGAGGTACTCCACTTTTTGGCGTTGAAATCGGGTTGTATCCAGGCATTATTCGGATGTGAACCGGCCAGATATTGCCAATCGGCACCTTTTTTTATCACCGATTGCATGTTCTCGGGCAGCCCTGTTCTTGATTTTTTGTCCGTGAGCGGAATGTTAGTTGGTGAAGCAGTTGCAAGCAGCAAATCTTCCCAGATCGCGATTGTACCCCATTGAGGTTTTTCTTCGTGCGGCATTGAGAATTCTTTCCTAGTCAAGCCAGTAGCCGGGTCGAGCACGTGGATATTGTTTCCATATACGACGTACACACTGTCCGAAACGGATACGTAGTTGCTTCCAATCTCATTAGCGCCCGGTTGATGACTGGTGTTGTCGTAGTACTTGCCCAGGTCCGGGAATTGTCTTTCCCATAGTAAGCGGCCGGTATAGACATCAACCGCCCGGAGCATATCCGGCCCTTCGATGAAAAGCCGTCCGCCAACCACCTGTGGAGATGGGCCGTGTCCGTGTCGTGGTAATATCTTGTCATTAGAAGGACCGCCGAACCAAAGAAGACCCAGTGGGGCTTTGACTTGTTTATCTCTGGACATCACAGTGTTGGCGGAATCACCGTACTGGTGGGTCCAATCGGCCGAATCTGGGAGCGGGCCGTTTCTGGTTAATGAAATAAATCCATCCGAGCTTGTAATCGAGCAGCCGGGCAGTTTAGAATTGATGGCCTGGGTAAAGAAATTAGCATGTTTGCTCTGAGGTATAGAAAAGCAGGTTGTGCCTCCATATGGACGCAGCGAATTAAAAACACGCTCCATAAAGTTACTTCCTTTATGGAAACCTGCTGCTTCGAGGTCTTCCGATACAATCAGATTAGCCATATATGGAGGCAGTTGCATCGTTGTGATATCACCGAAATGAATGGAAACCCGCGTTCCGTATTGCCCGGCTTCGTCAAGTCTCTGGCGTATAGCTTCAATCTTTTCCGGGTCCGAATCGACAGCGATAATATATAAATCTGATTGGTTTACTAACTGAGAAAGAAGCTCACCGGAGCCAAGTCCAAGTAACAGGCAATATCCATTTCTTTGGTCTGTCGTTTCCAATATTTGCCTGGCCATGTCTTTCCAATGATTGGAGCCGTCTGGAAGTGGTTTGATTTGCGGTGCATGGTGTTTTGGCTCGGTTTTTTCATCTGCGAAACAATATAGACTGCCTTGCAGAGTAATCACAAAAAGCTTGCCGTCTGCGGCCAGCATGTTCCACACTTCGCCATCTACTTTTGCCTGCCACGAAACCTTAGGTTCATCGTTTTCCAGAGGTATATCGATGGCAAAAATACTGCCTTCGTCGCCGCTGCCATATAAACGTGAGCCGGCTTTCAAGTATATTTTATTAAGTTCAGATGGGGCCTTTGTCTGCCACAATCTCTTTACTTTTCTGGTTTCCGGTTCAAATTTGCATGCTATAATCGAACCGAGTTGTTTGCCGATGATAACATCGTCTGCTATTACTGATGCCGGTGCACCTGGAATTGCGATGCCGTCGGAAAGCTTGTAAACAGCTCCACGGTTGAAGAAATAGTCGCCCGTGGCGATGACCTCACACGCACCTGTTTTTCCATATTTGTTCAAATGGTAGTATAGGAACTGTCCTGTATTTCGGTCGTATGCCGCCGGTATGGAACGACCACCGGATATCAGCAGTTTGTCTTCTGTAGCTACAAAATAACCCTGCGGTGCGACACCTGCAAAAGCGGGGCTGCTATGCGGCTGCATGAGGTAAGTTTCGCCGGAGCCGCTGTTGGTCCAGACGATATCTCCGGTATTAGCATCTATAGCGTGGATAAAGATACCCATAAAAGGCCAAATGCTGGCCGCGAAGTATATCTTATCCTCATATAGAACCGGACCGCCCCGCATGGGCCACATACCAATCAGCCTATCATTACCGAGGACTTTTTTCTCGGCGGGACCTCCGAGGAACTTGCGAATAAGAGAGCCGCTTTTGGCATTCAGGCAATAGAGATATCCGTCATCAGAAGCGAAGTAGAGCTTGTCTTTATAAACTATCGGTGCAAAGCGCACGGGGCCTTCGGTGTAGAAACGCCACTTCTCTATTCCTGTTTCCGTGTCATAGGCGGTTACAGAATCTGAAACCATTGAGCCTACAAAGATGGTTTTACTGGCAACCACTGGCTCATAAGAGGCGTCAAATTGCAACCTGTATTCACTTTTTGGCCAGGCGGGCCTGGGAGGGGCCAGCTTACGAACCCATTGCAGATGCATCGTAGTGGGGAGTTCCTCAGGCGATGAAGCGCAGCGGCCCGCATCGTATCGCCACATAGGCCAGTCGTGCCCATACGCCATAGTCGGGCGAAATAATGCTGGAAAAATCCAACAGCCGATAATAATAAGTAAAAATAGATGTTTATTGATGATGTTACCTGAAGTTGCAGTAAGTCTGGGTATGTAATTATTTTTAGACATAAAATCTGTACCTCACCAGTTGGCAGAAAGACTTGTGTTTGATAATCTTTGGAATGACTATAGAATCGTCTGTAGTTAGCTCCTCTCTCTATTGCAGATGACGGTTCATGCTTTTATCATCATATAGCTATAGCAATACAGGCCGAAACGACCCGTGTTTTAGGCTATAATCGAAAAATTATTGATCCATATACACCATATTAAAGCTTCTACCTTATTATATTAGCAAATCCTGCGCAAATGTTCAATATATTTTGGCCTTCATATAGGAGAAATTCCCCGATTTGAGTGAACATCTATTGACTTAATGGGCGTATATATGGTAAAATAAAGATTGATTTGTACGGTTTTTGTTTTTTTTCAAAGCTCTACAAGGCGCAAGAACAAAATCACAGTCAATAGTCTGGAACATCGGTAACAAGGGAGGCAGGAAATAGCCATATCTTCGAAAATTTCGTTGCTGTCGTTGGCGCTACTCGTGTATTTAGCGGGCTCTATTAATACTCCTGTCCGGGGGGCGTCCAGCAACGGTCAATCTGTTGGTGTTATCCTCAATGAGATTATGTACCATCAGTACTCACAGGAGAATCAGGCTGAGGACATTACTGCTGAATATATCGAGCTATTTAACCAGGGAGCCACGTCAATCAGCCTGACCGGCTGGCAACTCACTAATGGAGTGAATTTCGTTTTTCCGGATGTAACTCTCGGTGCAGGAGAGTATCTTGTAGTTGCGGCGGTCCTGGATACGTTTACTTCCAAATACCCCGGCGTTACTAATTTTGTCGGGGGCTGGGATGGCAAATTGAGTAATAGCGGGGAAGTGATTGAGCTTGTTGACAGCACCGGCGAGATGATAAACTCTGTCTATTATGCCGACCAGGGTGACTGGGGAGTTCGTGAGCTGGGGCCGAGAGATCGTGGTCATCGCGGCTGGGACTGGGTTTCCGGGCATGATGGCGGCGGCAAGTCTCTGGAGCTGATTAATCCGGCGCTGCCCAATGAGTACGGGCAGAACTGGACAGCGAGCAACAGCACCAATGGCACACCCGGTATGATTAACTCGGTAACTGATAATGATATTGCCCCTTTAATTATTGACGTAACACATTTTCCGATTGTTCCGGATTCACATGACGCTGTGACAATAACGGCTCGCATCTTTGATGAATTGCAGGCGGGACTCAACGTAACGCTGTATTATCGAATTGATTTCTCGATGTACAGGGGTGAAGACCTCTATGCCCTTTACGATCCTAAGTTTTACAACGATATTACGATGCTTGATGATGGAGCACACGGCGATGGCGGGGCGGGCGATGGGGTGTACGGAGCATCTGTACCAGCTCAGCAGGATGGCAAGATAGTAGAGTTTTATATCGAAGCAAGTGATTCCGGAGCTAATCGGCGGACCTGGCCTGCACCGAGTATTATGGATGGAGTGCCGGAGCAGGTTACCAATGCTCTGTATCAGGTAGATGACTCTTTTGCTGCAGGCGATTATTGGGCGCCGGGCAGTCAACCGATTTATTATCTGATTATGAGCGAGATGGACAAGGGCCGATTGCTTGATATTGGTGATCGCGAAGGCGGCGAGCATAACAGTGACGCCCAGGTTAACGTCACATTTGTCAGCGTAGATGGTATTGATGTGAAAGTAAGACATAATCTCGGCGTGCGTAATCGTGGGCACGGCTCGCGGAGCGCTCCACCGAATAATTATCGGCTGAATTTTCCACATGATCGATCGTGGAAAGGAGTTACGGCGGTCAATTTGAATACAAAATATACATACTATCAGTTGGCCGGCAATGCAATCTTTCGAATGTCGGGACTGCCGCAGCCTGAGGTTACTGCGGTACAGGTAAGGTTGAACGGCGAGAACCTTGCCGAATCCGGGAGTGTGATGTACGGTTCGTACGCCCATGTCGAGGTGATAGATAACGACTTTTCCGATAATCATTTTCCGAACAATAGTGCAGGTAACGCTTATAAGTGTATGCGTGATTTAGGCCCTGCGGATTTCGGCTACCGAGGGCCGAATCCAAATTCTTATCGCAACAGCTATTTCAAGAGTACCAACACCGCGGCGGATGACTGGTCAGACATTATCGAGCTTTGCTTTGTTATGTCCGATACCACGCCGGATGATATTTATGTTGAAGAAGTCAACCGTGTTGTCAATGTGGATCAATGGCTGCGTTTCTTTGCCATCAATGCCCTGCTGGATAACAGCGAAACGTCTCTCAGCAACGGATACGGTGATGACTACTATCTTTATCGTGGTGTTGAAGACCCACGATTTATTCTTATTCAGCACGATTTGGACACTATCTTCGGCAGGAACGGCAGCGCAACGAGCAGCATTTTCCGATCCATAACGCTCCCTACCGTGAATCGTTTTCTAACGCATCCTGAATTTCTTCCTCGTTACTATTTCCATTTGAGAGACCTTATTGAGACGACGTTCTCTGCCGAGCAACTTGGGCCGTTTCTGGATAATCTCCTCGGCGATTTTGTTCCAACAAATACTATCGAGCAGATGAAAAATTTCGTAGCGGCACGTAATCAGCACGTCCTTTCGCTTATTCCTTCTGAATTAACGATAGACAGCGACCTGCACCAGTTAAATAATTACTACCGAAGCATCCTTGACAGTTTCATACTCTACGGGACCGCCGATCCGGTCACGATTCGTTCTGTGCTGGTTAACGGCCAGTTGGCTAACTGGACATCGTTCGAAGGGAAGTGGGATTTCGGCGGCGCCAGAGGTATTACCGAGACACTTGTCAGTACTCGGTCGGTGTGGAAATATCTCGACGATGGCTCCAATCAGGGTACAGCCTCTGATGGCTCAAACTGGTTTGCTCATCCTAATTATAATGATTTAAATTGGCGTCAGGGACCAGCCGAATTAGGTTATGGGGACGCCTCTCAGGGCCGCCCGGAAGGTACAGTCGTCAATAGCGGGCCAGGTGGAAACTACTTCATCACCACATATTTCAGACACTCGTTCGATGTTAGTAACCCCTCTAAATATTCAAGAATGTATCTGCGGCTGCTCCGCGATGATGGAGCAGTAGTTTATCTTAATGGCAAAGAAGTTGTTCGCAGTAATATGCCCAATAGAACTATTGACTACCTCACCCGGGCCAGCAGCAACTTAAGCGGCTCTGATGAGTCCACGTTTTCAGAATTCTCTATTGATGCGAGCCTTCTGTCTAACGGCGCAAATGTTTTAGCGGTCGAGATACATCAGTATTCCCCCACGAGTGCTGACGTAAGCTTCGACCTTGAGCTTGCAGGTATTGTGCCCTCTCAAGGCGCAGGGACATTAAAGCCGGGTATCAATCGTATTGTTGTCGAAACGTTCAATGGGCCCGAGGGCATGGGCGAAAAGCTCCAGAATGGACACGTCGATATCTGGTACGATGATGGTGACGTTGCAGAAATCTCCGGTGTACTCAGTTCTGATATGACTCTGGATGTCGCATCCGGCCCGTGGTTTGTAACGAGCGATGTAACCGTGCCCGCCGGAATCACTCTTATGATAGACCCGGGTACGACGGTGTTTTTTGATGAGGGTACGCGTTTGACAATAAACGGACGGCTGCTGGCTCAGGGGACGGAATATGAGCGAATACAATTAACCTGCCTTCCGTATGCGTCCTCTGCCTGGGGCGGTCTGCATTTCAACAGTGCAGAAGATAATTTTCTCACTTATGTGGATATGGAATATTCCTCGCGCGGCGGCGAATCAATTCTTTTGAATGATTCCAGGCTCCTTATCGACGATGTGACCTGGGCAAGCACTGACAGGACAATAATCCAAATCAACAACTCCTCTCTGATTGTACGGAACTGCATCTTTCCGGAAACGACAGTGCAGACTGTTTCAGGTCACGGTTTGCTTTCATCGGACCCGTATCTGGTCTTTGAGAACAACATCTTTGGCATCTGCAACGGCGACAAGCAGGACGTGGTTGATTTTACCACGAGCGGGTCAGAGATGAGGCCACAATTCATCAATAATATCTTTCTTGGCGGCGGGGATGACGGCCTGGATCTTGACGGTACGAATGCCTATATCGAAGGCAATGTGTTTATGAACTTTCACAGGAACTTCAGCCCTGAAGAGGGGGAATCTTATGCAATAACTACAGGCTATGACGGTGTTCACAGCTCTAATCACGTAATTGTCCGCAATTTATTTATTAACTGTGACAATGCGGTACTGGTCAAAGACAGGTCATGGATTAGCTTTGAGAATAACACCGTTGTGGGCTGCACCGGGTCCGGTATCAATTTCGATGAACCGCAAGAAGCCGGAATAGATCCCGGTGAAGGTGGCTATCTTACCGGAAGCATTTTCTGGAATACTCCAAGCCCGCTGGGATACTATTACGTGAATGACACGCAATGGCCTGCGACGAATATTACCGTAAATTATTCGATTATTCCAGCCGAATGGCACCACCTCGGCATTGGGAATATCGACGCAGACCCGGTCTTCGTTGATTCGGACACTGACTTCCATCTAAAGGCTGTTTCAGTCGGTATAGGTACAGGGCCTTTAGGCATTGATATGGGGGCTTATGTGCCCGGCGGAGCTTCAATTTTTGGTGAGCCGGATGGGGTGACATACCAAACCAGCTCCACGCTCCTCGTCGGCGGGCCGGGAATTACACATTACAAATATAGCATCAACAATCCGCTGGAACCCTGGAGCGAAGAACGGCCGGTAGATATGCCCATCGAGATGAAAAATCTCATCAATGGACAGTCTTATGTTGTTTTCGTAATAGGTAAAAATGCTGCAGGGCTCTGGCAAAGCGAAGATGCTCCAACCCTCTCACGTGCCTGGACTATCGACACTTCTTACTCGAGGCTGGTTATTAATGAAGTGCTGGCTATTAACAGCTCGACCTTTGAACATGAAGGTACCTTTCCTGACCTGATAGAGCTTTACTACGATGGGCCGGCTTCGCTCAACCTGTCCGGCATGAGTATAACCGACGATCCTGATGAGCCGGCCAGGTTTGTATTCGGCGGCGGAACCACGATTGAACCAGGCGAGTATTTGATTCTTTATGCTGACTCCGAGACTACAACCTCAGGTATCCATCTGGGATTTGCTCTTAACGGAGATGGTGAGGGTGTTTACCTGTATGACCAGGGCGGCATGCTGCTGGATTCGGTGGAATTCGGTTTGCAATTGTCGGATCTTTCTATCGGCAGGATAGGAAACGACGGTCAGGCTTCTTCGGGCTCAGCCGAGTCGTGGAAGCTGACAGTGCCGACCATTGGCCAGGCCAATATAGCTCAGCCCGTGGGTGATCCTAAGACACTCAGGATCAACGAGTGGCTCGCCAACGGTGAGGTGCTGTTTAATGATGACTTTATTGAGCTGTTTAATCCTCATATCTTACCTGTCAATCTGAGCAGTCTGTACCTGACCGACAATCCCGAAACTCAGCCAGACAAATATCAGCTTGGCCCGTTGAGTTTTATAGCCGGGCAGGGTTTTGCAGTGTTCAGGGCGGACAGCAAGATTCGGCCAGGTCATGTGAATTTCAAACTTTCAGCCGACGTGGAATTGATAGGTTTGTTTGATTCTGAGCTGAAAGGGATCGACAGGGTGTTCTACGGACCGCAGACGACTAATATTTCTCAGGGTCGTATGCCCGACGGTACGGATAACCTCGAGTTTTTCGAACTGCCAAGCCCCGGCGTTGCCAACCGGTCAGATGTACTATCAAGCTTTACCGTGACCACGCTTTTATCGGAGGATGCCGACAAGTATGCTATGGTTCCAACCGGCGAGATTGGCGAGGAATGGAAGACTGAGATTGTTTTTGATAACTCAGCATGGACCTTTAGCTCAGGCAGAGCCGGAGGTATAGGCTACGAAAGGAGTTCGGGTTATGAAAACCTTATCGACCTCGATGTTGGAGCTCAGATGTACCAATTGAACACTTCCTGTTACGTTCGCATCCCTTTCAGTGTTAACGTTGACTTAAATAGTATTGCCGAGCTTATCCTAAAGGTACGGTATGATGATGGTTTTATCGCCTATCTGAATGGTGTTGAACTTGCGAGACGCAATTTTACGGGCACGCCGGCGTGGAACTCCAATGCAAGCGCCAGCCAATCGGATTCTGAAGCCGTAGTCTTTGAAAACATCGAAATTTCTGAATTCATCAGCAACCTGAAACCGGGCGATAATATACTGGCCATTCAGGGATTGAACAGGTCTTTAACCAGTTCCGACATGCTCATTAGTGCCGAACTTGACGCTACCATTGCGATGTCGGACGATGATTATCCTTTCGCTGATGTCACAGAGCTGCTGTACGGCCTGCGGATTACCGAGCTGATGTACCATGCTTCTATCGGTGACAACTTCGACTATATCGAATTGCAGAATATAGGACAAAAGACACTGAATCTTAACGGTGTTCATTTCAGCAAAGGGATTGACTTTACTTTTCCTGAAATGGTGCTTGAGGCCGGCCAATACGTTGTGGTTGCGGCTAACGTGGCCGCTTTTCAGGCGGCGTACGGTAAAAACATAAATATTGCCGGCCAATATTCCGATAGCCTGAGCAACGGCGGCGAAGAGATTGTTTTGAGCATTCCCCAACCTATGGAAGCGGCGATA
The DNA here is from genome assembly GCA_014384025.1 of Planctomycetota bacterium. GTDB lineage: Bacteria > Planctomycetota > Phycisphaerae > Sedimentisphaerales > Anaerobacaceae > NIOZ-UU13. The sequence goes on along the minus strand of JACNGQ010000231.1, from coordinate 18,851 downwards.
TTGCGGTTCGATTATAGTGATACATGGTATGCAACAACTGACGGCGGCGGTGACTCGCTTGTTATTAAGGATGCATTCGCACCTCCGGCTTTTTGGGACAAAGAAGAAAACTGGCAGCCGGCAACCCCTACTCCCGGAAGACCATAATCAGATTATTGTAGATGAAGAATTTTGTCTGAAGTCTCTCATTGAACGTATCAGACAGTAAATGAAAGGAATTCCCGGGTTAGCAATTTCGTATGTTTGCCCGGTTTTCCATCTCCGATGAGCTTGCCGTCGAATTTTACCACGGGAGTAATATCTTGTGTAGTAGAGGCGATAAACAGCTCATCGGCCTCGCTGGCCTGCTGTGGTGTTAACGTTTTTTCGATAGTTTCCAATCCAATGTTTTTGCCTGCCTTGATAACAAATTGACGTGTAATGGAAGGCAGAATATTAGCTGTAAGCGCTGCGGTTCGCAGTGTTTGATCTGAGATTGCAAAAAATGCGGAGCTTGCTCCTTCGGTAATAAGGTCGTCTTCATCGACAAGTATCGCCTCGGTACAGCCTTTTGCAGCGGCGTCCCTGCGAGCAAGGACGTTGGCTAACAGGTTCAGAGACTTTATATCGCATCTTTTCCATCGCCAATCCGGATGGGTCGATACTTCAATTCCTTTGGTTTTGGCCTGTGTATTATCTTCCAGCTCCGTAATGGTGAGAAAAAAATTAGGCTCTAAATCAGCTTTACTGAGGTGGTTTCGCAGCTCTGAACCTCTTGTAACATGAAAATATATCCTGGCGTTGGATATACCGGCAACATCGAAAGATTTCAGGACTCGGCTGCGAATCCGGTCAATGTCCAGACCGCTTATTTCAATCGCAGATAAGCTGTTGGCAAACCTTTGCAGATGTTCTTCAAGTGTAAAAATCCTGCCGTCATAGCTTCTCACCACTTCATAGACCCCATCGCCGAAGAATATACCTCGGTCAAGATAAACAGGCTCAAGCTCTGTTATAGGCACGATTTTGTCTTGTATCATTGCTATTTGCATAAAGTTATTCCCAAAGAGTCCTTTAAGCTGAGATTTTAACTTTATATTGGGCGGTAGAAAACAAAAATATCTGATAATTTGCTTTACAAGAAAAGATTCAGTCTGTAAAATCTCGCTTTCGTTCGAATAGTTGAATATGTAAAAGCCAGGAGTTTTTTGAAATGTATGCAATAATTGAACAAGGTTCAAAGCAATATAAAGTTACTGAAGGCGATTGTTTGGATATAGACCTGACGGAGATTTCGCCCAAAGCCAAAGCAATCAAGCTGGACAAGGTCCTATTCGTCAGTGACGGCAAAAAAGTCAAAATAGGTAATCCGTACTTAAAAGACGCCAAGGTTACCGCCTCGTTTAAGACTACGGCTCAGGACGCTGTCGTCAAGGGCCAAAAGCTCTATCCGTCCCACTTTCGAAGACGCAAAAACAGCAAAACACGCATAGGCCACCGACAAAAGTACCTGCAAGTGGTAATTGACAAGATAGAAGCCTGAAAAAAATGTGCGTGCTGTTCCGACGTAAGGCGTTCCCAAGTGAACTGCGAGAAAGGCAATCCAAAAATTATCCCCGTGTTTTGCCGGGGATATTTTATTTCCTCGTAAGATGAAATTTATTGATCAATTCTTCGACAAATGTTCGCCATTTAATCTTGTCATTTTCGACAAAATATTCGAACGACTTATCATCAGCCAGCTTTCCCAGCAGGGCTTTTCGGTCGGATGGTTCGGCAACCTCTTTGATAATCCGTTTTCGCAGTTCCTCCAGTTCGGCGAGAAATTGGCCGTGCTTTTCGGTGAAAATCTTTTCCAGCTTCTTTCTAATATGCCCGGCGTAGGCTGGGCAGCGACCTTCGGTTCCGATAGCTATCTGCAGGTCGCCGCGTTTTACGACCGCCGGCACATAAAAATCGCAAAGCTCCGGCACATCCACCACGTTACACAATATCTCTAATTCCTGACAATCCTTGTATATCTGCTTGTTGAGCTTGTTGTTATTCGTGGCGGCTATAACAAGGACCGCTCCGGCAAGATATTCTTTTGCGTATCTGGATTTTATTAATTCGGCGTTTTTACCCTGGCATATAACCGTCATCATAGTGTCAATCTGCTCGGCTACAACAACAAGCCGGGTACCGGCATTTAATAATGCCTGAGCTTTTCGAGCAGCAACAGAGCCCCCGCCTATCACAACTGAGCGACGATCACCAAGTTCCAGAAATATAGGGTATTTAGCCATAGTTGTATTATATCAAACTGTATCCGATGGCAATATCAAAATAAAAAGAAAAAGGCAAACTATCAAAGTATCAGACAGGAGTAATAGCGAGTGATGCTGATCCTCTTATTATAGCTTAAACATTATTTGAGTCTTTTCAACTCGTAGAATCACTGATATATTATAGACTCACATAGTTTGTGATTGATAGGAAAAATATGGAATCGACAAAAAAACTGCAGCCCCTTTTAACTGAAGCTGATGTGCGTTTGTTGAAAGCGGGCGATGAAGTTCTCATATCCGGCGTAATCTATACGGCTCGTGATATGGCGCATAAAAGGTTATGTGAGGCAATCGAAGCCGGCCGGGAATTACCGTTCCAGCTTGATGGGGCGATTATTTATTTTGTTGGTCCCTCACCTGCCCCTGCGGGCATGGTAATCGGCGCCGCCGGGCCGACTACCTCATCAAGAATGGATGCCTTTAGTCCGAAGCTGCTCGCCAACGGTCTAAAAGCAATGCTCGGAAAAGGTTATCGAAGTGAGCAGGTCAGGTACGCCCTGAAAAAATATACGGCAGTCCATCTTTCTACTATCGGCGGGGCAGGTGCATTATTGAGCAAACACATTGTAGCCGCTGAGGTAATTGCTTATGAGGACCTCGGGACCGAAGCTGTCAGAAAGCTGCAGGTAGTTGATTTTCCCGCTGTTGTCGCTTATGACTGCTATGGAAATAGTGTCTATAAAGAAGGAGTAATATAATTGAAGGTTGCTTTACTTGGTCTATTACAGTCCGGCAAGAGCACTATCTTGTCTGCCGTTAGCGGCAAGAAAATTCCACCGATTGGTTCGACGGCAATCGAAGAAGCTATTGTGTCGGTTCCTGATGAAAGGCTCGGCTGGCTAACAGATTACTACAAGCCTAAGAAAACCGTTTATGCTACAATCGATTGTCTTGACCTGCCTGGCTTTAACTTTACCGATGATCACGGCCGGGCCGCTGCAAGACGACTGATTAACCAGATAAGGACCGTTGAATTACTTGTTCTGGTTGTCCGGTCTTTTGAGAATCCAGCGGTCCCTGCTTATCGAAGCAATGTAAATCCCGCCGGAGATTTGGCGGAATTGAAGACTGAAATGCTGCTTGCCGATTTGGAGTTGGTAGCTACTCGGATAGAAAGACTGGAAAAGCAGGTCCACAAGCCAACTAAAACCCAGTCTCAGGACAAGGTGGAATTAGCCCTGCAAAAAAAATTGCAGGATGCGATAGAATCAGAAAAGCCCATTAGTTCGGCAATCGAGACAGAGGCCGAGCTCAAAATGATTAAGTCCCTCGGATTTCTGACATTAAGACCGATGGTGGTCGCGGTAAACGTGAGCGAAGACCAGTTGGATAGAAAATTCGATTTCAGCGGTGAGATTGACAGCTCAATGCCGGTCATTGCAATGTGTGCCAAGCTGGAACACGAGCTGGCTCAGTTGGATGATGAAAGCAGGGCGGAATTTATGGCTGATTTGGATATAGCAGAATCAGCGGCAAGCAAGTTCGTCGAAAGCTGCTATTCGGCCCTGGGGCTCATCAGCTTTTTAACAGTTGGTTCGGATGAGGTGCGTGCCTGGCCCATCAAAAAGGGAACAATTGCACATGATGCGGCCGGTAAGGTACATAGCGACATTCAGCGAGGTTTTATCCGGGCTGAAACTTTTGCTTTTGACGACCTCAAAGAAAATGGAAGCGAGAAAGCCCTCAAAGCTGCCGGTAAAATTCGGCTCGAAGGCAAAGATTACATTGTTCAGGATGGCGACATTATCAATTTCAGGTTTAATGTTTAGTTTAATAAAACTCGAAGGCTATATTTGTGAATCGATTCTTAAAGCTATTCGTTCCGGGATTGATAGTAATCTTAGTGGTGGTCTTTGTTCTGTTCGGTCTGGATTCCAAAAGTCTGGATACTTCAAAGACCTGCACTTATCAAATCATCAATACCTACCCTCATGACCGGGAAGCTTTCACACAAGGACTTTTTTACGAAGATGGAGTTCTATATGAAGGAACAGGGCGTAACGGGTATTCTGAACTACGCAAAGTAGAGCTTCAAACCGGTAAAGTTCTGCAAACATACGAACTATCAGAAGAATTTTTTGGAGAGGGTATAACCGTTTATGGAGATAAGATTATTCAATTAACTTATCTGTCAAATGTCGGGTTTGTCTATAACAAGGAAACGTTTGAACTGTTGCGAGAATTCAATTACCCAACGGCCGGATGGGGTATCACAAATGATGGAAAACAATTAATTATGAGCGACGGTACGCAGAAATTGTATTTTCTGGATACTGAAACTTTCCAGCAGGTCCGTCAAATCGAAGTTTATGATCGGGGTGTTTCTGTTTGGGGGCTTAATGAACTCGAATATGTTGAGGGGCAAATTTATGCCAATGTCTGGCCTACCGAGCGTATCGCGAGAATTTCTCCGAAAACGGGTCGGGTGATTAGCTGGATAGATATGCGTGGACTCTTAACTGGGCAAGACTATGCTATGCAGGTTGATGTTTTGAATGGCATTGCATATGACAACGAAAAAGGCCGATTATTTGTAACCGGAAAGCATTGGCCGAAACTTTTTGAGATAAAGCTGGTTCCGGCAAAATAGTTCTGGCGAAAAATATCTGTGTCTGATATAAGAATATGATATTCTGCCGTTGAAATAAGTAAAATTCACTTAGATTACCAATCTGCAGTTTACTTTCCTTCTGGAGAATGAGTATGAAATCTGTTGTGTTAACCGGTTTGAATCAAATGGAGCTTCGAGAATATCCGGACCCGAGCATACAAAAAGAAACGGATGTTCTTTTGAAAATTGAAAAGGTCGGCATTTGTGGTTCAGATGTGCACTATTACGAGACCGGCAGAATCGGCGAGCAAATTGTCGAGTATCCTTTCGTTGTAGGCCACGAATGCTCCGCTACTGTTAAGGCCGTCGGTAGCTCGGTAACCCGCGTCAAGGTTGGTGATGAGGTTGTTGTTGAGCCTGCCGCTCCCTGCCATAATTGCCGGCAGTGCGCTCAGGGCAGAGAGAACACTTGTTATAATGTGCGTTTTCTTGGTACACCCGGGCAGGGAGGCGGTTGTTTATGTGAGTATCTTGTTATGCCGGAGGAATGCTGTTTTCCAACCAAGAGCAAAATTACCCTCGAACAGGCGGCATTATGTGAACCTTTGTCAATAGGTTTCTATGCCGTTAAAAGGGCGGGCTTGCCGGAAAATGCAGACGTGGCGATTCTCGGCGCAGGTCCAATCGGCTTAAGCTGTATGCTTAATGCCATTGCGGCAAAAGCACAAGCCTGCTATGTGACTGATAAAATTGACGAGCGTGTTGAAGGTGCTAAAAAAGGTGGTGCTGCCTGGGCCGGCAATCCGGACAAACAGGACATTGTGAAAGAAATTCTTCAGCAACAACCTCTTGGAGTAGATGTTGTTTTCGAATGCTGCGGTCAGCAGGATGCAATCGACCAGGCGATTGAGATGCTCGAGCCGGGAGGTAAGCTGGTAATCATTGGGAGCCCGCGCAGCGAAAGAATTTCTTTGGATATCAACAAGGTACGCAGAAAAGAAATCGCCATCATTAATATCAGAAGGCAGAATGAGTGCGTACAGCCTGTGATCGATTTGGTTACTTCCGGAAAAATAACCGCTGATTTTATGATAACCCACAATTTTCCTCTGGAACAGACAAAGAAAGCGTTTGATTTGGTCGCCGGCTATCAAGATGGTGTCATTAAGGCTGTGATTAACATTTAAGATTATGAAAAAGATAAATTTTTAGGGAGACTAAACTCAATGAGCTGGCTTAATTTGGAAGGAAAAGTCGCAATCGTTACCGGAGGAGCATGTGGCATCGGCAGGGCTGTTTGCAGCGGATTGGCCGAAGTCGGAGTGACGGTTGTTGTGGCAGATGTTAATGCAGAAGGCGCTCGTTTGGCGGCAGAGGAATTGAAGGATAAATTCGGCGGAAATCATATCTCGACAACGACCGATGTAACCGACAAAGGAAGCGTTGATGCTATGGTTACGACTACCCTCGATGCATTTGGAAAAATTGATATATTGGTAAATAATGCAGGCATTCTTATTCCGCGTTTACTTGTTGACCCGGCGGGTAAAGAGGAATTGACGGAGCAGATTTGGGAGAGGATGGTATCCATCAATCAAAAAGGGTATTTTCTGTGTGCCCAGGCGGCTGCACGGGTTATGATTGAGTCAGGCGGGGGCGGCGTTATTATAAATATGACTTCAGAATCCGGTCTGGAAGGTTCCCAGGGCCAAAGCGTTTATGCGGCTACTAAAGGTGCGATTTATTCTCTTACACGCTCGTGGGCAAAGGAGCTCGGCAAACAGAATATCCGTGTTGTCGGCATAGCACCGGGAATTGTTGAGGTAACAGCCCTGCGCTCTGATGAGTATGAATGTGCCCTGTCCTATACGCGGGGTATAACCGTAGAGCAACTGCGCGAAAAATATGAAAAAGCATCTATACCCCTTGGAAGAAGTGGCAAGCTTAGTGAAGTTGCAAATACGGTTTGCTTTTTGGCCTCCGAACGTGCCGGTTATATTCACGGTACTGTCATTAATGTTTCCGGCGGTAAAAGCAGGGCTTAAGCCAATACTTGTAGCATAAAACAATGGTTATGGTATATGAAAAAAGCAAGTATCGTCAGCATCGGCAATGAGCTGCTCAATGGTCAAACAATAGATACGAATACCACATATTTAAGCGGCGAATTACTTTCAATCGGCATACCTGTTGTCAGCTCTTTTACTATCGGCGATGATGTGGATGCAATTGTACGTACGTTCAATTTAGCTGTTGCTGATGCTGATATCGTTATGGTTACCGGCGGACTTGGGCCGACTGATGACGATTTAACCCGCCAGGCATTTGCCGGCTATCTTGGAACCGAGTTGCAGTTACAGGCTGATCTTCTGGATAGGCTTGAGAATTATTTTAAGAAGCGAAATTTGCAGATGTCTGAAAAGAACAAAATTCAGGCATACATTCCAACAGGAACAAAGCCAATCGAGAACAGTCTTGGAACGGCTCCAGGTATTATGGCTCAAGTAAAAGGCAAACTGATTTTTGCCTTCCCAGGCGTGCCTTCGGAAATGAAGAGAATGTTTGCTGTTTCAGTTTTTCCGGAGTTGCAGCAATTCAGCGGCGAACAGGCTGTAGTCGTGCGAAAACTTAGGTGCTTCGGAGCAGGTGAATCCAAAATTGCCGAACTGCTTGGAGATGCTTGTCAGCGAGGTAGAAATCCACTGGTCAACTGCACCGTTGAATATGGTATCATAACTCTGCACATAATCGCAACCTCCAGAAATAAAGACACCGCCCGGCAAATGGTAGAAAAGGAAGAAAAAACAATCCGTAATACGCTTGGAGAGCTGGTTTACGGTACAGCAGAGCAGAGTTTGGCAGAAGTGGTTGGCGAAAAATTAGCCCGACAGGGAAAGACTATAGCTGTAGCCGAATCCTGCACAGGTGGCATCGTGGCGGGGCTACTAACAGATATACCCGGGGCAAGCAAATATTTTACGCATGGGTGGATTACTTACAGCAACGCCGCCAAAATCCGCGAGCTGGCCGTAGCTGCCGATTTAATTGAAAAATACGGTGCTGTCAGTGAGCAGGTCGCTCAGGCTATGGCCTTTAATGCAAGAAACAAGGCCCGAACAGACTATGCAATTGGCATAACCGGCATAGCCGGTCCAGACGGTGGAACCGAACAAAAACCCGTAGGAGTGGTATATATCAGTGTAGATTTCGATAATGGCTGTGATACCAAACGTTGCATCTTCTCTCACGGTAGGCGATCTATACGCTTTCGAGCGGCACAAACTTCTTTGAATATGCTCAGATTGAGATTGAATATTTGACTAACTGCCTTGAAGATGTTATAATATGGCAGTACTGGGGTTCTGCAGGATAATTGAGGAGACTATGGCAAAACAACGCAAACGTTTAGGTGAAATATTATACAAAGCAGGGCTTGTAGAAAAGCAGGCTCTCATCAATGCTATTAAGACTTCGAGAACCAATAAAAAACGCCTTGGCCAGGTGTTGCTCGAACTTGGTTTGATAGATGAAGATACACTGGCCAAGTCAATCGCCAAGCAGTTCGGATTGCAATACGTAAATCTGGATACGATTCAAATTCCATCTGACGCATCCAAGGCTATCCCTCAGGAGCTTATGAAAAGGCATAACGTCCTGTCTCTCGGTATGAACAACGGTAAATTGAGATTGGTAATAAGTGATCCGCTTGACCTGGAGATGATGGATGCAATTCGATTCCGTTTGAATACGGAACTGGAATGTTCAGTTGCGAATCCTTCCAAGATTCGGTCTTTTCTTGAGGACACAGTTGACGAGGCTTCAAAGGAAGAGAGCGACAGGCTCAGGCACAGCATCGACGCAACTGCTGCAGAGCTTGCCGAGGTTGGTCATGAGTTGCAGGCCGAGGCCCTCAAGGCCCAGGCCGCAGCAGGTGATGATGACGCTCCGATTATCAGGCTGGTAAACCTGATAATTGATAATGCATATTATATGCGGGCCAGCGATATACATGTTGAACCAATGGAGGATAGAGTACGCATAAGATATCGGGTTGATGGAGTTTGTCTGGAGAGGGACAATATTCCCAAGAGTATGCAGGCACCGCTGGTAACACGTTTTAAAATTCTGTCGGGTATGGACATTGCCGAAAAAAGATTACCTCAGGATGGTCGCATTAAGCGGGAGATAGGAGGACAAGACATTGATTTCCGTGTTTCGTCTCTACCGGGAAACCACGGCCCAAGTGTGGTGCTCCGAATCTTACGCCCCGATGCGGTCAACATCGGTATTGAGTCACTGGGTTTTGAACAGGAAAATTATGAACAATTTCAGAAGATAATTAAAAGACCGAACGGCATCTTTCTGGTGACAGGCCCGACCGGTAGCGGCAAAACAACAACTCTATACGCCGCTTTGCAGGAGCTTAACAAACCGGACAAGAAAATCATTACCGCCGAAGACCCTGTAGAATACAACTTTGACGGAATGAATCAGTGCCAGGTCAAAGAAGAAATCGAATTGACCTTTGACAAAATACTAAGAGCAATGTTGCGGCAGGCCCCTAATATCATCCTCATCGGTGAAATTCGTGACGGTGTCGTTGCGGATATCGCAATTCAGGCAGCACTTACAGGACACCTTGTTTTCAGCACTTTACACACAAATGATGCCCCGAGCGCAATTACACGTTTGATAGATATGGGCGTCAAGCCCTTCCTTGTGGCAAGCTCAATACAGGCCATTATGGCACAGAGACTCGTGAGGATAATCTGTAAAAAATGCAAGGTGGTTGACGAAAATCCGGACCCCTATCATTTACAGGCGCTGGGTATTACCCCGGCAGTACTTGAAAAAGAACACGTTTATAAAGGAGTCGGTTGTAGTCAATGCCAGAATACCGGCTATAAAGGACGTATAGCTATATTCGAGATGTTTGAAATGAACAACGAAATAAGAGAGCTGGCTTTTGCAAAGGCTCCTACTACCGAATTGAGAAAGGCTGCAAAAGCAAGCGGCATGAAAACGCTGATGCAAGATGGAATACTCAAAGTTTTCAAAGGAACAACCACTCCGGCCGAAGTCGTTAGAATAACGCAGACGGAAGGTGCGGCGGTAAGTTAACCCAAATATATTTATAGAGGAATTTTAAATGGCTACCGTTAATATGGATAGATTACTCCAGGCCTGTGTTGCTCAGGGAGCGTCCGATTTACATATTGTTGTTGGACGACCACCCGTATTGAGAATAGATGGTTCGCTCAGGTCACTGGAAACCAAAGTTCTTGAACCAGATGATACCACAGCTTTAATGAAAAGCATAACGCCGGACAAAAATCAACAGGAGCTTCAGGAAGAGGGTGGAACCGACTATGGTTTTGCTTATGGTGACCAGGCAAGATTCCGTGTATCTGTTTTTAGGCAGAAAGGCAATCTCTCGATAGTCTTACGTCGTATCCCGACAAGTATTATGACCTTTGAGGAAATTGGTTTACCAAAAATTTGTGCCGCCCTGTGCCGCCGGCCGCGAGGAATGTTTCTGGTTACCGGGCCAACCGGATGCGGCAAGACAACCACGCTTGCTACTATGATAAACTACATTAACGAAAATCTTGACCGCCACATTATCACTATTGAAGAACCAATAGAATATTTTCATGCTCACAAGAAATCTATTGTTAACCAGCGGGCGGTCGGCGTTGATGTGCCAAGCTTTGGTGAAGCCCTCAGACGTATTTTGAGACAGGACCCCGACGTGATTTTGGTTGGAGAATTGCGAGACTTGGAAACAATCGAATCCGCTGTAAGAGCTGCTGAGACGGGACACCTTGTTTTTGCTACAGTCCATACTACGAGTGCCGCAGGAACAGTTACCAGATTGATTGATGTTTTTCCTGTGGACCAGCAGGAACAGATTCGCATACAGTTAAGCAGTAATTTGATTGCGGTTCTCAGCCAGGCACTTTGTCCTTTAGCAACCGGCAGGGGAAGAGTTGCGGCCTATGAGTTTATGGTTGTAACCCCTGCCATCGCCAACCTTATCCGTGAAAACAAGACTTACAGAATTGATTCAAGCATTCAAACCGGCAAAAAGCTGGGTATGCAGCTTCTTGATGAGCATCTGTGGCGACTTTACGACACCGGTAGAATCAACCTCCTGGAAATGCTTGATAAAGCCCGTCAGCCCGGCTCCTTGCAGGACAAGGCTAATGAAAAAATAAACGCCATGAGAGGGAAGCAAAAATATAGAAAGAGAGAAGCGCAGAAGGAAATGGAGGATTTAGGGCCTATTTTAAGATCTGACTAATGCCTTCTTTTATAATTTGTATGGTGTTTTGTTAGATTGGTTTTATCTTAATCCAGCAACCGATTTGGCAATTCGAGATTTCGAGATAACTTGTTTTTATCTCGAAAATCGCAAAACTTCGCCCGGCAATCTCCACCAAATAGCGAATGAAAGCCAATCATCGGATGCTGCTGTCTCTTATCGATAACTATTACTTGCTGCCAGTGCTCGAGCCAGAGTTACGGCCCAGCCGGCAGCAATAATAACTATCAGAGCCAGAATAATGTATCTTACTTTGACTTCGTTAAAAAAACGCTCTATAAAGCGGAAATGTTTCCCGAAAACAGCAGTAACAAAAGCTAAAAGTGCGATAAGGACCAGCACGCAGCATAATAAGGTACATGCAGGCTGGATATAAAATGCCTCGGATATTTTGCCCTGGGAGAAGGCAAGTGTTGCAGTTGTCATCCCGCACGTTGGACAAGGCAGCCCGTGTTTTTGCTTGAAGCCGCAATACCCAAGCCACCGTCCCATGTCGATGTTATAATGTCCCGCTAATGTAAAAAAAACGAAGAAACTAGTCACTCCCAGGCATATAACCACTGCTGTCAACCGCTGACGGGATGATGCCCGGCTGAAAAATTTTGCCTTATTTACATGTTGCCTTGTGTGCATAACTTCGCTACAATAGAACAATATAATGATTACGTCAAGCTCAGAGTCGGACTTCAAAAGACCAAACAGAGAATAAATAACAGACTATTGAAATACGAGATACGAATATGAAATTAGAGCAGAGAGATTTAAGCAGAATGCTGGAGACTGCTATCGTCTCGGCACGCCTGGCCGGGCAGTGCGCGATGGAAGAAATCAATTTCATCAAAACATCAATTAAGAACTCCACCGAGCTGGTAACCCAGGCCGATGCCCGATGCCAGCAAATAATTATCGACAGAATCAAGGAGAACTATCCCGACCATGGTTTTATCGCTGAGGAGGGTGAACAGGGTAAAATATTCAAGCAGTCTCCACGAGGTGACAGACAGTTCTGGTGGGCTATCGATCCTATTGACGGAACAAATAATTTTGCTCATCACATGCTTTTATTTACTGTCAGTATTGCAGTACTCTATGAAGGAGAGCCGATTGTCGGAGTGATTTTCGAGCCGGCCACGGACTCAATGTACACTGCTGTCAAAGGCGGTGAGGCACAATTGAACAACAGGAGAATAACTGCAGGCATTGCAGAGATGGATAAGTTTTCAAGTGTTGGCCTTGATAGTCATTTTGACAATGGTGTGCCTTCCTGGACGTGCGAAATTATGAAACGGACAAGATTCCGAAATTTAGGCACAACCGCTCTGCAGTTGGCATATGTGGCAAATGGCGGGCTTGTAGCCACCATTGCATTCGACCCGAAGCTGTGGGATATTGCAGCAGGGACACTGATCGCCGAGGCCGCCGGTGCTGTCATTACGGATTGGCAGGGGGAAAAAATCTATCCTGTCGATTTGGAAAACTACGAAACTCAGAAATTTCCAATGATAGCAGCCAACGAAAAAGTGCATCCTGAGATTTTAGAACTCCTAAAGTCTTAGAATTACAATCATCTGGGATCGGGGACCGGATGTAATGCAACGATTTTCACTCTATCGTCGGTAGAGTTGACCTGGCTTCTGTCGAGTATGGCTATTACTCTTCTTTGTGGGCCATCGACGCCGATGCGAACGAGAATATAAGCGGTAAAAACATCGCTTCGTACGGTAACGAGATTGCTAATCCGCGAGAAAATCACATCTCTCTCTTCGAAATCGCTCACTGCCCCATCGCTCGGTGTAAGGTCTGGAAATCGGTCCAGGTCGATTAGGCTATACAAAGGGTCATAAGCGTAATAGCCCATCATGGGAACCTGCATTAATTCGGCGATACTTTCAAAACCTTTGGCTGTTGTATCTCGATATGAAACTATTTCCTGGGCGATTGCAGCATGCATCCATGGCAGTTGCTCTATCACAAATGACGGAGCGGTATTGACATTTACCCGGCCTTTTATTCTCGTTTCGTATGTTCCGTGGCCGTGGGATGCGGGGTCGATGACTGTCAGATACTGGAAAATATTCACAAAGGCCGGATTCCGCAAATCAACCCGGATGTCCTCTTCGCCGGGCTCGGACGAAAGTTTCATGCCGATCATATCGCAGGGATCGGCGCTGGGCCCGAGCTTAAGGGCTCTTGTTATATCACCTATGGTAACAAAAGGACCCACGGAGTTAGTAAGGTTGTAGTTCTTTCGATCTCCGCCTGTTCCATTGGCTCCGCCGAGTGTCTCAGTCGCAGACTGAAAATCCTGATATACCACATTCCAATTATCGTCGGCTCTGCAATAAGACTGTCTCGTTCCTTTAACGGTGTCCCAGTTAAACCACTCATCCTGGGTTTGCTGTTTGTCAAGATAAATATCTTCCACTGATGTCGTCCTGAGAAGATAAATGTCATATCTTTCATTTAAAGCATAAGTAGGTGGATCAGTATCCAAAGAACGATATGTTGCCAGCACCAGATTAGAGTCTTCTTTGCCCCCGCCGGTTCTCATCAAATTGGTAACACCAAATCCGCTCGAAGCAGCAGAGCCGTTGGTTACTACAAATCGACTTCCATCTGATATGCCGTAGCCGGACAGATTTATTGCAGTCACGACATTACCGTTTGGATCGCGAATCTCCAGTTTGAAATTGCCTAAGGGAATATCTACATCAAACGGATTATAAAGCTCAATCGCAAATTCATTGTTTGCCGAATTATCAGCACCTGATCCGCTTATTCTGAATGCTATCTCACTTATAAACGGCTGAGCCTCGAATCCGTAATAAGTCTTGGACCCAATCGGCAAATAAGTTACGTCTGTATCATAATCACGATGGTCAATTATATTGGCCGCTAACTGAGCGGCCAGGTCATTTGTATCAATAACTATGAAATTGGGATCGGCGTCTCGAAGCCCTGCGCTTATCGCTTCGTATAACAAGCTGACATCTGTCATATTGACGTTAATCATCTTCCCATTATTCAGTGTTGACCCGGCCGGATTAATAATTCGGTCCATATTATGGGTAGTAGCAATATGCCGATAAGCATAGTTCGGGTCAATACTGCCGTCATCATAGGCCCTTTTGAACCATGTATCTAACAGGCGTCCGCCGGATGTTAAAGGTGTGGACAGAGTATTGTTTCTGAACTCAACACTCCAGTCTTCAAGTCGTGTATCAATCCCCGTGTGGTTTAACAGAAATCTGTTACGCAGTTCAAGCTCATCAGATATATCGAAAGGTGTATAAGCACTGTTTGGTTCGCCATAGCTCCAGATAACATCCTGCTCATACTTAAGCAAATCCAATGGATCAACATCAACGCCGTTGTTTGCTCTTGCATTGAGCAAATTTGTCTCGTCTGCAGAGCCAGCCGGCCCAGAATTCCGTCCGGCTAAAGCCATAAGATTTATCTGCATTTGGCCTGAGCCGTTAATATTGGGTAGAGTTACGTTAGGATCATTAAGGTCAAATTTATAAGCCGTATTTACATTTAACATTGCCCCAAGGTCAACAATTCTAATGGCGGCATAAATTGGTTTGCCTTTGCCGGAGGTGATATCGGCAAGATTAATCCACTTCGAATCACCAACGCCATCGCCGTCGGCATCGGCATTAGCGGTTAGGTTATTGAAATCGGCTATAACGTCATACTCGCTTACGATCTTTGCCTGTATGTCGGTGTTGTAGCCGGCCAAATTACCTGTAACATCGCTTATCTGCCGCCAGTAATAATTATTTCCGGATTGATACGGCTCAAGACTCGCCAGCCATTTGTCCTCCGGGCCCGGATAGTCCTGGTATTCGGCTCCTTCGCCTGGAACATCTAAAGCCAATTCCTGTGATATTTTTGCGATGACTGTTTCAACCGCAAAGTCCAGTTCTTTACTGTCTGATATTGCCGAGGTTGCTATTTTGTCAATACGGGTAACCAGGACAAACATCACGCCTACGATAGCCAAAAGACTGGTTAGAACCACCGCCAGGATAAGAGCCGAACCGGCGGAAAAAGTACACTTGCGAAATTTCTTGTTTACCGTTCTCATTCTTGTCAAATTACTTGTCTAAATAGACAGTATGCGTAAAAGTCATACCGTTTTTGATAATACCTCTGGAATCGTATAAAGTGAAAGTGAACTTAAGTGCCCGTCCAAGCCCTGGGATAGCGTTAAAATGGGCCTCATCTATCTGATTTCTCGGGTAATCAATGCCATTTATTTTTACGATTCCGTTAGGCGCCGGATACAGTACTCCGGGGACATTTTTTGGTTCGTTCAGGAAAAAATGTGTGTCCGTCAAATTGCCATTGCCATCCGGATCAACTTCCGGTATCCATTGCTGCTGGGCGTCATACCACCCCTGAATCTTGAACTCGCTCACACCCTCACACAAAAGCATATGAACTGAATTCGCGTCCGCCGGCTCAACATTTACTCCCCTGACTGCCATGTTTACACTGCTGTCGTCGACCTGAATGTCACATGTGGCGGCGAGCATATCCTTTTTGTTCTGCCACGAAATATTCTTCCAGCCGTCTAAAGATATCTTGTCGTATTCATATCGGTTATTCCATTCGTACCATTGTGTATCACTAACACTATCGAAGTCGGGGAAATCAGTAAGGCTTGGATCGGCCGTTAATATATGGAGGTTTCTTGCAAGCACCCGCTTGTTTCGGTCCTGACCTTCGGCACTGATATTACCTTTCTTTGCGATCATATAACAGATTCTTGCAATATTACCCCGCACCATCGGATGTTTATAAGATTGAAAATCACCATCGGCAAAAAACATTATCCGGTCGAATCTCTCGTACCCGTCAAGGTCGTTATCCTTATAATCAGTGGCAGTCAGGGGCTTGGCCACCCAGACTATAAATATTTCCCCGTCTTTTCTAAGGCCTTTGAAATCGGTGTTGAGCTGGTCGGTGATAGCCCGCAGTTTTTGCATAATTTCGGCGTTTGCGAGGGCGGTGCGGTGAGCGCCGATACTGACCTTGAAAATAACGCTCGAAAACGACATAACTATAGCCAGGATACCGATAGCTACGAGAATCTCAATTAAAGTAAAGGCTTTATTGTTTCGGATTTCGTAATTCATAATTCACAGAAACAGTCAATCGTATAATCTGTGTAATCCACATTTCAAAATCTGATTACTTTTTGATATATTGCTATACAGGGATACCTGCCGCCGCCGACTGGTGGCGGTACTACCCATACCGAGCTGTTCGACCCCTCTAACCAGGGCCTGTCGAGCACGATTATATTAGGAGCAGCCGGGTCACGTTGCCAGACTCGATAAAGCCGGCCCGTCTGGTTGTCTGCAATGGTGCTGCCGCCATTTATAAATATTTCCTCGCCTGCGACATTTATGGTAAGTTTATTTTCGTTACCTGCCCCGGCAACAGTTGAAACGCCGACTTTAATAGGCGCAGGCTTTTGAGAACCGCCCGGGTACATTGTGCTATTGCCCACTTTTCTGCTGACAAAAACCGTTACCTGCACAAGCCGCTTGGCCGGGCCAGACCCAACCTGTCTGCACAACGCTGACCAGTAATACTGTTTCTCAGCCAGACTTGCTATCGAAGGATATGAAAATTCTTCAGCAGCGATTGTGTTTAATGCTTCCAATGGTGCCAGTTGGTCAACCACCAAATTAGGGTCGGTCAGATTAATTCCGTACAATCTGATTTTTGCGAAGGCCTCGTCGGCTGCTACTGCCGCGATAGTTCGCTCTGTGGATATAGTCGCAAAATAGATACCGGTGAGAAATGTGCCGCCTATGAAAATCATCCCAATAGCGAGTGTGCTGACAGCTAACAAAACTTCGATAAGAGAAAAACCTCTATATTTTCGTGTATTTCTCATAAGCTCATCAATCCGTTGAGATTATAGTTCCCGTATATGGATTTATATAAACCGGTTCCAGGCTGCTTAAATAATTAAATTTTTCAATAGCGTTTAGTTTATCAAAACGTATTTTGTCATATATAACGAAACTGTTTCTGCTCGATTCCGCACCCAGACCAAGCTCCGCATAATCATCCTGGATGAATTTACCCACCCCGTGCGTCGTTATATTCTGAGGTGAATTAAAGATGCTGTCCATTGATATTTTATTGGGCAGCCCGTTGTCAGGCTGGTAAATTCCATCTCTGTTTCTTACGCGGACATTGTGCATTATCAACTTTCCGTTCGGCGAAAAAACAATCGAAAAGCTGGACGTATCTGTAATATATCTGTTCTTTTGGTCCGGCCCTAAATTCTGCGGGTTCGTGTCATCGAGATAGGCCGCATTAAGCGGTTCGTCGAGGATTTTTTCAGCGTCGGTCCAATTTGTGCCGTGATTAATTCTAACCATTGAATCCATTACACCCATACTATCAGGCAGTTTTGTTGGCTTGAGATTTTGAACCGCCCGAAAGCCGGGATTCAGGCCTGTTTTTTCAAAATCGTGTATTATAAAAATCATATATTGATTGCCGGCTGAATCCCGCTGAAACCTTATTCCGGCGTAATGCTGTTCCTTCGCCGCGATAGCACGGGCGCTGGACAAAGCGGCGCTTATCATGCTTTTGCCGCCGGTCTTGGATTCGAACGATTCACGAATCATTCGCATAACCGGCAAACCAAAAGCGACAAGCAGCGACATGGTTGCAAGAACAACCACCATCTCTGTCAACGTAAAGCCGGTTTTAGTTTGCGGTTTATAATTCATAGCATTATCCGGGCAGGTCAAATTTTGGTTATTATGCCAGTCTGCCCATCATTCATAATTCATATTTTTACCAATTATTATTTGTTGCTTATGTCATCGGCAGTGCCGAAAATTTTGTCAGGCCCGGCCGATAACATATCCGGAAAATTGTCTCCGGCGACATATATATAATCCATTACCATCCCCCATGGGTCATATATCTCCGGAGGCGTATCAATAGTTCCGTATTCGTTCTTTATCAGGGATTCGGTGATTCTTCCCAATATCTCCCGGGACTCCGGTATCAGGTTAAGCTCTCTATAAAGGTATTCCGAATGTATGAGTGCGTTTGCAACATTCTTTTCTGGCTGTTCGGGAAATTTGCCTGTGCTCTCGCAATATTCCTGCAGGGCGGATTCCAGCAGTGTAAAGGTAGATTCGAGGCCTCTTTCTTTGGATTGATCTTTAATACGAGAAGCGATGCCGATTACCATTGTAGCCAGTATCGCGATTATAGCGACCACAACTAATATCTCGACAAGGGTTATGCCATACTTGTATTTATACCTTTTCATAGCTTTATTTTGCTCGAACGGGTGTGGATGGAGGGCTTAATGACCAAAGTTGCGAACATCATCGCCTGTCCCGTAAAGACCATCTGCCCCCGCGGAAATCAATATATAAGAATCCGGCCTGTAAGGCCAGGGTCTCGCCGTTATCTTCGGATCCAGGATGTAATTGTAAAAATACAGATAATTGCTGCCTGGATTCGCTAAGGGATGAATCTTGGCATCCGCTGCTTGTTTTATGTTAACAATGGCGTCATTATCCAGAGCATTGTAAATCTCATGTATTGTTTTTCCGTGAGCGTTTGCTCTGTAATAAAGTATTGGTGCTCCCGCCTTGGCCGTCTTGCCATTGGAAAA
>JACNGQ010000165.1 GCA_014384025.1 Planctomycetota bacterium | reverse complement strand
TGGGACTTGACTATGTGGCCGGTGCCATTGTTGCGGATCATCAGGTTCAAATAGCGGATATGAACAGCATTAGGGATTATGATTCGCTGGGAGAAATCATCAGACAGTTTTCACCGGATGTTATCGGAATTTCCCTGCGAAATATTGATAACACCGACGCGACGGACCCGAGAGGGTTTATCGGGCAATACAGGGAAATAGTCGAAGCGATCCGGAAGCATTCCAGTGCCTTGCTGGTTTTGGGAGGAAGCGGATTTACCATTTTTCCTGCCGAGTACATAAATGCCTTGAATGCCGATTACGGAATTATGGGCGAGGGAGAACGATTAGCCCTGCTGCTGAATGCTATCGAAAAGCAAGAAGATACTACGGCAATTCCAGGTGTCATTACCCGGCAATTCCGTAATGCAATTCCGGAGCCTTGGGGAGAAAATGTTTTCCGGAATTTCAACGAGAACCATTCTCACATCCAGTTTTACCTGCAAAATGGTGGCATGCTGAATTTGCAAACCAAACGGGGATGTCCTTTTAAGTGCATATATTGCACGTATCCCCATATGGAAGGTCGGAATCTGAGGCGCATAAACCCGGAGGAGGTCGCTAATACCGCCCTCAGGTTACAAGAAGCCGGGGCAAAATATTTCTTTGTTACGGATTCGGCATTTAATTCGGACTATTCACATAGTATCGCGGTGGCACGGGCAATTAAGAAAGTTGGTGTCTCCATACCGTGGGGGGCCTTTTTCGTGCCGCTCAAGCCGCCTGAGGACTATTTCCGGATTATGGCCGATGCCGGGTTGACCCATGTGGAATTCGGCACAGAGTCTCTGTCGAATCCTGTGCTGGCATCTTACCGGAAACCGTTCCGGGTTCAGCATGTTTTTGAAACCCATCAGGCTGCCATTGACGCAGGGCTATATGTGGCGCATTATTTCCTGTTGGGCGGGCCCGGAGAGAATTCGGATACGCTCAATGAGACACTATTAAATATTGACAAACTTAAACGATCCGTTTTAATTTTCTTTTGTGGAATACGTATATACCCATATACGGCATTGTATGATATCGCCATCAAAGAGGGGCAGATATCAAAAGGCGTGAGTATACTGGATCCCGTTTTTTATCGCTCGCCGTCTATTGATGTGGATGAAATTATGCGGCGGGTTCAAAAACAGGCAAAAGAACGACTTAACTGGGTGATCGGTGCAGGTGGGAAAGAAACCGCCAAAATAATTACCAGACTATATGAACGGGGCCATTGCGGTCCGTTGTGGGAGTATTTGATCCGCTGATATTGGCTGCGCTTGGCGGTTGAATATCCGTAACTAAACAGGTTAACGGTTAAAGAATTATGGTAACAGTCCAGCCACTAAGGCACCAAGTCACAAAGAAAAGATTTAAATTTCAAAAGTTTGCATACAGATTTTGTTAAGTCGTCGAGTAGTTAAGTACTTAACCTCTCAACTATTTGACTATGTCTTGTATAAGAAATAAATAATCATTTTAGAATCTTAGTGTCTTCGTGACTTTGTGGCTGAACTATTACGAATTATGAAGACTGAACGCTTTGAAGATATTGAGGCCTGGCAACTGGCACATTATGCAGTGGTACTCACTAAAAAATGTAAGACAATCCGATTCAAACGAGATATCCGCCGATATTCGAGTGCTGCCAGATTCGCCCTGGTTTTGCGGGCATTTTCCAGGAGAGCCCATTCTTCCGGGAATTGCTCAACTGGGTATAGTCTTTGATGCCATTAAGCAATCGTGCAATCAGAATTTAAAGGTTTCAAGTATCAACAGGGTGAAATTTAAACAAATTATCAGACCCAATGATCGCTTAAGAGTCATTGCTACACCCTTAAAAGGGGAGACGGGGTCTTATTCTTTCCGCATTATAGTTGAGGATGAGATGGTCTGCAGCGGTGTGATGACGGTTACGATAACTTAAAGATAAGGGAGATAAATAAGAATGTCCATAGAAAGTAGTGTTGATGAAATTATCCTGCGTGTTGCGCAAATAATGATCCAGGAACTCAAACTGGAAGATGTTACACCGGAAACATTTGACCCTGAAATCGATCTGATTGACGAGGTGGGGATTGATAGCATGGATTTGGCGACTGTTGCATTGGTGTTGCAGGATGAATACGCAATTCGAATCGATGAGGACGATTACCCAAAATTGTCAAATATTCGGTTTATTTCTGAATACGTTGATAACAAATTAAAAGATCGATCTTAAACCTCTGACAGTTAAGTATTTGGAGAAGGCGGATGGATGCCTTAAAAGGAAATCAAACCATTACACAGGAAGACACATCAAATAGAGAATGGAAGTTTTCTGAGATTCTTGCGGATCAAAAAATCCGGGATAGGTGGGAAAAGGTTCGCAAATATTTTTTTCTGCGTGAATCCACCTATGACATGACCAACCGGTGCAATATCAGGTGTGAAGGCTGTTATTATTATGAAGGCGACAAACAGTTTGCCAGGGAAAATAAAGATCCGACGGCCTGGAGCAAACTCATGCGCGACGAGAAGGCCAGGGGCATTACCTATGTTGTGCTTGCCGGAGCAGAACCTTCCCTGGTCCCCGATCTTTGTGAAATCTGCTACCAGGAAATGCCGCTGGGAGCCATTGCATCCAACGGGTTGAAGTTAATCCCCGAAGCCATTAACTATAAAATACATATCTCGGTCTGGGGAAATGACGAAACAAGCCTGAAAATCCGCAACGCAAAAAACATGCTGCTTAGACAGATAGAAAATTATGAAGGTGACCCCAGGGCCGTTTTTGTTTACACGTTTACCAGGAACAATATCGATCAGGTCCATGAGGTTACAGAAATCCTGGCCGAGAACGGCTGTAAACTCACTTTCAATATATTTTCTGCCCCGGTAGGATATGATGGGCCCTTACGTCAAACAACGGCATCTCTGAATGATACTCGCAAGACTATGATCGAATTATTATTAGAATATCCCGAAAATATACTCTTTTCGTATTATAGTAGTGTAGCTCATACGCACCATTACGGCTTGCATGACCTTTATTCATGTTCATACCCGAGGATGAATCCCTCTACCGATATCGGGCTTGGCCGATCTTTCAGACAGTATCGGACCGACCTTACCTGGGATAGAGATGTTGCCTGCTGCGTACCGGATACCGACTGTGTTGATTGCCGGCATTATGCTGCCGGCAGTGCTGTTGTTACGGCCCGATTGTTTCGTCATGCCACCGATCCGGATATTTTTAAGGCCTGGCTCGACTATGTCGACACCTATCTTGCCGTCTGGGTGATGAGGTATGAAAAAGGTGACAATCTTTGCAATCATCTGGTTGCACCACCCGGCCATGGGATATCCTGATTCTGATCAACAGAAAAAATAGGTAGCAAGAAAAATCGTAATAGTTTAGCTATTTGACAAAATTATGCCCTTATCCTACATATTTTCAAAGCGCTGAAGTATTACGAAAAATCAAAAGATTTCTAAGGAGTGATGAATGAAAACCGTAAGTTCATTACTGGATCAAGAATGGTATGAACGATATAAACGAATTTCAAAGCTCAACATTCGTAGTTCAATCTATGATGTTACCAATCAATGTAATTTGCGATGCAAGGGCTGTTTCTTTTTTTCTTCCGACGAGCACAAGGTAGCTGCTGAGGAAATGGATGTAAAAAAATGGGAAGCGTTTATTGAAAGGGAAAAGGAACGCGGGGTTAATCTTGCCATTCTGATTGGCGGAGAGCCAACCCTGCATCTGGATCGAGTAGAGGCGTTTTACAAACGGCTGCCGACATTTTGTGCCACCAACGGTCTTATTAAAATTCCCCGCGACAGATTCCCGGATATGATGCTGGGTATTTCCCTATGGGGTGATGAAGAGGATGAAAAGATTCTCAGGGGCAAGGATACCTTCAGTATTTCCAGCAAGAATTATGAAGGAGATCCTAATGTTTATTATCTTTATACCCTTACCCCAAAACAGATTGGCAAAATTGAACGCATTATACGGAAAATAAGTGGTGTTGGTCTGAAAGTCCACATGCAGCTGCTCTCCAATGATGAAGGTGTAGATGGCTTTAACTGGAAACCGGAGCAGCTCAATGCCCTGCGGGTTGAAATGGATAAGATGCTGGACAAATACCCGGACACCGTCATTTCCTCTAAATACTATCATAAAATTATTACGACAGGAAAAATGTTTGAACGTACATTTGGCTGGAACGAATGTCCTTCCGTCACCCAGCCATTGGATAAGCGAAATCCGCGCCCTAAACGTTTGATAGAATTTATCCGGTGGGCGTCTGATCTGAAAACTATGCATCGCTGCTGTACTTCGGAAACCAGAGATTGCTCAATCTGTAAAGATGGTGCTGCCCATATGAGTTGGGTGATGGTGAATAAGCGGGAACACATTCGCACGAGCAAAGACATTCAGAACTGGATTGAAGTCTACGAGATGTTCGCTAAGCTTTATCAGTTTATTCCCTGGTAAAAGAACTTAAAGTGAGACCTTTTAACCCTTGAATCCTCGAACCCCTGTCTGCGGCAGGCAGGCTTTTGTTCAACTAAATTGGACAAGAATCAAAATTTACGAAAACATGCCAGAATGCCCCGACTTTTAAGTCGGGGAGCTTCACTAATTTTCCTGCTAATGGGATAGAAATTTCAAGACGACTGCTTATGTCCTCTAAAAAAGTTGTAGTCATCGGATATGATGCGGTTTCACCGCTGGGAACCGATATGGAGACCCAATGGGCACTGGCACTCAAGGGTGAGAGCGGCATTGGTGAACTTACAAGGTTTGCACTTACAGATGATTTTCCTGTCCGCATTGCCGGCGAAGTGGATGACATCGACACGGGGCTATACCCTTTTCTGAGTCCGCGCAATCTGGCATTATGGCCCTCTCCTATTTTCAAATACGCAATGCTGGTGGTTCACCGGGCCCTTAAGAAAAGCGGCGTAGAAATAACACCGGAATTGTCGTCCAGGGTTGCGATTACATTCAGTTCAGCGGTGGGAGGACAGGATGCTGTTCTAAAAGCCGACCGGCGCATGATCGCTGAGAACAAACTGCCGCCTCCTTATACAAATCCGAATTCGTGTATTAATATGGTGGGCGGCAAAATTTCCATTTTAACCCAGGCTACCGGTCCGATCACCTCTACCGTTACGGCCTGTGCCACCGGAGTTACATCCATGATTATCGGAGCGATGTTGCTGGAACAGGGCCAAGCCGATGTGGCTCTTTGCGGTGCCGTCGATTTTGCCCTTGTGGAGCCCATCGTCGCCGGATTTGCGACCATGAAAGGTGCTTATAGCGAAAAGCCGGGTCAGGTCGAGGAACCTGCCAGCAGGGCCAGCCGTCCGTTTTCGGTTGATAGAAGAGGATTTGTGGTCTCTGAAGGTGCTGGCTGTATAATTATCGTAACAAAGGAGTTTGCCGCAGCCCATGGTCTGAATTCTGAGATCGAGATAGCCGGATGGGCAATGACCTCAGATGCCTATCATTTTGTCGCCCCTAATCTTAAGACCGTAACCCGATGTATTGCCGGATGTATTGACAATTCCGGTATAACATCTCATGATATTGATGTTGTAAATGCTCATGCCGCATCAACCAAAGTCGGTGATGAGGTGGAATATCATGCACTAAAGGCCATATTTGGTGACACGTTGCCGCCGGTTACGGCCAATAAATCCCTTATTGGACATGCTATGGGGGCTTCCAGCGCGATTGAATCCATCTTCGCTATGGAAGGAATGGTGAACAGCATCGTGCTGCCGACGATT
>JACNGQ010000361.1 GCA_014384025.1 Planctomycetota bacterium | reverse complement strand
AGATAAAAAATTTTGAAAAATTTTATTTTTGTTTTTAACAGTGAGCGTTTTTGAACGAACATTCGAGGAATTTTCGTTAGTTTTGGGTTTTGAGTGTTGAGTTTTGAGTTAGATTTGAGATTAATAGGGATTTTGGGTGAACCCCGATTAGATAGACGTAATTATCTAACGGGGCAAGTTTTTGGTTGATTTTGTTTAAAAAGAGTAGTAGTTTTTGTTTTTCCCTATGGGATAAATTGAGGGATTTTTGAGAGATTTTGCATAAAACAGGGATAATTTTGGGAATGGCGTAATGGCAAAGGGAAGCAAACAAAGCAAGTCAAAGGAGCACAAAAGTACGGTTATGAAAATGGACGGGAACTCATATAATACGCAACAGGAGGTTTTTGAGTTACTGAAAACTATGTGCCCAGAGGCTTTTACTGAGGGGAAAATAGATGTAAAAAAACTTCGGCGATCTTTGGGAGAAGAAGTATCTGAGGAAGTTGAAAGATACGGCCTTAATTGGGCGGGTAAAAGCATTTGTTTTCGTCATATACAGGAATCCACGACCGCAACTTTAATACCTTGCAAAACGGACGGTGTTGATTTTGATACTACTGAAAATCTATTTATCGAGGGCGATAACTTACAAATCCTGAAAGTCCTGCAAAAAAGCTATTACAATAAAATAAAATTGATTTACATCGACCCGCCTTATAATACGGGCAACGACAGTTTTATATATACCGATAGATTTGCAGAATCGAAAGAAGATTATCTTCAAAGAATCGGTGATAAGGACGCAGAGGGTAATCTGATTAAAGATGGTTTTTGGCGAAAGAACAGCAAGGACTCCGGTCATTTTCATTCAAACTGGCTTTCAATGATGTATCCGCGGCTTTTCCTTGCAAGAAATTTGCTCCGTGATGATGGACTTATTTTCGTCTCAATAGATGACAACGAAATTCATAACCTACGCATGATAATGAATGAAATTTTTGGTGAAGAAAATTGTCTCGACCGAGGTTGTTTAGTTTGGATTAATAAGGGCAGTACAAAAGGTTTTAGAAAGATTGTTAAAAACCATGAATACATATTAGCTTATGGAAGAAACGCAGAAATTGTTAAAAGTTGTTTCGGAAAGAATTTTCCAAATAAATTAAATGACCTTGAACATTATTGTTTTAACAGACCAAACCCAGGAAATCCTATATGTGAAATAAAATTTAAGGCTGGTTGTAAAATTAAAGGAGTTAAAGATGCAGTTTTTGAAAATGTAGTTGGAGATGAAGTTAAATTAGAAATTGTTACTGAAAAAATGACCTTTAAAAATTCTGAATTAGTTGATGATGTTATTTTGAAAGGAGCATTCCCATATAGATTTCAGATTGAAGAATTTTTTAGAAATCAAGATGATGGAAAACCTACCTTCGATAAACAAGGTCAAGAGTGGGTTGAAATATATTTTAATAGTAAAGGTATGCCAAGATATAGAAAAAGTAGGGCAAATTTAATAATTAGTTCAGTTATCGATGAAGAAGATATACCAAATTATGGAGCAGATGATATAAAAACAATATTTCACAGCCATCCCACAGCAAATCAAATATGAGAGCGTTCTTCTAAAATAGCGGGATCTGAGTTACACTAATGTCACCAAATAATTAGGAGTAACTCATGAAACCCGCTAAACATGAATATACCATTCTTACGCAAATATGCCAATATATTCCAGCTCATCTCGTACCAAAACTTGCCAGAGCCTTCGGAACTGACAAGAAAGCACGATCTTTTTCGCCTTGGTCACATATCGTTGCGATGCTGCATGTCCAGATTGCACACAGTCTTTCGCTCAATGATGTGGCTGATACACTGCGTAATCATTCGGGAGTTTTGACTACGATTCGTCGTGCAACACCGCCGAGCAGAAACGGCCTATCACATGCAAACAAGGTTCGAGACCCCGCTATGGCTCAAGCTCTTTTCTGGGATGTGCTGTCCCATATACAAAAGAAGTACCCAGGTTTCGGACGTAACCACAAATACTCCGGTCTGCCAAGACGGTTCAAGCGAGCCATCTATGCGATTGATTCGACAACGATTCAGCTTGTTGCCAACTGTATTGACTGGGCCAAACATCGCAGGCGTAAAGCTGCGGCAAAGTGTCATATGCAGCTTAATCTCCAGACATTTCTACCTCAATTTGCCATCGTCAAAGAGGCATCTACGCACGACTCCACCGAAGCTTATCGGCTTTGTCTAAATCTCAAAAGTGGCGAAATAGCGGTGTTTGACAAAGCCTATGTGGATTTTACACATCTCGCTGACCTTGACAAGCGAGGCGTTTTCTGGGTTACGCGAGCCAAAGACAACATGCGATATCGTATTGTTAAGCAGCTTACACAACCAAAGGGCGATGTTATTAGTGATGTTTTAATCGAACTTGAAACGCCGAAAAGTCGCCAGGCATATCCACAGAGATTGCGTTTAGTTACAGCCGAAGTGGAAATCAATGGCGTTAAAAAAATGATGTCATTTATCACGAACAATACAGACTGGGCACCGAGCAGTATTTGTGATCTGTACAAGTGTCGTTGGGGTATAGAGGTCTTTTTCAAGCAGATAAAACAGACTTTACAACTGGGAGATTTTTTAGGACATAGCCGAAACGCAATCCTATGGCAAGTATGGATGGCAATGCTGGCATATGTTTTAATACGGTTTATAGGTTATCTTGGACAATGGAAAGGCACATTCAGCCGACTGTTTACATTGCTGCGTGGCGTATTATTCAGCCGATTGGATGCTTTTAGTGTTATGCTACTCTGTGGGACAGCACGCGGCTCACCTCGTATGATTGGCAGCCCTCAGCAGGCTTATTTGCCGGGTTTTGAACTGTCGTAAGAATATACGGAGGCAAGTTATGGTTTACAATTCGGCAGTATTAGCTTCAAGGCCTGCCGAATTGATGACAGCCAATAAAAATTGCAAACTGGGGTCGTGGAAATGCTTGACGAAAAAGCGTTTTTTGCTACAATAAATCAGGTTGCAACGTTGAATCTATGGATTTATGGGATGAATGTGAAAAGATTTTAATTGATATGAGGAGTCGAAAATGAATTCACGATATGCCTTTTTGTTATGCCTGTCTTTATTGGTTATTACCGCCGGGAATTTGAACGGCCTGTATGCTCAAAATCCCGGGCAGGACAAAGATATCTTTTTAATAGTTCGTGGAGATGATATCGGCTCCTCTCATGCGGCTAATGTTGCGTGTATTCAATCTTACAAAGAGGGCATAATGAAGACAGTGGAACTCATGGTACCCTGCGGCTGGTTTCCCGAGGCCGTAAAGCTGCTCAATGAAAACCCGGGTCTTGATGTCGGTGTCCATATTACTCTTACCAGCGAATGGGAGAATATCAAATGGCGGCCATTGACGAAAGCCCCGGGCTTAACCGATGCTGATGGTTATTTCTATCCCACGATTTGGCGGCGTAAGGATTCTCCACCCGGCACCGCCTTAAAAGAAGCCGCCTGGAAAATTGAGGAAATCGAGAAGGAAATGCGGGCACAAATTGAGCTGGCAAAACGCAAAGTCCCGCATGTCAGTCACCTGACCTGCCATATGGGTTGTTCCGGCTGGGACCCTAAAGTTAGAGAAGTTTACCTGCGATTGGCAAAGGAATACAATCTCGATATTTCAACTTCTGATTATGGCATAAAAGGGTTCGGCGGATTAAAAGGAGTAACCGCAAAAGAGCGAATCAAAAGTTTTATACAAAACTTAGAAGGATTGAAACCGGGTACTTATCTTTTCGTAGAACACCCCGGCCTCGATACGCTGGAAATGAGCGCCATCGGCCATAAGGGATACTATAATGTAGCCGAGGACCGTGATGCCGTAACAGAGATTTTCATAAGCCCCGATGTCAAAAGAACAATCAATAAATTAGGCATCAAACTTATAAGCTACGCAGACTTGAAAAAGACAGAAAAGAAATAATCCATAATACAACAGCTCTCTACCGGCTGGTTATTAATCGTCATTGATGAACCTTATTGCTTTTTTTGCCTTTTTGTATCATTTTCTCAATCCACTTATTGTATCTGGGATTGTATCCATCTTCGTAATACCATAATCCATCGATGATTTTTTTGTCTCCATACTTAAAACTGTTGGAAGGCTTTTCAAAGCCCTCAGGATATGCTGTTACTCCATAATGGTGCCATCCTCCCTGCATTCCCACGCTTACGCGCCCATCACTCTTTGTTTGAATGAACATCGGCTCTACGTCCAGAATGAGTTGAGGAAACAGTGATATCTCGGGAACAGGTTCCGGGCGAATTAGGTAGCGGGTGGGTGGCAGGTTTCCTGCGAAGATTTCTCGTGATATTTCTCTGCAAGCTTCCAGAAGCGCCTGATGGTCTGTTTCAGACAACAGACGTACCTTCTTTTGCCGATCCTTTTGGGCGTGTACCATTAAAAGTCTGAAAAATTTCCCATGGGGTGTGAGATATAGAAGAGCCAAGCCAATGGTGAAAGCTATGAACAAGCCAATAAAAATTTTAAGAACCTTATTTATAGTTACTTTCATTGTATTTTCCTCATTCTTTTCACTCGCTTATATTTCCCCGGCCTCTTATTTCCATCGAAGCTGCTGGAGTTCTTCTTTGGTGCGGATGAACTTTAGGGTGCCGTCGTTTAAGAGGACGCACCCGCCCTTTGGGTCGTGATTATCGAAAGTAAATAATTCCGGCCCACCGTGCTGATTCCAGCCTGGTTTTGTCTCAAATAAAAGCACCGTATCAGGAGGAGAGTTTGGCTCGCAATTAGGATTCATCGCATAATCGGATCTCCATATGAGCACCTTCTGCTTTGCCAGGTTGGCACGAGCGTCACTAACCACGGTAGATACGTGTATGCTCGGGCATGCAAACATCCTCGCAATGGACGCGTCAGAGCGCAGATATTCCGGTGTGTCCTTCAAATAGGTATAGCTGACGTTCCGGCTACGTAAATACTCCACAATCACATCACACCACTGATTCGGGTCAGGGTAAAGCCGGCCCGGCCTGTGTGCAAGGCCCTCAAAAAGCAGCTTACTGAGGTTCAACGCGCACTTCCATCGTGCTTCCAGGGGTTTGACCCCTGGAGGCGCAAGGATCGCCAGGTCCGGCATCCCCGGCGAATACATGAATACGTTCTTGTCTTCGGTGGTTATGCTCATGCTGTATACCATAAAGGATGCCACGCGTTTACTGCCTCGATAACATGTCACCTGCACTCCACCTGGTGTATTAGTACCTCGTACGTTATGGTGGTAGGTTCCCTGGCTAACATCATACATAAATGCTTTGATTAGCTGCTGATCGGTCACCGTCCACGTGTCGAAGGACTTTATGTACCTTTTCTCCTCCTTGCTCAATAGGCTATTCTGCCCGGCTGTGTCGGGAATGAAGTGAATGAGCGCTCCCCTTGTGTAGCGGACTTCTATACGTGTGCACGTACTAATGTCGGGCGGCTTGGGGCTACAGCCAAGGCTCAGTCCTGTGAGAGTAAGCAAAAGAATCCACACAAGCCTGAGCGGATATACACCGAGTTGGGAACCTCGAAGGATTTCTTTCCATCGGTAGTCGTTGTATCTCGTTTTCCTCATTCTTTTCACTCGCTTATTTTTCCCCGGCCTGAAAAAACCAGCCAATATACGGATTATAATACCGGCCACGCTAATAGTAAAGACCATTTTCGAAATCAAATCTCCGGCCGGTGAACAAAAAAAACGCGTAGTCATCCGACTATGTGTCATTTCCCCGTCTTTCGTTAATCAAAGCATGA
>JACNGQ010000136.1 GCA_014384025.1 Planctomycetota bacterium | reverse complement strand
ATGTTGGCACAGGCCAACACAATGCCTCAGATGGCACTGACACTGCTGAGATAAACAACAAGGCCTGGCTCTGGCTCGTCAGCTCAACAGACCAAGTTGAGATTGCTCTGCAAGCTGGCCTGGAACCGGCTGGTTGAGTTATCAACCGACTCCTAAGGGTTGTGAACAATAAAGATATTGTTCACAGCCCTTATTTCATTATATCAGCTATCAGCCAGAATCTCGTATATCTCCTATGACCTCATCACAGATTCGTTTCGGCATAAATTTAGCCCAAAAATACCGCATTTATTAGCCTATTGTCATTTGGATTTTCCGATTCTTATACTATAGTTTATAAAAGGGACGGCTTCAACGAACAGGCAGTTCCGATAATTCGTTTGAAATTAACTAAATATATCTTTTTATAAAAGAGGGACATCAAAAATGGAGATTGAACACCTTCAGGACAATGTTTTCTTCGTTTGTTTACAAGAACCACAATTGAAAAATGAGCTTGTAGCCATAAACGATATCCTAAGCAGTGAATGCACCTGTGACGTAATTATAGATTTCTCCAACGTCGAGATGCTGACTTCTGAAGGCATAAGCAGTTTAATTATATTAGAAAGGCTGCTGAATAGTTTCGGCCATAAGATCATTTTGTGCGCCGTTTCCTCGAATAATCTACAAGTTCTTGAGCGAACCGGTATTCAGCCATTATTCGAATTTGCCAGTGATGAGTCTGCCGCATTGCAATCTATACGAAGCTCCTCTGCATTTTGATCATTAAGCCATCTCACTTAATTTCACTGATTGCCAACCAGAACTTAACTCGAATCCCTCATTCAAGGCAGAGGTACTCCTATTGCTAATATTTTCGAGGAATTTCATACCCCAAATCGAGGATTTTCCCCGTTCACTTAGCATGTGTATATAGTGTATTATAGTATTATAGAGTTATCAATAAAGAGAGTAAAAAGCATGGATGTTTTTATTCTTAATTAAGCCCCAGCTTCAATTCACTCCTATCCTCTGTTCCTCGAAGCAGGGGCTTTTAAACTCGATACCCATCCACAGAACATATTTTGAAACTCGGAGAAACCGTAATCTTACGCAGAGTCTGGGGTGAGATACACTTCGGCAGGAATTTTGTTATTATAGAATGCCAAGAGTCCTTATAAGAGTGAGCCTACGGAAAATATCAATCAAGTATATCAGGAATACCGGTCGCTGTTGTTGAATACCTTAATGCCCCCACTTCTTTAGCTTGCCATTATCAAAGTAGAACCGACAAGATGGATTGATATCATTTTCTATATAGCATTCCCATATTCCTAATGAGTCGATGCGGGGAATTCTGCTTTGAACATGTATTTCGCAATCCTGCAGACAAATATTGGTATGTTCATCCTGTGGCAAGTCAGAATTTGCAGGAATTATATGGTTCTGACAGCCGTAAAAAAACAACATTATTAAGGCCGGAATTATACTCAATAACACCCTCATACATAAAATATAACGTATATTTGCCGAGTAACAAAATCCGAGAAAATCCCTGTTTTTTGGATGCCGGGACATTCTGCGACTATCGATATGGAGTATGTCTAAAAAAAACAGACCCGGGATACGCGTGTATCATGTATGCAGGATAATTTTATCGCCCGGAAGAATTGACTTAAGCCAGCAGAATCGAAAAGCTATTGTCCGATAATGCAAGGCCTGATAACGGCGTTAAGCTGGAACAATCGACTCAAATGGCCGAAACGGTAAGTTAGTTTATTTTTCCATGATCTCGGCTCCCGCCTGGCCCATCCACGTAATATCGTTACCTATACCCTGGACAGTCTGGCAGCTTGCCAAAGAAAAGACTAAAATAAATAAAGCAAGCCCGAGAATTATTCTTTTAACCATTTTGTCAAATTCTCCTTAATCTGCGATAGGCCTTATTGTAGACTATCGCGGAATATGGCTGTAAAAAAAGACATATTTCTGATAATATTATATTTATTATCGGCAATATCGTTGAAAGCTAATTATAAAATTTATCAGTTCGGTCGAATCTATTTACTAAAAAAAGGGTATTTCTAATGAAAATAGCCAGTTTTAACGTCAATTCAATCCGCGCCCGGATGAATATTGTCCTTGAGTGGCTGGATAAAAATCAGCCGGATATTCTATGCGTTCAGGAGACCAAAGTTCAGAATGATGATTTTCCAATCGGGGCTTTTGACGGGACAGAGTATAGATGGATCTTTAAGGGGCAGAAAAGTTATAACGGGGTGGCAATTTTCAGCAGAAATGAAATTACAAAGGTTAAATGCGGCTTCGATGATGAGCCGAAGGATGAAGCTCGTTTGATTAAAGCGGAAATTAACGGCGTTAATATCGTTAATACATATATACCACAAGGCTATTCGGCGGAGTCTGAAAAGTTCGAATATAAGCTGGAGTGGTTCGGCCGTTTGCTGAAGTTTTTTGAAGAGAATTTTCAACCCGGCGAGCCTGTAATCTGGGTAGGAGATTTAAATGTAGCACCGGAGAAAATAGATGTTTATGATCCTGCAAACTTGTCAGGGCATGTCTGTTTTCATCCGCAGGTCCGCAAGGCACTTGAAAATGTAGTTCGCTGGGGGTTTGTCGATGTGTTCAGAATGCACTGCCATAAGTCGGGGGAATATACATTCTGGGATTACAGGCGAAAAGATTCCTTTGAACGAAATATCGGCTGGCGGTTAGACCATATATTGGCAACAGAATCCATGGCGGAAAAGTGCACTAATTGCTATATTGACAAAAAAATACGCCTCAAAGAGCGACCAAGTGACCACGTGCCTGTTATTGCTGAGTTCGATTTGTAATTAGTTATTGGTAATTCCGGCCAAAGATGCTTACGGAGAAAGGTTCATCGGGCCGATGTATTTTTTTGCGACGACAATATTGTCAAACCAAACCCTGCTGACGTGGCCCGGTGGTGCTTTGGTGATATAGAGAAGGACCCAGAGGAAATTCAGCTTTAATTCCTCTGTGCTGCGCCACTGAAAGCCCTCAAACGGTACACCTTCGGGGTCCGGATTAAAGCTGTCCCATACCCATTTGCCTTTCGGAAATCCTTTTCCAAGGCAGCTTATTATCTGGCCGTCCCTGCTCCAGGGCTTACCGTTTATCCATAGTGCCTGTTGGCCATTACTTTCGGTGACGGGTGCGTTCATTTTCATCATCAACTCGACACATATCCATTTACCCCGCTGAACTTTTAGGCGGGGGTCGTTGATGAAATCGTGTCCCCAGGATTTTTCGTCCGGCGAAGACCTCATATCCATCCAGTAGGAATAAAAATCCCATTGCCATTTAGTACCGAACGGCTCGACTCCTGTGGTAAACCGTTCGCTGCCGGCCGGGCGGATACCGGCGCCTCCCTGAGGCCATGAGGTTGAAGGATTGTAGCCTCCGACATGGAAAAAATGATGTATCGGGTAGCAGTCGGGGTCAAACTTTACATAAAAGCGAACGTAGAGCTTTTCATAGCCGGGCAAGAGACGCCTGTATAAATGGGCACCGTTACTTTTTCCGCCGATGTGCGTCATTAAAAGTGAATGTTTGCCGTCACTGCCCCGGGGTATATCGGTGGAAAGCGACATAATTTCGAGATTCTGAACGCTCTCCCAGTGTGATTTCACGGCGTCCAGGGAACCTTCCTCAAAATTCTCGACAAATATCACATCGGGGTCGTTCTCGATGCCTTTATCGCCTTTGTATTTTCTTGCAAGTGCGTTGTCATTACCGGGAGCATTGTTGACTATGCCTAAAAATAATAAAGAAATACCGACGCAGAGAATAACGGTCTTCATAAAATAACCTCCGGCTTGAAAAAACGTTTGCTTCGGCTGTAATATCGCCGAAAAAGCGGTTTACTTAAAACATGCTTGAGACCAATGTCAAAAGTATCAGGTTAAAACCAATTGGGGAACCAGGATTCGGACCTGGACTAACTGATTCAGAGTCAGTCGTGCTACCGTTACACTATTCCCCAATAATTTTAGACCTAAACGAATATTAATAATTCATCTATTTTTATTTATCGTCTTTTGCCGTCAAGTCCGCCAAATTTAAGCAATTTCCAGCCAGCCGGCAGAACAGCGGCCGCTAATACTATCTTGGCAAGGTCACCTACAATAAAAGGATATAAGCCCGTAGTCAGGACAGATTTGCTTATGCCCATAAGGCGGGACAGCCAGAGCAAGCCGAAAGCATAAATGATAATATTGCCGAAAATCATCGCCAAAACGGTTGTGCCGATTCGCCTGTCCCAGCCCTTTTGAGCCAGGAACCCTGTTACGTAAGCGGCAGGTATGAAACCAATCAGATACCCGCCGGTCAGGCCCAGCAGTACGGCAGGACCGCCCCCAAGTGCGAAGACCGGCAGGCCCAGGGCACCTTCAATTATGTATGCCAGAGCGGCAAGGCCCCCGCGCTTAGCGCCAAGCAATGCTCCTATCATCAGCACGGCAAAGGTCTGAGCGGTAACGGGGACGGGACTAAAAGGCAACAGTACCGTAATACGGGCACACAAGGCAATGAGCAGAGAACCGCCAATAACCAGAGTAATATCATAAATGGCGGCAGACGTTTTCTCAGAGGGCCTAAGAAGGTCAGCTACAGTGGCATTGGCAGTGGCCAGCATATATTCTCCAAATAAATATTTCGAATACTCTGATAAACTAAAAACTTCGAGATATTATATTTGAAGCCCGCCCCGGCGTCAAATGACATTTTGCAAAGGATTTCGAAAGAGTATTATCAATTAAGAAAAGGGCTTATACCGAATGAAACGATATAAGCCCCGAATTTCCTTTGCTTATCAGGTAAATCTCTGCTTACGGCTATGGCTGCGGACGCGGCCTGTAGAGCCTGATATCGTCAAAGTACATCGTACCTGCTCCGCCGGGGAGCGGATTATTCTTGTCGCCGAAGCCGATAGAAATCTTATCGACATTTGACAGGTTAATACCCTGGTTGGCAAATTCCTGCAAGTCGATATTCCACTCGGTCCAGGTCGCTATCTGTGTTGCAGCCGGGTCAGGATGGTACATAACAGCAGGATTACCGCCGGTATTAGAAACAGCTACATACATCGGCTCATTGTCGTTGCGGGGTATATCGATGTCCTGTGACTGCCACTGGCCTGTGACGTTAACTGTGGTGCTGACGTTTGAGAATACCGCTTCAATAGTTTCTTCTGTGTTATTGCTGGAAACCGCCAGGCCTATATAGGCGGTAGCATTCATCTGTACGCTGGCACTCGAGCCAAGGTTTAAATCATTCACAGGCACCCAGTTGGTCCCGTTGGATGAGTGGGAGGCGGTAAATGTACCGGCCGCATCACGCTCCAGCTTCACCCAGCGGGGGAATTCCAATCCATTTTCAACCGAATTCGTAGTGGTTCCAAAAGTTTCCATTCGACGGTTGAACCTGATACCGCCATCCGGCCTCATGAATGTAAATGCGTGTTTCGAATCCGGAGCAAGCGTATCACGAATCATCACTCCTATCTTGGCACTGGCGTTGGTATTAGTTGCGCTTTCTACTTTTGCGATAATTGAACCGGGCCCGGAGAGCTGCTTGAAGACATAATGGAAACTGTCGCTTTGACCCCAGATGTCTCCGCTGCGGGCGGTGATTGTGTAAGTGCCCGCAGGTTGTTCCGTTAGGGTGCTGAAAGAATCCGGATAGCCTCTGAACCATAGTGACAATGTTTTAACACCCTGTTTGGTCCAGTCTCTTTTAGTGTTTAGAGATAAGGTTGCTTCTGAGTACTTGAGATTGTTGTCATAGAAAAGCGGCATTGCCTGAGCACCGCCGTGAACGATGGTTTGCTCGGTAAACGGTGGGTCGGCATAACCAACGAGAGCGCCATTTACTGTCGGATTATCCCATCCATCCTGCCATGCTTCGAATATCCTGTCAGGTGGATAGTCGTTGTAATCTTCGAAATCGTCCACCACAATAAAGTCGGCTACCGTGAAGCTCCAGAGCCTTCCTTTGCTGACAGTTTCGTCGGCATTATACTCATCGACTCGCCAGTAGTAAGTTTGGTTGTATTCAAGGCGTTCGGAAGGTAAAAATTCGGTATTATTCTGGCGTCCCTGATATATGCCGGTTGTATCGGAGGCACCGGCATCGGTCACTGCTATTTTATCGGTGCCGAAGTACACATCGTGTGAAGCGACAGAATCCCCCGGAGACCAGCCCAGGGGCACGATGTCATCGATATTAGGCATTGAAGCGTGAGCGGGCTTCGGGTCCCAGGAAAGCCTTGGGTCTCCGGCCATAGTTTTTTCAATCTCTTCGGGCGTCAGAATCTTACTGTAGATTCGGACATCGTCTATCAAACCGATGTACCATCTCGAGCTGCTAAGGTCATACATCTGACCTATTTGGACATCGAAATTGGAAGTGAGATTCAACACATCAGTGTCTGAACTGGTTCTGGTATCATCCTGACCATCCAGGTAGAATGAAACATCTCCACTTGAGATTGTTGCGTTTGCTTGTACTGTGAGTGCAACGTGGTGCCATTGGTTGTCAAGCACATCGGTATCGCCCTGGACATTACCCCCACTTGTGTCAAAGCGCAGTCTGCCGCTGTTGACCCGAAATTCGACTCTTTGGCCGGCACCGGTGCCGCCCCAGCTTATCATCTGACCATTGGTTGCGGTTTTAATCCAGGCAGTTATGGTGAAAGGATTCGTACCCATGATACCCTTGTAACCATCTATGCTGACAAAGTCACCGGCGTTGTCAAATTCCAGGGCATCTCCGTCGAAGCCGGCCACCCACAACGGGTCCCCGCCGAGTGTGCCGTGATGGCCATAGCCGGAAGAATCTGTTATGAAACCAGAACCATCATCATCAAGCTTCCACCAGCCGACAAGGTCGGGGGCATAAATGGGTGTAACAGGTTCTGTTCTAAAGCTCCATACATCACCTCTATGTGTAGTTGTGCCGCCGAATTCATCAACCCGCCAGTAGTAAACCTTATTAAACTCAAGAGGCCCGGGATCATAGGCTGCATCTGCATTGGGGCGTCTTCCGGAGGCATTGTTCACGTCGTCAAAGTTGTCACCGAAAAACACATTATGAAATTTCACATCGATACTCGGCATCCAGGTAAGAGTTACATCGGGAGCCACAAATCTGCCGCCATCAGGAGGGTTTGGTTTTGTAGCGGTAAAGGCCGGAATAGTAAAACTCCAGATATCACCTCTGCGTTTCGTAGCGTCGGCCTCAACTTCATCGACCCGCCAATAGTAGTCGGTGCCGGGCACCAGGCCTTCGGAATGAGGAAAACCAGCGAATCCAACGACAAAATTTGTATCGTTTTGATTGCCAAGGAAGGCTGCTTCGGCCCCGCTATCTACGTCGGCAAAATTCTCACTGAAGTACACATCGTGTGAAGCCGCACCACCGCCAGGCGAGAAGTCAACACTTATCCACGTGTCCGAATGTACGGCCCCATCCGCAGGGACAGGTTTATGGGCCATTGGAGGGACAGCCAGATTCCTTATCTCTTCGGCCGACAGTACCCTGTCATACACGCGAACTTCGTCCATCAGCCCAATGAACCATCTATTTGCACCATTGTACTGGCGTGCTATTGAGAGGTCAAAGTTCTCGACGATATTGAAGGCATCAACATCCGTACCGGTCCTTGTATCATCTTCGCCATCGACGTAAAGTATCACCTGTGGATATGAAATGGTGGAGTTCTCTTCCACTGTAAGTGCGACGTGGTGCCATTGGTTATCGGCGACAACGGTATCGCCCTGCCTGTTACCGGAGCCGTGCTCGACGCGGAGTCTGTACTCGCTGACGCGGAACTCGACTCTTTCGGTAGCGGTGTTATTACCCCAGCCGACAATCTCACCGTTGGCACTGGTCTTTATCCAGGCAGCTATACTGAAAGCGTGTCCACCGAGAAGCCCCTTGTAACCGCCTATATTCACGTAATCCGGGTCTCCGGTAAACTCCATAGCCTGTCCGAAAAGGCCGGGCACAAATTGAGGGCTGCCGTTTATCGTGCCGTGGCGGTCATTGCCGGAATAATCAAACGCGGTACCGGTACCCTCATCGTCAAGCTTCCAGTATCCGATAAGACCTGCATCCTGAGCGTTCACTATACTAAGGAGCATCGCGGTGAGTATCAAAACGAAACAGAACAAATGAATCAATTTCTTAGACATAATAATCCTCCTTAAAAGTTAAGATAACACTGTCGATTGATATTTCTATTTTCAGTAAATTCAGTGCCTTCCTATGACACTTATTTAAGACTTGTCACAACCTCCTTCATTGCAAGAACCGATATTAAGTCTAAATTCTGCGCATCAAGCCTGTCACAACGCAAAATCCAGCAAAAAACATAAGAATTGTGCCCGGAGAAAAACCATAAATCCACAGTTGCCCGACGGAACGGACACACACATTATCCACTATATTTATACCAAATCAGCCGTCTTTTGGTCAAGTAAAAAGTTATGCCGAACGAATCGCCATTTCGCAACCATAACATTTGGCCTTCACTGCTGCCTTATAGGAACTAAAGGCTTGTTTTCCGGCCAGTCGGGCTATGAATTTCCCAGCTTTTTATATTGACAGTATAAGAGGATTTGATGTATAATAATCTGGGTAAATGTTGTTAATCAGGTAGTAACAATAATATATTGAATAGGAGGTCCACTTCGCAGAAGCTTTATATGGGTCTATAACGAAATGTCTATAGAAAACGGAAGGTGGTTCTATGAACAAATCAAGAGGATTTACTTTAATAGAATTATTGGTTGTAATCGCCATTATTGCCTTATTGATGGCAATATTGATGCCGGCACTCAATCGAGCCAAGAAGCAGGCAAGGTCGGCAGGGTGTAAGATGAACCTGCACTCATGGGGCTCGATCTGGTCGATGTATTGCCAGGACAACGAGGGCTATTTCTGCATGGAGGGCCAAGGCTCCACTGGCTGGCCTCGCGGGAACTGGGTAGTACCACTTCGGCATTTGTACCAGACAAAAGCAGGCATTCTGATATGTCCGATGGCCAAGAAGAGACTGTCGGAAGGGGCAAATTACGTTAGCCATGGGGGGGCGTTTAAGACCTATATCATGGGTACAGGGGGGACAGAGAACAGGCAAGAGGAAGCCAGTTATGGTGCGAATTGCTGGCTTTTTAATGGACGGCAGGGACAGAGCGAGATTCAGAGCCGTCCGGTTGAATGGAACTGGAAGACAATGGATGCCAAGGGGGGAAACGAGATACCCATTTTTGCCGATACGATGTGGAGAGGAGGCGGGCCCTTTTATCAAAACGGCAGCTCCGGATCCAACCGGATAACTCCTCCCCAGGTTCAGGATGATTGGTCGGGCGCCGCCCATGAAATGAAGCATTTCTGTATCGACAGGCACAACGGGACAATAAATATGCTTTTCATGGACTGGTCTGTCAGAAAGGTCGGGCTTAAAGAGCTATGGAAGCTCAATTGGCATCGCGAGTACAACAGAAACGGCTTCTGGACGGCGGCGGGCGGGGCCCAGGATAGTGACTGGCCGCATTGGATGAGGAATTTCAAGGCATATTAGAAAATTGCCCTGCCTCTTACGTTTGTCGGACAAGCTCAGTGGTCAATTACTTTGTGCTTGTGCGTACGAATCGGCAGCGTTTTGTTCGCCTGGATTAAAAGGCAGCGGATCAGCGAACTGAACGGCAATACGGCGTAAAAAGCTATTTACATTCTCCACCCGGCAAACATGTGCCGAGCGTGTAAAATTTGCCATATCGAATGAATCATCCGGGCCATAATGGGGGACGCTAAAACGAGCGGTTATATTTTGGCCTGGGTAGGGGCAACCATCGTTGGCGTAGCAGGTAAAAGCGGCACCCCTGCTTGAGACGTCAACCATCTGCCCCTGAGCAAGTGCATCATCAAAGTTCTCAGCAAACCAGATAGGCCAATAATAACGTAATCTTTGTTCAGTTCTTCGCTCGTCAGTCTTATCCATTATGAACACCCTTCAAATCTCTTACTTTTCTCATTGGTGACTTGATAAGTTGTGAATCGACAGATTTTGGGGGCCACTTTATGACGTAACGCCGAGAAAGTCACGGAATAGCGACCTGATATAAGTTATTTGCAGCTTTTTGATAGGTTATTAAAGACAACAATTTTAAAGGTTTTTTTTACAACATTTTTCATTTTCGCAGAAGATATTCCTATAATCTGCGCTGAGTCTGTAATAATCTGTGAGAGAATTGATTTTATTTAGACTAAAATGGTTAGATCGATTGTGTTACAGGTGATGAACGGTCGTTCCAGGAGAAAAACGTACAGGATTTAGATGATAGAAGATAAGCTGCTTATATGGAGAATAAAGCACGGCAGCAGCGAAGCTCTGGGCCGTATTTATAAGAAGTACAAGGATAATCTGCTCAGGCTGGCATTGGGTCTGCTGAACGACAGGGCCGCCGCCGAAGATATTGTGCACGATTGTTTCGTATCAATTGCCCAATCTACCGAGAAATTAAGGCTCAGCGGCAATTTCAAGAGCTATCTGGCAACGTGTGTAGTTAATCGTGTACGAAACGCAAATAAAACCGGACAGCGGCGGGAAGTTGTCGGACAGGACGAAACCCGGACTGAGACGTCCAATTTAGAAAGGCCGGAACAATGGATTATCGACAGCGAACGATTAAGGCTTTTGAATAACGCGATGGCACAGCTTCCGAATCAGCAGCGAGAAGTAATAATCCTGCATACTCAGGGTGAAATGAAATTTAAGGCAATTGCCGAATTGCAGGGCGCTTCAATTAATACAGTCCAGAGCCGGTACCGTTATGGGCTGGATAAACTGCGGTCAATTTTGAATAGTGAGGTGAAATTATGAGACCGGCAGAAAATATAGAAAAGTTACTTAAGAATATAAACATCGATACAAATGCCAAAACAGACAACTCCGTTCTTGGTGATGTCATCGAGGCATTTGAAAAATCGAAAAACAAAAAAACATCTGCCACAGAGCAGAATATATGGAGAATAATCATGAAAAGTCCAATAACAAAACTCGCCGCTGCGGCGGTGATAGTATTAGCAGTAGTATTTTCGATGACAATTTTTGATAAGTCCGTGCCGACAGCTTATGCTTTTGAGCAAACTATTCAGGCCAGCCATAGTGTGCAATATCTTCATATTAGAGCTATTACCCCATCGCACGAGGATCAGCCGGTAGAGTTTTGGATTGAATTCGCTCAGGACGGCCAGCCCAAAAATATGCGACTTAATCTGCCCGACTGGATGGCCCCAGGTGATGGCCCAAGAGAGGTAATATGGAAGGACGGCAAGAAGCAGGAATGGCTTAGAGAGAAAAATATCTTAACTACGGCAGAAGATGAAGCTTCGGCGGATCAGGTACGTAAGATGATCGAGAATCTCGATCCGAAGCTGGCTGTCACACGTTTACAAGAAAAACAGGAGCAAGGTAAAGTGGAGCTTGAGATCAACGAGCCCGCCGATAAAGCCGAGCCAATTATTGTAACTGCGACATCTACAAAAGAAGATGATTCATCTTTCCAGCGTACGGTTCTATACATTGATCAGGCCACAAGGCTTGTTAATGCAATAGAGCTCTATAAGCTAAGTAATGGTGAGTATGAATACATGAAAAAGCTGGAGTTTTACGATTACAATCAACCGGTCGATGCCAAAATGTTCATGTTTAAGGACGTATCCGATGATGCTGAACATATTGATCTAATGACTATAGGACTGGCTCAAGGTAATCTTAGCAATGAAGAAATCGCCGTTGAAGTGGTTCGCCAGTTCCTTGAGGCCTTGATTGCCAGGAATTATGACAAAGCAAGTAAATTGTTTCCCGGCGTACCCGCTGACGAAATAAAGGAAATGTTTGGTGAAATTAACATAATTCGGATCGTTTCCATGGGAAAACCAATCCTTCATTCGGAGACAAACCGCCTTCGTGTACCCTATGAAGTTGAAGTCGAAATAAAAGGCAAAATAAGTCAGTGGAAGGAGCGGAGTAACTTAGTCCAGCATTTAGCCGGACAGCCCGACCGCTGGGCAATCTGTGGATTTTAGCGCTAAATCATTGGACAATTCGCAACGTTCAAAAATAGGCCGGGCTTCTTTTGCTCGGCCTTTTTTGTGGGGATTGAAGCATTTCAGTGGAAAATGAGGTGCGCGCTCGATGTTAATTTCATCTATAATGGTGAAGGCCATGGCAAAATAGTAATAAAAAAAGCATCGAGGACAGTTTTTGATAGAGCGGCAAAAAAAGATTCTGCAACTACTTGATACATCAGGGGAACGTCTGCACAGGCTTCTGGGACGGCTGACCCGGCGAGAAGATGTGGTAAGTGATTTGCTGCAGGAGCTTTTCATAAGGCTGTGGAATTCCGGGGCGTTCGATAAGGCAGAGGACCCTTTTGCGTATGCTTACCGCGCAGCCATAAATCTTGCGTTCGAATGGCGCAGGAAGCAAAAAGCAATGTGTAAGATATCGCAAGAGAATTGCCCAGCCCCAAAGGATAATCCCTCGGCACTTGGGAAAATGATTCAGGCCGAAGAATTGGAACAGGTCCTCAATGCCGCTTCGAAGCTGAGTGATTTAGCCCGGGATGTAGTTGTGATGCGTTATATCGAGCAGGATTCTTACGAGGAAATCGGGCGGCGTCTCGATAAAAAGCCGCAATATATGCGTGCATTGAGTGCCAAAGCTATGGCCCAGCTTCGAGAAATGTTAGCAAAAGAAAAAGGATAGCCCAGTAAAAATGAGTATAGCATTGTGATGAGTTGATATTATGTCGGAAATTGACGAACAAGAAATTAAGCGTCGTTTTGAAGTTATTTCACAGTTTGAGCAAGACTCTGAGGTTGCCGCCCGCGATGTGGAGCAGGTAAGAAGAAGATTAATCCTGCACATGAGCGGACAGCAGCCAAGGGAGCAAAAAATATGGAGAATAATTATGAAAAGTAGAATTACAAAATTAGCCGCTGCGGCGGTGATAATAGTAGCTGTGATTTTAGGTTTGACCTTTACAGGCGGGCCGGATATTGCAAGTGTTACCTGGGCAGAAGTTGTCC
The DNA here is from genome assembly GCA_014384025.1 of Planctomycetota bacterium. Lineage (GTDB taxonomy): Bacteria > Planctomycetota > Phycisphaerae > Sedimentisphaerales > Anaerobacaceae > NIOZ-UU13. The sequence goes on along the minus strand of JACNGQ010000136.1, from coordinate 16,280 downwards.
GAAATGTTGAGAACATTCATACGATTACATATCGGGAGACTGTAACTGGGCCCATAGAAAAAACAACAATATCGTATTCCTCTTCTAAATACGGCCTAAAGGAGGAATGTTACAAAAATGGCCAGATAGATACAATTGCATGTTACCAACGACCAGAAAAGATGCTTGTCGCGGTTAATCCGTCGGCTAAGGTTTACGAACGTCGCCCTCTGACTGAAGCGGAACTGGGAGGGATTGACAACAGGGCCAACGCAAGGTGGGTCGTCAAGAAATTCATGTCGGTTGAATACAAAGAATTGGACCGCAGCAACATCGACGGAGAAGAAGTCGAAGGTATCGAGATTAACTCGACTGAGGCATTCAGCGAATTCCTGCCGTCGGTTGACAGTTTTGTAGGCCGTCTTTGGGTTGATGTCGCTACTGAATTACCTGTATTGGTAGAACTGGAATTTGTTCCGACTGGAAGTACTATGCAGACAAAGATTGTGATAGATGAAATCCAATGGAATGTCGAATTTTCAAAGAGTGACTTTGAGCCAAATATTCCGGCTGATTACACCTTGATGAAGAGATAATGATATACAAAGATACAGTTAGAAAGGCCGGGCTTCTTTTAGCTCGGCTTTTTTAATACAGTTTGATCCCACGTATTACAGCCGTTAGGTCACCAGAAAAATAAATTCCAAGATGGTTTGGCTTGGCTTCATAGAAGTAGGCACAGGTTTTTAAACCAGCTTTTTCCCTCGTAACATAAAATCTGATAAGAAAAGAGATTTTCTTTAGAGTAGAATGCACATCTCAGGTGTTATATGAATGAGAAACGATCGTTTTTCCTAACGAAAGGGCATCTTGATGCTTGAAGACAGGCTACTTGTTTGGAAGTTTAAGGGTGGCAATTGGGATGCGTTGTCACGGATATATGATAAGTATCGCGAGGATCTACTAAGATTAGCAACATCGCTTCTAAACGATATTAGTTCTGCTGAGGATATTGTACAAGATGTTTTTGTTTCTTTCGCGCAATCCCACGAACTGTTTCGACTAACAGGAACACTGAAAGGCTATTTGGCAACCTGTGTTGCCAACCGTGCACGAAACAGTAACAGAGATGACCTGCGACACAGAACTGTTGAGCTGGATGATACTAAGGAAGTTTTTACAGATTCAAAGACACCGGACGAATGGATTATATGTAGTGAAGAATTAAAAAAGCTGAGTAATGCAATTGGCCAGCTTCCCTATGAACAGCGAGAAGCGATAGTCTTGCATCTCCAGGGAGATATGAAATTCAAACAAATAGCGAAATTTCGAAATGTTTCAATCAGAACAATTCAAAGTCGCTACCGTTACGGATTAGATAAGCTACGCTCGTTGTTAAATAGCGAGGAGATAAAATGACAATCGCAGACGACATAGAAAAATTTATTAAAAAAACAGGCCTTGAAACAAAAACAGAAATGAATGAAGTCGTTCGTAACAGGATTTTTCAAGCATTTGAGAAATCAAAACAAACAAAATTGGCTCTAACTGAGCCGAATATATGGAGAAAAATCATGAAAAGTAGAATTACAAAATTAGCCGCTGCGGTGGTGATAATAGTTGCTGTGATTTTAGGTTTGACCTTTACCGGTGGGCCGGATATTGCAAGTGTTACCTGGGCAGAGGTAATTGAGAAAGTGGAGCAGATTCCTGCTTTGACTTTCGATATGACAACAGAAATCTCTTATTCAGAAAACAATAAACTATCAATTAAATCTGAGAACTATGTAGCCGGAGATTATGGAACCAAGAGCAGTCTTTATACGAACGGCGAGTTGTTTGTCCTTAAATACAGGCTACCCAATAAGAACCTCGCTTACATAATTCGTCCCAAAGATAAAACATATATGCGTATCGACCTGTCAGATGAACAGTCTGCTAAAGGACAAGACACTGATGACCCAAGAACATGGCTTAAAATGATCCTATCAAGTGATTACACCGAGCTGGAGCGTGATAATATCAATGGTGTTGCTGTCGAGGGCATTGAGAGCAAAGGATCAGAAATGATTGGCGACGAAAACGGTGTTATGCGACTTTGGGTGGATGTGGAGACAAACCTGCCGGTGCGCATCGAAGTCGAAAAGCTGGGAATGGAAGCCGGCCAGAAAAGACCGCAAAAGTTTGTGATGGAGAACTTCCAATGGGACGTAGAACTTGATGCGGGCATATTCGAGCCCAACATCCCACCCGATTACACACTGAAGGAAAGATAACCTGGTAAGTACACCAGAAATATAGGCCGGGCTGAATTAGCTCGGCCTTTTTTTGTTGCGCTTTTAACTTTCGTATTACAGCCGCTCGCTCATCGCATTGACTCTAACAGCCGTCATACTTTAACTCCCGCGTTTTATACAATAGACTTTTTGCAGGTTTTTTGAGTGAAAGGCATGTTTTTCAACTCGTTTTATTTAATTTTAGTAAAAAAGTGAATTTTCGGGTAAAAAACATGCTGGCGGATTGTCCTACTAACAGACAATCGATTGTTCTGATATCAGATAAACGAAGCGCGTATGGTTGAAGATAAACTGCTCATATGGAAATGCAAGCGCGGCAGCCGGGCTGCTTTCAGGCGCATCTATGAAAAGTACGAAAGTGATTTGCGTACACTGGCGGCCAATCTTTTAAATGATAAAGCGGCTGCTGAAGATGTCGTACACGATGTTTTTGTCTCGCTGCTGCAAGTTGTGGATAAGTTTGAGCTAAGAAGCTCTCTGGCGGGTTATTTGAAAACTTGTGTTGCCAACAGGTCACGAGACTATATGCGGAGAAGGCAGCGGCAAACCGCTGCGATTAATGACGAAGAACAAGTGCTGCCAAGTAACGATGGGCCGATTCATCTGGTAATAAAAAGTGAAGAACTGCAAAAGTTAGGCTCTGCTATGAATCAGATTCCATACGAGCAGAGAGAGGCGATTGTCCTTCGGCTTCATGGGCAGATGAAATTCAGGACTATAGCTGAATTGCAGAACGTGACAATTAAAACCGCCCATAGCCGGTATCGGGCCGGAATAGAAGGATTAAAATTAATCTTAAATAGTGAGGTTTAACAATGAAGCCTGCAAAAAAAATCGAAAGATTAATTAAAAAGAGCCGCTATAAAGCCGGCCCCGAAGCATACGATAAGGCTCTTGGCAGCTTTTTGCAGGCCGTAGATACCCACGAAAAACAGAAATCGGCTATAGCTGAGCCGAATATATGGAGAATAATTACGAAAAGTAAAATAACAAAATTAGCCGCTGCGGCGGTGATAATTGTGGCTGTATTATTATCATATTTCACCGTGGGAGTAAAAGAAACTTACGCTTTCGAGCAAACACTTGAGGCATTTCGTGATGTCCGGACAATACATCTATTGGGCAGGAACCTGCGTGATAACAATTTCGAGATGTGGATTCAGCTCGATCCTAATACAGGAATGCCTGATTACTGTCGTTTATATACACCGAGTGATAAATATCTTGCTGTTTCCAGACCAGAACACTCTTACCAGTACATCGAGAGAATCAATCGGGTTCAAATTACTTCCGGCAGGCTATTCAGTATTGAAGTAGCTCCCGCTTATATGTTTGAAGAACTGATAAAGTTTTCAAAAACGGAAAATCCGGATATTAAGGTGAACGTAAATTATGAACATGATAACAAAAGTGACAAAATTCTTATTATAGCGATTTATGAAACTCCCACAGAAAAATGGAGGATATCTATCGATCCGGAAACAAAACTTCCTGTTTGCTTCAATCTCCTTAGCGATACTCATAGAAGGGGATTGGTTTTTAAAGATGTCGATAAGATAGAATATAATGTCCACTTACCTGAAGGAATTTTTGATTTCGAAATTCCGGAAGGAGCACAGGTAATAGGGCAGTAGAAAAACAAAAAGGATAAATAATAACTCGAAAAACTCTCATGGCCAGGCTTTTTCATTTATTGAGTGACTTTACGAGTTTTGTGAACTCTTGGCCGCGGTGCTGGAAATTCTCGAACATATCATAGCTTGCGCAGGCGGGGCTTAATAAGACGACATCGCCGCTTTCCGCAAAACGCTCGGCTGATTGGACAGCCTTGGCTAATGAATCAACAAATTCAACGTGAGTCTTGTGTCTTGAGTCTTGTGTCTTACGTATTGCTGAAGCGATTTTGGGTGCGGTTTGGCCAAGGAGGACAGCGGCTTTGGCGCCAGCGGCTATTTTTTGGCCAAGCTCGTCGAAGGGTAAATTCTTGTCATATCCGCCGGCAATAATAATCTTCGGTTGCTCGAAGGCCTCTAATGCGGCAATAGCGCTCTGAGGGGTAGTGGCTATCGAATCGTTGTACCAGGAAACGCCGTTTATTTCGGCGACAAATTCAAGGCGATGTGGTAACGGCTTAAATTCGGGCAGGGATTTCTTAATTTGCTCATCATCAATGCCAAAATGCTTAGATATAGCGATAGCGGCCGCAAGATTCGAAAGATTGGCCCGGCCGGGCAGTATAAAACTATCGCGAATTTCTTTGCTTACATCATCGGTTGAGAACCTTATGCAAATTCTGCCGGTGTCTTTATTGAATTTTTCAAACCATTCGGCGGCAATTTTATCTTCGGCATTGAAGATAGAAACCGCAGGGGAATTGTCGTTTAGTTCCTGGTGTTTGAAGATATTCTCCTTGGCGGCGCAGTAATTCTCGAATGTGCCGTGACGGTCGAGATGGTTCGGCGTAAGATTTGTTAAGAGTGCGACTTTCGGCGCCTTTGCGATTTGCGCCAAACTCTCAAGCTGAAAACTCGACAGCTCCAATACGACTAAGTCATCCGCTTTGATTTTATCCAGAATGGTAAGCAAAGGTTGATTGCCGATATTGCCGCTCAGCCAGACGTCCCTCGTCCATCTTCCCTCGTCCCTCATAGCTTTGAGCAGATGGGCGGTAAGGGCAGTTGTTGTACTCTTGCCGTTGGCGCCGGTAATGCCGACTATCTGCGCTGGACACAGCTCGAAGAAGATGTTTATCTGAGAGGTAATAAATTTATTATTCCGGCGGGCGATTTCGAGAAATTTATTATCGTCCGGGACTGCCGGATTGGCTATGATAATGTCGGCCTGCCTGAAATCAGCAGGGTCGTGTGAGCCAAGATGGAATTCTATATCAGGAAATTCTTTGAGCTTGTTAATCGAATCGCTTAGCTTTTCAGCAGGAGCCGAATCCGTAACTGTCACTTTGGCGCCGGCCCTTGCGGCGAATTCAGCGCAATCGACGCCGCCACCGAAGCGGCCGAGGCCCATAATCAGGACTTTCTTACCAGCAAAATTGTATCTGTCATCCGGCATAGTTTTTAGCTCCCCTGTCGAATATCCGGCAGCATTATTGAATAACGATAGTGTAAGCCGCTCAGGAAAAGAGGACAAGAAAAATCAGTTACATAGAAACAGCTATGAGCCGGTCGAGGCTTTGGAAGCCTTGTACATACATACAATCCCAAACGTCAGGGGAGCAGCGCTTACATCATTGAAGCCCGCCTTTCGCATAATAGAAGAGAAATCATCCACGCTATAGAATTTTTCAACGCTTGTATTGAGATAACGATAGGCATTTTTATCACCGGAGAGCAGACGACCGAGCATAGGCACAAAATTGCGCAGGTATAAAAGGTAACATTTTTTGATTATCCGATTGGAGGGAAGCGAAAATTCCAATATCAATACCGTACCACCTCTTCTTAATAGACGGTGTATCTCGCAAAGAGTTTTAAAGACGTCGGGAGTATTTCTTATCCCAAAGCCCATAGTAACAACATCAAAGGATTCATCGGGCAAGCCGCTGTCGGCTGCATCAGAGCGAACCAGACTTACCCGGTCACTGAGCTTGTTTTTGGCGATTCTTTCACGGCATAAAGCCAGCATATTTTCAGATATGTCCAGTCCTACAGCTTCGGTAATATTAGGATTTCTGCGAAGCAGTGAAATTAATAAATCACCCGTACCTGTTGCAAGGTCGAGAACTTTCAATTTTTTATCATTGTTGACGGTGTTTGCGAGTTTTCGACGCCATATAAAATCCCACCCGAAGGACAAGACGTGATTTAGAACCACGTAGTAAGGTGCTATGCTGTCAAACATCCGGCAAACAGCATCCGCCGACGAGCCGTTGACCGGTTTTGGATTGGAAAGATTTTGTTTCGAGGCCCGATTGTAAGCCGGATATTCTCGCACTGGTTCTGCATGAGTCATATCAAACCTGCGGAAGCTATATATCAACGTTGCTTTGTCAGCTCAGTATTTAAGGCGTTGAGGTTATTGTTTTCCAAATCAGAGCTTTGTCTGCATAGCGTTTGCCAATTCAACTTTTGCGTCGATGACGGCCTGCTCGATACATCTTTTCCAATCTTCGCCAAACTGGCTTTTGTATTGCGGCTTTTCATAGGCATAGATAATCGAACGCGAGGCGTTAATTAAAGCTCCGGTGCCGTCCGTTTTACAGAACCTGATACAATCTTCAGCCTCAGCACCCTGAGAGCCGTAACCCGGGACAAGGAACCAAACTTTATCATACTTTTGGCGCAGAGCAGACGTTACCCTAGGAGCAGTGCCGCCGACGACCATTCCGACATTACTGTAACCACAACTACCAATTCGCTCATCTTTATTGGCGATTTGGCCGACGACTTCGGCAAGTTTTTCGTACATTGCCATACCGTCAGCATCAGTAAAATCCTGAATAGCAGCCGCGGAAGGATTGCTGGTACGAACCAGCACAAAGACACCTTTACCCTGCTTATCGGCCATTTCCGCAAAAGGTTCGATACCGTCTGTTCCCGTGTATCCGTTGACGGTTATGGCATCGGGAGCAAGTGTGTCTTCGAGGCCGGCCAGCTCCGGATTTTCGAGATGAGCAGTGGCGTAGGCTTCTGCCGTATGTCCTATGTCGCCGCGTTTTACATCGCCGATTATTTCCAGGTCCAGATCATCTGCTTCGGAAATCAGGGAATAGTAAGTCTCAAGGCCTTCCCAGAGATACTTTTCAAAGAACGCAATGTTTATTTTCACAGCGGGAACCATCGGAGCGACAATTCGCATTGCCTGTGTGCAGAAATCGAATATAGCATCTACCGCAGCGGCGGCATCAGACTCATCATTCATCTGGCGATGGTTTCTTATCTCGGATGGCAGCCTTGAGTAAACAGGGTCCAGGCCGACTATCAGAGAAGTTTTTTTGGTTTTCACAGCGCCACATAGACGGTCAGCAAAATGACTTGCCATTTTTTAATCCTCATAAAACAGAAAAATCTTTTATTACACAATTGAACCACTATAATCACTCGAATGGATTTGAGCAAGACAGAAATGCAAATTCGCAAAAAAGCGAAGCGCAACAAATTGATCCGCTGGCTACTGATTGATATAGCGGTAGCGGCTATTGTCTTTGCCCTGCTGTTATACAGACCCGGCCGTTATAAGCCGCACGATTCCGACAAGTATAGACGGGGAGAGGTCAGTCCATATCTGACAAATGAATTATCGCCAACGATTTACAACGGCACTCAGCGTGTCGAGCCGTTCGATGTTGTGATAACCCAGGAGGGATTAAATGATATAATTGCCCGTGGCAACTGGCCGATGGAGTCCGAGGGTGTCCTGCTTTATGCACCGGCAGCGCTGTTTACCCCGGGCAGACTTGTGCTTATGGGAACGGCAGATGCAAAAGGCGTGAAATTTGTGGTAACCATCGAGCTGGAGCCGAAAATCAATGAAGAAGGTCTTTTGAACCTGCAGTTAGCAAAGTTGAAGGTTGGGGCTATGAATATTACACCACTTGCTAAAATAATAGCCAAAAAAATGTACATGCAGAGGATTTCCGGTATAGAAATAGATTCAAATGGTATACAAGCAAAAATAGCCGCTTCATTGCTGACTGATGAGCCATTTGAACCTGTTTTCATTATTGATGATAAGAAGGTGAGAATTGAAAAAATTACCATCGAGAATGAAAAATTATCGGCTCACCTGGTCCCGGCATCGTAACAAATCCGGCCTTTGTGCCTCGTAGTTCGATGCAAACGAGGTTTTCAGAACTAATAACTGCTATTTTATTCGCTCCCCGTCACTTTGTGTAACTGAACCTTTTTATTTGCCTGCTTTTCATTCTGACTAAAAAATATACAAATTCGCCAAAAATATTATTGCCATTGACAGATTTGACGATTATTATAAGAAGTTCTGTTATAAGGATTAATAGCTGCCAAAGCTAAACTTTGAATTAGAAGGCATTAAAATGGTTTTAACAGGATTAGCAAAAAGTGCAAAGTAGGCAGATAACATTTGGCCTGCACGGATGCATTTCGGCGCATGATGGTGGCTTGGAAATCGGTTTTCTGCTTCAATTGTCGCGAAAAACGACTGAGGTTTTTCAGTATCGGAGGCAGATGATGTAGAGTAAAGTAAAGCTACAACCTCTGTTCGTTTTACGGGCCGGGGAAACCTGTTTTACAAGGTTCCGGCTATTGAACTGGAAACGTGGATAGTTTCCATTTTTTTTTGTCCGAGACCAGAAATCGGTTCCGGGCCGGAAAAAGACAATAAATCGGTGCTGTATTAAAGAGAAAAGATAATGAGTCAGGAATTACTAAGAATCGTGGAAAATATCGCCCGCGATAAAAATATCGACAAGGAATCCATATTTGTGGACCTGGAAGAGGCGATGGTTTCGGCAGCAAGGAAGCACTTCGGCGAGCCGGAAAGCAATATAGTAGTAAGTATAGATCGAAGCAACGGTCAGATCACAGCATCTAAAGACGACGAGACAATCGATATCAAACGGCTCGGCCGAATCCCTGCACAGACAGCCAAACAAGTGATGATACAAAAGATACGAGCTGATGAAAGAGACAGTATCTATGCCGAGTTCGTTCAACGTAAGGGCGAAATCGTAAGCGGCACAGTCGTAAGATACGAAAGCGGAACGGTTATCGTTAATCTGGACCGGTGGACGGAAGCCTTTATGCCAAAAGGCGAGCAGATAATGGGCCAGACCCACCGTGTAAGCGAGAGAATTCGATGCCTGATTCTCGACGTCAAAGAAACCTCTAACCAGGTCAAAATCATTCTTTCCAGGACACACCCTGATTTTATTCGGCGACTTTTTGAGTTAGAGGTACCGGAGATTAATGAAAAAATCATCGAAATAAGAGCTTTAGCCCGAGAGGCAAGCTATCGGACCAAAGTTGCAGTTATTTCATTTGATGAGAAGGTTGACCCGGTCGGTGCGTGCGTTGGGGTTCGCGGCAGCAGGATAAAGAATATAGTTGATGAGTTAGGTGGAGAAAAAATAGATATCGTCCGATGGAATGAATCTTCGCAGGTGCTGGTAGCGAATGCTTTGATGCCGGCAAAAGTAAGCGAAATCGCCCTGTGTTTTGAATTAGGAAGAGCAACGGTTGTTGTCGATGAGGACCAGCTCAGCCTTGCAATCGGCAAGCACGGTCAAAATGTCCGCCTGGCCGCCAGATTAACCGGCTGGGATATCGACATACTAACGCCGGAAGAATATAACCTTGGCATCGAAAGATTGACAAACTGTATTAAGACAGTGGAAGGCGCCAACGACACCATAGTTGATAAGCTGATAGCATTAGGGATCATATCCATTGGAGACCTTGATGATGTTGGGGTCGAACCACTGGTTAATGAACTTAAGATTGGCGCAGAAATCGCCCGGAAATTGATTGCAGCGGTTCCCAAAGAAATCGAACGTCTGGACACGGAATCCAAAAAGAAAGAGATTGAGAAGCAATTAAGCAAACAGGTAAAAGCGCCTGACGATAACGCATAGACATATCTCGAACGAGAGATGATGTATTAAACAAGGCTGAAATTGGAGATTTATATTTGGCCAGTACAAGAGTTTACATTTTAGCCAAGGAGCTTGGAATAAAAAGCTCTGCGATTGTGAAGAAATGCCAGGATGAGGGTCTGGATGTAAAGAACCATATGTCAGTGTTATCCGCCGGCCTGGCTGCCACTATTCGCGAATGGTTCAGCGAAGGCGAAAATATTACAACGGTTGAGACTTCTGAGAAAGTGGACCTGGAAAAGGTCCGAATCAAAAAGAAGAAGAAAAAAACACCGCAACCAGAACCAGCAGAAGAAAAAACAGAAGTTGAAAAAATCAAATCAACAGAGCCTCCGGCCAAACGAACCAAGGCAGTAGCCGAAACAATCATCGCAACAGAAACTCAAACCGAGCAAATCGAAATTACTGATAAAGAGGACTCTTCGACAGCTCCTATTGAACAGGAAATCGCTGTAACCACATTAGAAGAGCCTCCCCCGGTCGAAGTAAAGATAATCGAAGCACCACCAGAGCCGGAACCAGTATTACCTGCCGGGCCGATGTTGGAGAAACCTGAGCCTGCCATACTGAGCGGGCCACAGGTGGTTCGAGTAGAAGCACCGGAGCCGGTTCGAAGACGGCCTAAGCCCAAACCGAAAGCCAGATACGATGCGCCTGTAACTGAGCCCTTGATGTATAGTCAAAAGGAAGGTGGAGAGTTGGCCTCATCAACCGGCAAGGACAAAAAAGCCGCCCCAAAACACCAAAAAGAAAGAACTCATGGGCGAAGACGAGACGATCGAGAATTGGAAACGGCAAAGAAGCCTAAAGCCGGCAGCAGATGGCGACAAAGAGATATTGAAGAAAGACAAGCTCGTCTTGACGCGGCCGGTGGTGAAGGCCTGCGTTTAAGACCGACACGTAAAATCGCTTCCAAGTCCAGACAGAAAACGGCAGGACTTGTCAGGCCGACAAAGGCCACTGTAAGCGAACCAATCACAGTAAAAGATCTTTCAGCGGTCATGGCTGTTAAAGCAACGGATATCATCCAAAAGTTAATGCAGCAAGGCATAATGGCAACCGCCAATCAGGTGATAAGCAATGAGGTTGCCGAAATGGTTGCTTTGGAGTTTGACACCGAGCTGATTGTGGAACGCAAAAGCACCCTGGAAGAGCAGATAAAGAAAGAATTTGAAGAGCGACAGAGAAACAATCTCCAGAAACGCGCAGTTGTCGCCGCAATGCTCGGACACGTTGACCATGGCAAAACCAGCTTGTTGGACAAAATCCGTTCAACCCATATAGCATCCGGCGAAGCAGGCGGCATTACCCAGCATATCGGGGCATCCGAAGTTACCTGGGACGATAAAAAAGTAACATTTCTCGACACGCCGGGTCACGAGGCTTTTACCGCAATGCGTGCCAGAGGGGCCAATATGACTGACGTTGTGGTGCTGGTGCTCGCGGCTGATGATGGAGTAATGCCACAGACAATCGAGGCGATAGCCCACAGCAAAGCCGCAAAAGTTCCAATTATTGTCGCATTGAATAAAATTGATTTGCCCGGGTGCGATATAAATCGAATTTATTCCCGATTATCCGAACTAGAGCTGACCCCTTCTGAATGGGGAGGCGGAACGGAAGTCGTCAAAACCAGCGCAATAACGGGTGAGGGCATTAATGACCTGCTCGAATCCCTGGATTACGTGGCGGAGCTGCTGGAGCTTAAGGCCGATGTTACAATTCCCGCGACTGGATGGGTAATCGAAGCCAGGATGTCGGCGAAGCGCGGGCCGGTGGCGACACTTCTAATCAAGGAAGGTCGCCTGAAGAAAGGTGATGTGGTATTAGCCGGTGATGCCTACGGCAGAGTAAAAATGTTGAAAAACAGCTACGGCAAAACCTTAAAGACAGGCACAAGCTCTATGCCCGTGGAGATAACGGGGCTTAGTGATGTTCCACAGGCCGGTGATAGATTTTACTGTCTTGAGGACATCAACAGGGCCAAAGCCGTCGCTGAAGAGAACCAAATACGCTCAAGAGAGAATTCTTTAGCGGAACGCACTCAAGTAACATTAGACAATTTATTCAGCCAAATAGACGCCGGCAAAACAGAAACATTAAACCTTATCATCCGGGCCGACGTTCAGGGCTCTGTGGATGTGCTGAAAAAATATTTATCAGAGCTTAGCGTCGAGGAAGTGAAGATTAATATTCTACATGCCGCTCCGGGTGGTATTACAGAAGGCGATGTTGTGCTTGCTGAGGCATCGAATGCCATTATCATCGGCTTCAACGTTGTCCCTGAAGAATATGCAGGCAAGATAGCAGAATCCAAAGGAGTTGAGATAAGGCTGTACAATGTCATCTACCGTATAACCGAAGATTTACAGAAATCAATGGTCGGAATGCTTGAGCCTGAAGAGACAGAAAAAACGCTCGGCAGAGCTGCGGTTAGAAATACATTTAAGATATCACGAATTGGTACGATTGCCGGCTGCTACGTCAGCAGCGGGTATGTCAGCAAGAGCGCTAAGATGCGGCTGATTCGCGACAACATCGTCCTTAAAGACAATCTCAGCGTAGATTCGCTAAAGCATTTCAAGGATGACGCCCGTGAAGTAAAGGCCGGATTCGAGTGTGGTATTAAGATAGTTGGATTCGACGATGTTAAAGTCGATGACGTTCTTGAGTTCTATGAAATAGTGAAAGTGGCCAGAACCCTTTCGTCTTGAGGGGGATCGTGAATTATGGCAACTCGAAGGCAGGAGAAAGTGGCTCGTGTGGTGAAAGAAGCCGTCAGTGACGCTATTGCTCACCGTCTTAGTGATCCCCGCATTGAAGGCTTCGTAAGTGTTACTCGAGTTGAAATGTCACCTGATTTGCGCAATGCCAATGTGTTTTTAAGCATTTTCGGCAAGGATGAAGTGTCTCAGAGCAAGACTTTTATGGCAATAACACATGCAAAAAACCGAATACAATCTATGGTAGCCGGCAATTTGCAGAGCAAATTCTGTCCTGTATTGCATATTTACAGGGATGAGATATTTAAAAAAACGTTAGAGACCTTGAACCTGATAGACAAGGCCGTAAGTGAACTGGAAGAAGACCCCGAAGAAGATTTGAACAACGAGGAAATATAAGGTTAAATCCCGGCGTAACGCCAGATGTGCCCTTGGATTTCGAAGGGCAAAAATTGCCCCTGAGAAAATAAGGGTGTGATATTAAGATTTTTTAAACCATCGGCAAGAGGCTGATATGAAAAACAGCAAAGATTATTCCAAAAAAATACAGAAACTACAAGGCTCATTGAGCCGGAAATATCCGAAAGTTCAAAATGTTACCCACGATGATCCTACGGATGCAATTGTGTATGCTATCATTTGCTCCAGCTTGGACGACAAGACTACGGGATCCGCAATTAAGAGGTTCTCTGAGTATTTCATTGACCTGAACGATTTGCGTGTTTCCAGGATAGAAGAAATTGTTGAAATGTTAGGCGCCGATACACCTGTTACAAGAGAGGTGGCCTTGACAATCACTACTGTTCTGCGAGCCATATTCAACGAATATCACAAAGTAAGCTTAGAGGGATTAAAGAAAGCAGGCAAACGTCCGGCTCGACAGGCTCTTGAGAAAATGGAAGGTACCAACCGTTTTATTGTCGATTATTGCATGCTTACTTCTCTGCAAGGCCATGCCGTACCGCTTACCGAAGAAATGATAGCATATCTCAAAAACAAGGGATTAGTCTATCCCGATGCGACCGAGCAGGAAATAGGAGGCTTTTTGGCCAAGCAGATATCAGCCAAAAAGGGTTACGAATTTTATACACTCCTGCGGCGTGAAAGCGAGGCATTCAGCAGCAAAAAAAAGAAAATAAACAAAACTGCTTCTGCAAAAAAGAAGACAACTAAAAAAGCAAAGGAAAAAACAACAAAGAAAGTTACCAGGAGGAAAAAATAAAAATAAATTCATGTCAAATCAGCTGTTAAAATTAGGTATTCCCGCAGGCAGTTTACTAAAAGCAACGATCGATCTTTTTGATAAAGCCGGATTCCACATTTCTGATTCCAAAAGAAGCTATTTGCCGCGTATCGATGATGAACAAATCCGACTTATCATGCTCCGAGCGCAGGAGATGGGCAGATACGTGGCCGACGGTGTTATAGACGCAGGCATTACGGGTTACGACTGGATAAAGGAAAATAACTGTGATGTGGTGGATATATGTCAGCTCGCCTACAGCAAAGCCACAAGCAACCCGGCCAAGTGGGTATTGGCGGTTCCCAGTGAATCACAGGCTAAAAGCGCAAAGGATTTGGCTGGCGGTATCATCGCAACCGAGCTGGTTAACGTAACAAAAAAATATTTCGCAGACCAGGATGTCAACGTAAAAGTTGAATTCAGTTGGGGGGCTACGGAAGTAAAGGCCCGCCTGGTCGATGCAATAGTAGAGCTTACCGAGACAGGGACATCGCTGCGGGCGAACGACCTGCGAATAATAGATACAGTTATAACCTCCACGACAAGGTTCATCGCAAATAAGCAGGCTTGGGAAGATAAGTTCAAGCATGAAAAGATAGATAATATCTCGATTCTGCTGAACGCCGCAATCGAAGCCCGCAGTAAAGTCGGGCTTAAGATGAATATAAAGAAAGACAACTTAGAGTCGATATTGAAGATTTTACCCGCTGAAAAAAGCCCGACTATATCATCTCTGGCCGATGAGGATTTTGTCGCAATAGAAGTGATTATCGACGACAAAATTGAACGGACATTAGTACCCGCGCTGAAGCGGGCGGGAGCATCGGGAATAATCACCTATCCTCTGAATAAGGTCTTACACTAACATCAGTCAGCATCAGGCGGATTCAGGTATTTGAATTCGAAGAAGAAGCCGTCGGACTTGCTGATACCGTAAAGAGCGGACAAGCCAAAATACTTCTTGACTACATCAAACTCGGGCAAAAGGCCGAAATCAAACAAATCAAAACCTGCCCGTGAGAACATCATTTTTGGAAAAGCAGAACCTGGATTGACACCGATACCCATCCCGACGCTCGATTCCTTATCCTTATTTTTCGTTTGTTTGCTCAGATTGCGCATTTCAGACCAGATATACTTACCCGAAACCGTGTCATTTTGTAAAGTGACCAGGCCGACAAGCGAAGGAATAGACGATTTAGCTATATTAAACCACCGTTCAGAATCCACTGATACAGTCTCTGTACTGTTTAAGGTACGAAGGGCTTGCTCTACGGAAGATTCTTTGGAGAAAATCAGATGCGTGTCGGTAATTGTAAAAGCATAGTTCGGTATTTTTGGGATTTGCCGCCCGGCAGCATTCTGCATTGGTCTTCCTGCTCCCGGCATCAGGCCCGGCAGAAAGCCCTGGAACTCGAGTACATATATAGTGTGTCCGAGAAACTGCCGGCTGGCATCAGGATTATTAGCCGCCAACATTTTGCTGTGCAGCAGAGACAAAGATTTTTCAAGAGCATCTCGGTTTTCTATCGCTACAGCAATAAGTGATGTCTCCGGCCCCGTTATATCGGCATCGGAGAGGGATTCATTTAAGCTTTGCGCGACAATAATTTGCGAGCCGAGATGGTCAACAATACCGGCTTTTATCTGAAGCGACGGCTCGCCCGGTGAGTCGGACGGTATGAGCGGCATATACATTAAGGCGGCAAGCTGCGGCGAAAAGCTGCTTAGAATTTTACCAAGCTCACTATAGGCATTCTTGATATTCAAATTCACAAATGATAACGAATATACCGAGTTTGGAATAAACCGCGGGGTCCTTAACGGTGCCGATTCTACTTCGAGCATCTTGGAAATCCCTTTCTTTTGGCCTTTGATTTTCAGGAAAGCTTTGCCAAAAGAAGAGCGGGCCGATGCTGTCCGTAAGGCCCCGGGGAAAATTGAGCAGCCAAAAGACGTAACATTATCAAGGCCAAGGTTGCTTATTATTGTTTCTGGTTTAAAAGGCTGTCTTGACGTGGTCGTGTCACGGGGGGCAGCCTCGGTATCAATTGATTTCTTTATAATTTGCTTTATGTTCACGTAACAATCAATCTGTTCGGCACCCTGTGATTTAA
Organism: Planctomycetota bacterium; assembly: GCA_014384025.1. Classification (GTDB taxonomy): domain Bacteria; phylum Planctomycetota; class Phycisphaerae; order Sedimentisphaerales; family Anaerobacaceae; genus NIOZ-UU13. Next base: position 333 of record JACNGQ010000136.1, on the reverse strand, counting down.
CGGCCCTCATAGTTGACGAGTAGTCGGTGTCATCGGCTAATGTCGGGCTATCGGCGCCTCTGATATGCGCAATGACAAATTTCAAGACATCCATGTCAATCGCGGCTATCAGGCAATCTTCGATAAAACAAAAGTTATAAACCTTGGAGGATTTGCGAATTATGGTTGTGATATCAACACCGCGGTAGTCTTCGCTTTTTCGGTGGTCGCCGTCTTCGACAGCCTGTTTGACTTTCTTATCAGCCGCTTCTTTGATTTTATTTATATTCCCCCCCCACTGGGGAATGGCATGAAGATAAGCCTCGGAGTTCATTTTCGGCGTCTCTCCTTCAT
>JACNGQ010000228.1 GCA_014384025.1 Planctomycetota bacterium | reverse complement strand
TGGCAGCGTCAACTGATATAGTAGATAGTCTCAAATCAAGTGTGGCCTATGCGGACCTTGTCATTTTAGCTACGCCCATAATGACATTCGAGAAAATATTTAGTGAAATTGCAGATTCATTACCAGACGGCTGCATTGTTACCGATGTCGGCTCGACAAAGGTGCTGCCCCACCGCTGGGCAGTTAAGAAGCTGCCAAACAGGGTTCACTATATAGGCTCGCACCCAATTGCCGGATCCGAGCAAAGGGGAATCGAATTTGCCAGAGATGATTTGTTCGAAGGGGCAATGTGCATTCTAACAACGACAAAAAAGACTGATCAGCAGGCGCTGCAAACACTGAAATATTTCTGGTCAAAACTCGGTTGCTCCGTGAAGTCAATGACACCGAAAGAACACGATAGAATTCTTGCATATGTAAGCCATCTACCGCATATAACTGCAACGGCATTAATCAACGCCAATAATAAAGAAGAGTTGAAATTTGCCGGAAAAGGATTTATAGATACATCGAGAATCGCATCGGGACCTGCTAATATATGGTCCGATGTACTATTGACAAATGTTAATAACACAACCAAAGGTATAGACAAAATCATCGCTGAAATGATGAAAATTAAAAAGGCGATAAAAAAAGAAAATAAACAACAAATCGAACAACTGCTTGAGAAGGCAAGGACGAAACGAGCGATACTCATAAAATACAAATATAAAAAGAAGGAACTAATATTGTGAAGAAGTGGCGAGTAGAGGTTTTTAATCGATCGGGTTTTTCCGACGTACATGGCAAGAGCATTCTGGAAGATATTAACGAACTGGGAATTAGCTCGGTACAAGCGGTTCAATCGGCTAAGGTCTTCCTTATCGACGCAGATTTCGATAAGAATTTTGCCGAGCGTGTGGCACACGAACTTCTGGCCGATCCGGTCTGTGAAGAATACTACATAGGCAGAAGCAGTGCGCCGGCAGGCCTGGCGAAAGCAACACTAATCGAAGTACACCTTAAAAGCGGGGTTACCGATCCGGTTGCAGAATCCGTAATGACGGCAATCGCCGATATGGGCGTTAAAGCCGACCATGTTCGAACCGCCCGAAAGTATGTCCTATTGGGCGAGATTACTCAAAAGCAGACAGATACAATCGCAAAGAAAATTTTATCGAACGATTGTATCGAAGATTGTGTCATAGGCAATGAAGCAGAACCACCAAGTCCACATCTCAAACCCTATGAATTGCAGATTGTAAACTGGCCCATATGCGAGCTTAATGATGACCAGTTGACAGCTCTGAGTAAAGAAAAGGACCTATTTTTGAATCTCGTCGAGATGCAGACCATTCAGAAATACTATCAGCAGCTCGGCAGAGAGCCCAGCGACGTTGAGTTGGAATCGATCGCACAGACATGGAGCGAGCACTGCGTGCATAAAACTCTCAAAAGCTCGGTTGATTTGTCAATCAACGGCGAACATGTGCATTTTGACGATTTGCTTAAAGAGACTGTTTTCAAAGCAACTAAACAACTTGATAAAGACTGGTGTATATCGGTGTTTGCCGATAACGCGGGCGTGATAGAATTCGATAAAGACTCGGCAATATGTTTCAAAGTTGAAACTCATAATCATCCATCGGCACTTGATCCTTACGGCGGAGCAGCTACAGGGATAGGCGGTGTAATTCGTGACCCGATGGGGACCGGCATGGGTGCCAGACCAATCGCAAATACGGATATATTTTGCTTCGGCGAACCGGACAAGAAAATTGACGAGATTCCGAAAGGAGTTTTGCATCCGAGAAGGATTATGAAAGGTGTTGTGGCGGGCGTTCGAGACTACGGCAACAGGATGGGGATTCCAACGGTCAACGGTGCGATTTACTTCGACGACAGATACATGGCCAATCCGTTAGTCTATTGCGGCAATATCGGTATAATGGACAAAGATAAGTGCTTCAAGAATCCTCAAAGCGGAAATCTTATCATTATGGTCGGCGGCCGGATAGGCAGAGACGGGATACACGGAGCCACCTTTTCAAGCGGCCAAATGACACACGAGCACGAAACAATCTTTTCACACGCAGTTCAAATCGGCAATCCGATAGTGGAAAAGAAAATGTTAGACGTATTGCTACAGGCCAACGAAGCTGGTTTATACGAAGCAATCACTGACTGCGGAGCCGGCGGTTTGAGCAGTGCGGTAGGAGAAATGGGCGAAGAGCTTGGAGCGGAAGTCGATTTGGGAAAATCGCCGTTAAAGTATGCCGGCCTTAACTATACGGAAATCTGGATTAGTGAAGCACAGGAAAGAATGGTAATAGCCGTAAAGCCGGAAAACCTGGAAGCGATAACAAAAATCTTCGACGACGAAAATGTTGAGTCAACAGTAATCGGTAAATTCACAGACGATAAAAAACTACGATTGCGATACAATGGCCAGCAGGTAGCTGAGTTGGATATGGAGTTCCTGCACAATGGCGTGCCAAAATACTCACGCAAAGCCGTCTGGAAAGGTCGTCAGCTAACCGAACCAAACATACCTGTAAAAGATAATTACAATAAAGAGCTTGAGCAAATCCTTTCGTCCTACAATGTCGCCAGCAAAGAATGGGTAATTCGCCAATATGACCATGAAGTGCAGGGAGGCTCGGTTATTAAACCATTAACGGGTGTGAACAATGACGGCCCGGGTGATGCAGCGGTGATACAACCAAAGTTCAATTCGGACAAAGGCCTTGCTATTAGCTGCGGAATGAATCCGCTTTACGGTGATATCGACCCTTACTGGATGGCACTATCTGGAATCGACGAGGCTGTTAGAAATCTAATTTGTGTAGGCGGGCGAGTTGACAGAATTGCCCTACTGGATAATTACTGCTGGGGCGATTGCACAAAGCCGGAAACGTTAGGCCCGTTAGTTAGAGCATCACAGGCCTGCTACGACGGGGCAATGGCATTCAAGGCACCGTTCATCTCCGGCAAGGATTCACTGAATAATGAATTCGCCTGCGAAGACGGGACACAGATATCCATACCATCGACACTCTTGATAAGTGCAATCTCAATAGTCAATGATATAAACAAGTGCGTAACGATGGACGCCAAAAGGGCCTCCAACCTGCTGTTTGTTGTCGGTGAAACGAAGAACGAATTAGGCGGCTCACATTATTATAAAATCAAAGGCCACCTCGGAGCCAACGTACCGACCTTAGATTTGGGGATGGCCCCTAAAATCGCCAAAAAGATTTCCGCGGCAATAGCAGAGGGTCTTTTAGTGAGTTGTCACGACTGCTCAGAAGGCGGGCTGGCTGTGGCACTGGCAGAGATGGCCTTTGCCGGTGGGCTCGGGATAGAAGCCGACCTGCGTGGTCTGCCGAGAAGCGAAGACTGCACTCGGACAGATGCTCAATTATTCAGTGAGTCGAACTCACGCTATATCGTAGAAATCGAACCGGAAAATTTTGATGCCTTTGCAAAGATGATGCTCAATTTACCGTTCGGCCAGATTGGGAAAGTAACACAGGAAAAAACGCTTATCATAAAAGCAGAAGACGGCAATATCATTATAGAATCTGATATAGATTCATTAAAGCAGGCCTGGCAAAAACCGTTAGCCTGGTAAGAAGTCTGTGGGATTTATCAAAGGAATTGAAAAGGTAAAAAATGACGGAAATTAAAGCGATAGTCCTGCGAGCAGCAGGTATAAACTGTGATATGGAAACAGAGCATGCACTCGAATTAGCGTGTGCACAAGCACAGCGTACACACATAAACAGGATAATCGAGGACAAAACTCTTCTGGACAAATACCATATAATTGTTTTTCCCGGTGGATTCAGCTATGGTGATGACGTGGCCGCTGGTAAAATCCTGGCAAACCAAATCAGGCATCACCTTTATGAACCACTGCGAAAATTCATCGACGAGGGAAAATTAGTTCTTGGAATCTGCAACGGATTTCAGGTTCTCGTTAAAACGGGAATTCTGCCGGGCAATAATTCGACCGACAATCAGCAAGAAGTTACAATTACCAATAACGACAGCGGCAAATTCGAGGACAGATGGGTGTATCTGGCCCCTCAAACAGATAAGTGTGTTTTCATCGAGTCGGGCAGGCAAATCTATCTTCCCGTAGCACATGCCGAGGGCAAGATTGTCACAAAAGATGATGCTGCATTGGACGAATTAAAGTCCGCCGGACACGTTGCTTTTAAGTACGTGGATGAAAACGGCAATGAAGGAGCTTATCCGATTAATCCAAACGGGTCAATGGACTCGATAGCCGGCCTGACGGACACAACCGGCCGGGTACTGGGGCTCATGCCGCACCCGGAAAGATTCGTAAGGCCGACGCACCATCCGCACTGGTCCCGTTTAAGAGAAAAGCCGGCAAACGACGGAATAACAATATTCAATAACGCCGTTAAATACATAAAGGAAAATTTCTGACCTCCTTTCGCTTCAGGACATCTGGATAAGTACAAAGTTCCAGATATGTGCATACCTACCATCCAGTTCCAGTGAATTTAAAAAGACTTGCAATTTGGAATCTGCCAGCACATTTTGAATGTAAGCAAATACATGCCGATGACTAAGTATATAACAGACAGTACATGAAAATTCTTTGGCGAGCAAAAAATATAAGAGAATTGATAGGCCGGCCTGAACAGCTACCCGGCCTGCTCAACAGTTGCCCGTGCCTTGGATTGGTTATCAGCAAATTCAAAAACTTCATTAAGGCCGGCCACAACAAAAATGCATTTGGTTACAGTGGCAACATTGCACAAAATAAGCTTATGTCCGGAATTCTGTAACATATTGTGCAATATTAACAGGTTGCTTATATTCGCAGAGTTGATTATCTCAACTCTGTTAAAATCAATTATGACGTCGCAGCTACCATTCTTGCTCACAGTTTCATTAACAGCTTTAAGCTGAGCAGCTATTTTTGGACTCTTGGAAGGCAGTTCAACGAGAAGAACATCTTTTGGTAGATTTTTAATTCCCATTTCTTGCTCTTTCTTTCCTTCGACGATGCTCAGGATGGTGGGCTCGTCGAACCATTAACATTATATATTTTCCACTACACTAAGGAATTGTATCGGAAGATATTTTGACCAAGTTAAATAAAAAATAAAAGATTGAGCCTATATGTGCCATATCTGAAACCCGGCAATCAAAGACATAAGCCTTTTAAGAGCAAGAACATATATCACATTGAGGCCCAAGTTATTGCCCGGGGATTGAGAAATATGGTTCCGATAATATCCACTGCAACCATATAACAGTCTGAGGCTCAGGATTGCCGTTAGAGACTATGTGCACCTGGAAATTATCGTCTGGCCAGTTCATTAAGCTCGTTCTTCAAAACCGACCATTATCAGGAATGTAGTTTAAGAGAAAATCAGGATAGTCGTTTAAGACATGCAACTGGAATTGTTCGTCGGGCCATTCAAGTTTTTCGGCTACGGCCTGCGGAAACTGCCATCCTAAGTCACTGTCCTGAATTAGCCGGACCTGGCTTCGCTCGGCAGCCATCGCCACGGCCTGTGGCATATCCAGATAACGCATCACGTTCAGAAATGTCGGGCCGTTAAGATGCGTGATGGGTAAATTCACAAGATCGAGGCTGGTAATGTCGGGCTCGAACAGCGAAGCATATAATGCGATTCCGGCCATTTTGTCCTTAGCTTGCAGAGACACTGGTGCCTCTCCCACTGTATCAATAGTACGTAAAGCCTGAATGGCACGCCTTACATCCCAGACCCGCATGCTGTCGGCTGTCTGGCCGAGCAGCATAAAACGCCGGCGGATTTGTACCTGCTTGCGTTCGTTGCTGTTCCAAGCATCAGGCCCGATTCCGCGAGGCGCCACGTAGGCCACTGCCCCTGTAAAAGTAAGCAATCTTTCACACATCCTCCTGTAGTTATTCATATCAGGTTTTTGATATTTCGATTTCTGATCGCTAAGCTCATCTTTAAAACCAAACCGCATGCAGTTCAGCCACTTTGTCCATCTTTGTTCATCAAGTACATTTAATCTAGCTACCTCAGGATTTTTGAGCCTAGCCTTGTGGGCCAAGTACAAACGCAGGCGAACATGAGGCTGACTCGTAAAATCATAAGCACTTAATTGAATGCCTTCACGTTCGACGGAAAATACGCATTTCATATCAAGCGGTACAACTTGAGACGGTCTCGGCCAGCCGCGAAATGACTTCTTACGAAGCATTTTCATCCAGGCTTTACGCTGCTTTTCCCATTGTGCGTCTGATTTAGGGACCATAGGCTCCTTAGCCGTCGGCACAAACGATTCCTGTATCTTCGTATTTTTTTCATCGGCAGGCAGCTCGTCGAAAACCTTCAACTGTTCCGGCTCGAAAAATGGCACCGCCGGAGTGTCAATCAAGGGATTTTCACCCTTCAGGAAACGATTAAACCACACAAAAGCATGTATTCGAAGTTCCTGTGTGTCTTTATGGGGACCTTCTGTAATTTGCAGGCCGAGCTTGTCATCCGCATCGTACAGTCTGTAGATCTCCCGTACCTTTTCGTGCACGCGAACAACACCATCGAGCGGGAAGATTGTATCCTTGTCGCTGTTGGAAATTAATAGAGGCCTCGGTGCAACTAAAGCTGCTACGATGGGATAATTCCATCGGTATGTGTTCACAATATACATACAGTCGCAGTGCCCCTCGACGCAGCCATCCACAACATGATTTTGAAGGTCGGTTATACCCGCTACAGGAACAGCAGCTTTGATTCTGTCATCCAGTGCAGCAATCCACCAGCTATACGCTCCGCCGCCGGAACGCCCCGTTACACCAATTCGGTTTTTGTCCACTTCCTTGCGAGTTTGAAGGTAATCCAGAGAACGGATGCAGTTCCACGCCTCGACGCCGGCGGATGTGTAGCCCCGGCTGTTCCACCACCACATATCGTACCGATACGTACCATGATGAATTGCTTCAATCTCGCCCATCTGGAGGGTATCGATAATCAGGCAGACATATCCGTGCCGTGCAAACCAGGCGGCATGTCGCTGATAGCTGACCTTATTTCCATAGCTTATATTATTTTTTTTGGTGGGTCCGTGACCACAGACATAAAGGATAGCCGGTGCCGGTTTTTCAATATTTCTTGGAACATACAGATTGCCGGTTACATAAAGCCCCGGCATAGATTGAAAATGAATATTTTCAACTATAAATTCTTCATGCTCAACAGTGCCGGTAATGACAGCTTTAAGATCAGTCTTTTCGGGCAGTGGATCAAGGCTGAGCATTTCAAATAGTTGTTTTCGATATTTCAGGCGTTTATTTTCCCAATCCTCAAGGCTCTTGATATTCCTTAGACATTTTTCGCTAAGCTTCATCGTCTGATCATGAAAATATTCAGCAAGCTGCTTGTCCCCCTGACTTTTTCCAATTACCAATCGATTGGCTGCGATGCATGGAACACAAAAAAACAACAACACAAAAGCAATACAAATAATACGCATGATTATAGTCGGATAGTGTCGCATAATATTTCTTTCTTTCGCTCGCTGGTATTTGTTTATTTGATGAGTCATTTTACCCTCTCCAAAAATCAAAAAGAGACATAAGAATTTCTCTCGAAAACAAGCAATAGTATAATCTATTTGCTCATAAACTGCCAGCGAATATTTCTCAGCGCTTATGGCATATTCAGGATGATAGCCATTTATGAAGATTTTCTTTTACAAAATCATCATCGGTAAGATGTGGATAGCTGGCTCTTATTCTATCGATCATCTCGGCCTGACCTTCTGAGAGTTGTTCGTCAGGATCGAGTGTTCCTATATGCTCTAAAAAACCCTGCTGCTTTAAGATGTAGGATATACCCGGAATGCATCCGGTGAAATGATTGTCTGCATCGAATATTGCCTTATTTGCCAGTGTCAACTGGTTTGCCAAAGTCAGCATGTCTTGAGGAATCGCTCTTTCAGATTCACAAATAGTCTTGATACGCGTTAGGTATTCAACCGCCCTTTTAGTCCAACATGCCCACTGACCCAACAGGCCTCCGACAATGCGAAGCGAGACCGGATGGCCATCAACATTAAACTCATATCTCGTGAGCAAATCGCAAATTATGTTATCGTCGTTGCCTGTATATAATGCAATCTCATCGGACCTGCCGGAATGAGCTACTGCTTCGAGTACATCGAGTGTTTGATATCGATTAAACGGAGCTATTTTTATCGCCTGAACATTCGGTATCTCAACGAACTTTCTCCAGAATTCCATAGGCAGCAACATTTCGCTTATAACTTCCTGAAGATAAAATCCCATAATCGGAATTACTTCAGCCACCTGTTTCGCATGATCTATCAGCTCATTAATCGATTTTCCCTTCAAAGCGGTTAGAGAAATAAGACCGATGTGATAGCCCGTCTCTACAGCAAGCTGAGCTTCTTTAACGGCATTTTTTGTATCACCTAATATACCAGCGATCATAATTGGTTCATCACAATCCGTTGACTCAGCAAATTTCCGCGATGTCTCTGCAGCCAGCTCCAGCACCGGCTTATACAAACCTACTTTGGGATCGTGGATAGCGAACTGAGTCGTATGCACGCCGACCGCCAGACCTCCCGCTCCGGAATCTATATAATACCGGGTCAAAGCCTTTTGAGACCGCTCGTCGATGTTCCCATCCTGCTTTAGAGCAAGCGGATGAGCAGGAATAACGTAACCCGAACATAACTTATCGATTATGTGTGAACTTAGCATTAAAGAAAGCCTTAGAATTTGCCGTTACGAATATCATATTTTGTCGGTTTGTTTAGAACTGTTTTGCCCGATGCAACCCACTTAACGATTAAAGAAATCATCTCACTTAACTCCGTCTGCGGTGAACCAAACTTATTGAAACACAAAGAAGCGTTTGAAAGCAGAGCGGTTTGCGCCTTCTGTGATAAAAATTTCGGTTTAATTTTCAATTCCTTGCCAATTTGCTCAGCTAATTGACGTACCAATAATGTATCCGGCCCTGTTACATTAAGAACCGCCGGTGGTGATTTTGCAAGACTGATAGAGCGAATGATATAATCGTTAGCATCCCTCTGCCAGATCAGATTAACCGCCCCCATTGTTAAATCGATAGGTTCATAATTGATAATCCTGCGGGCAAGATCAACGATAATACCGTACCGAGGCTCATTAGCATAATTTAGTCTTACTATAGTCACTGGCGTATTGTTCAGATGTGAGAAATACTCAAATATTCGTTCTCTGCCAAGGCACGACTGGGCATATTCTCCTATCGGTTCGGGAGCGGTATCTTCGGACGCACCTCCGCTATTGATCTCAACCAAAGGATAAACGTTCCCGGTTGAAAAAACCACAATGCGAGACTTCTTATACTGTTTTGCTATAAGACCCGGCAAAAAACTATTCATCGCCCATGTCAACGGCTGATTACCGGTTGCCCCGAACTTCATACCAGCCAAATAGAATACATTTTTCACATCGGGCAATTGCGAATAAAGTGACTCATCAAGCAAATCAATCTGAATGGTTTTAACACCCGAATCCTCTATTCTGTTTCGGACATTCTCATCGCTGAACCGGGAGACAGAATAAATATTTTTGCCACTCGACGCTTTTTTGAGCATCATAGAAAGAGTCGGTCCCATCTTGCCGCCGGCACCTAAAACAACGATGTCTCCATCCAGCCCAGCAACCATCTCTTTGGTCTCATCAGCAGGTTCGCTGAGAATATCTTCCAAAGCACGTTCGTCTAATTCAGATATATCTGTCATATATAAGGCTTCTCGTAAGTTACTGAAAACAAAGATCCTCGCTCAAAACGTTACAAGAGCAATAATCAAGTTAACTTTATCACAATCATACACAAGACCCGAATTGCCATAAATATAACGACCAGCAGGCCCATTCCGCCAAGAATATTGTGAATAAGCTTATTACGCCTTTCGCCCATAATATCTTTTCGGTTTGCAAGCCAAAGTATTGTAACTGCCATCAACGGATTACCGACAACCGTAAGGGCCTGGCCAAAAATAATCGCGTCAACCTTCTTGACTGGAGTATGCAGAACAATCATCGCTAATATCATACCGAACAGCAGAACCAAAACCGTAAAAAGCCGGGACCAACGATCGCTCAATCTGGCTGGTTTGCCGAGTCCGTCAGCTAAGATACTGCCGCCGATCATCGCATTAATAACAAAAGGATTCGTCGCTACAGCCAGCAATCCAACACAAAACAGTACGTGCGTAGCCGCATGAAGTAGAGGACGCAATTGAGTAGCTAATACGCTGATATCATTAGCAGGCTGACCACGAAGGACCGTACCGCTGGTCATCATAATAATCGCACTTACTCCCGTCAGGACAGCCACTCCCGTGATGGCGTCACCAATACCCCGGTCATATTCTCGAATTGTCCATCCTTTTTCTCTTACAAGGTTGCCCTGATATAATGCAGCGGCTACTGAAAAAGTCGTACCGAGCAACGCTCCAATAAGCAGCATAGGATCTGCAACGCCACTTTCGCTACGGCTCGGCAAACCTATTGATATGCCTTCCGGAAGGTGTGGGATTAAACCCTTGAACACCTCGCCTATGTCCGGACGTACCAGAAAGAGATTGGCCAAAAAGGATATTAATATCACCGCCACCATAACTTTCATAATCCGTTCCAATGCGTGATATACTTGTTTCAACGAAAAGACAAGAATGATGATTAATGCATTGAATACCAGCAGGACACCACTGTTAATAAGGCTCCTGGTTTTCTCGGTCATTTGCTGCGGATCACCAAAGAGACGTGCGACACCCAGAGCATCTACCGCGGCAGCAACAGCCAGATTATTTGCAAATTGAAAGGAAGTACAAATAAGGCAGAGTGTGATACCGACCACAGCGGCAGCAGGCCGGCCTAAACGATCAGCGACCAATGTGCAGGGTGTGGCGCCGCCAACAACGCCAATCCGCGCCCCCATGGTTACAAATGTGCCCATCAGCAGGCCGGTCATGATAAGCAGCCAGAGTAATTCATATCCATAATTGGCTCCGACATTGGAACTGATTAATAAACTTCCCGCTCCGAACACTACACATGCGGTAATAAGTGCCGGCCCAATCGACTGCCACCACGAAGGTCGTCGTTCTGAATTCGAATCTGCAAGTGACTCAGACATCAAATACCTCCCTGTAATCAGTATTTATGAGTTGATTCAGCAAATATCAAAACTAACATAGCGTTCATTTTTTTGAATATCAAGGTATTTTTTTTGAATACAGGCTTTTCTAAAGCGTTTTACCTAATACAGGGCTAATGATAATAAATGACGGAAAAACCTGTTTTTCAGACTGGAACTTTCGTTAATGTATGCAAAAGAAAGATTGATCAGTTGCTAAGTGAGTTTTTTTGTAAGTGCTACTGTTAAAATAGCTTCAAGATGAATTTTGAAAGCTTGAGTTTTCAAGACAAATTTGATAGACTATTTAGATGAATAGGCCCACGGAGGAACTAAGCTAAAGTATAAAATGCTTTATGAGAAATTTCAGATATAACAAAACGATTCCACTCATCTGGATTCTGTTGATCTCCTTCACTGGATCGGTAAGGGGTGACACGAAAGATATCCTTGGATCCTGGATGGGCACTCTCCACGTCGGCGACGTGGAGTTGGGCATTGCCTACACAATCGAAGAGGATCAGGACGGTTCCCTTAGTGCTACTATGCACAGCCTGGACGAGGTTGTTTACGACATCTTCGTCAATGAAATCCACTACGAAGACAATCAACTCACCCTGATTTGTGAAGCCGCTCAGTCGACCTATGAGGGACGACTTGTGAAAGGACGAGGTTCCGTTCATTTCGATGGCCAATGGAAGCAGGCAGGCATGAGCTTTGAACTGGACCTCAGACCAGTTGAAGATATCCCCAGGCCGACCCGTCCCCAGAACCCACAGCCCCCCTTTCCTTACGAAGAACAGGAGGTCGTTTTTGAAAACATCCCGGCGGGTATCCAGTTGGCGGGTACCCTCACAATTCCGGAAGGCACGGGACCGTTCCCGGTATTGGTCACGATCAGCGGCTCCGGATCACAAGACCGCAACAGCACGTTTTTCGAGCATAAGCCATTCTGGGTATTGGCCGATTATCTTACCCGATTGGGTATGGTCGTCCTGCGCTTTGACGATCGTGGCGTCGGAGGTTCAACCAATTCGGAAACCGAAGCAACCACTGCAGACCTTGCCGGCGACGTCCAGGCTGCGGTCTCATTCCTGATGGACCATCCGGACATAGATCCTAATCGTATTGGATTGATCGGCCACAGTGAAGGCGGAATCATTGCGCCAATGGTCGCGACTGGAAATGAAAACATCGCACTAATCGTTTTGCTGGCCGGCCCTGGACTGCCAGGTTCGCAGATCCTGCTCGATCAGAACGAGGATATCTTTCGAGCGAATGGTGCTCCTGAGTCCGTTATTGAACTCCGATTGACATACCTGAGTCGGGTCTTTGAGATACTGCAAGACTATCCGGATGATGCAGAAGCCAAAGAGAAGATCAGGGAAGCATTTACCCAAACCTATGGACAGAGTCTCTCTCAGGATGAACTGAACACCGAAGCCGAAGCCTGGACTTCCCCATGGATACGTTTTTTCATATTGTACGATCCCGGACCCACGCTGGCACAAGTTACCTGCCCGATACTGGCTTTATTCTGTGAGCGGGACATTCAGGTCGATGTGAACCAGAACCTGCCCGTTATGGAATCCATCCTCACCCAGGCAGCTCATACCGATTATCTAATTCAAGAGCTGCCCGAGTTGAACCACCTCTTTCAAACCGCACAGACCGGCGTAATAGAGGAATACGCTCAGATTGAAGAGACCTTTTCACCAACGGCCCTGGATGTCATCGGGGCATGGATTTCGGAGAGGTTCTTCGTCGATATCGAGCAATGATCCGGTTGTACCGGCGTCTTTGCTTAGGCTCTGCCGGCAATCCAGGCCAATCCATATTTGGTCCATCGGCACTAATATTGCTTGAGAAATATAAGCAGCTTGTTACAATCCCGTCATGAAAAGACTATATTGGACAAATCCCGAGCTTTTCGAAACCGAAGTTGAAGTTAAAACAATAGCCGACTGCAAAGTTACTACCGACCCAGTCATATTCCATCCTGATGAAGGCGGTCAGCCCGCCGACACAGGTTCAATCGAGAAGGCCAATGTTAAAAACGTTAAAATCATAAATGGCCAGATAGTTCACACACTCGATAAACCACTTGGAGACGGTAAATACCTTGCCCGCATAAACAAGCAGCATAGGCTCTATACGGCTACCCAGCATACCGCTCAGCACATTATTTCAGGAATTGCAGAAAAACAATTCGACCTCGAAACAACTGGCGTTCATATTGGATTGGACAGATGCACCGTTGATTTCGACAAGAAGATCGATTGGGAGACTATAAACAACATTGAGCAGCAATCGACGGAAGTCGTCACTCTCAACATTCCGGTTGAAACCGTGTTTAACGACACAGATGTTCGAATAAGGAGTAGCTCCAAAGAAATAGAATCCGACACGATACGTGTGGTGAAGATTGGTAATTACGATAAATCAGCTTGTTGCGGTGCTCATCTGAAGTTAACGGGTCAAATTGGAATCATCAGAATATTCGATATCGAGAGCAAGAAACAGGGAGTTAGAATATTTTTCCTTGCCGGGACAAAAGCCCTTGAATATTCACAGACTGAGACATCTATCTTAAGAGAGCTTAGAAAATCAGCAGGTTGTTCATCATCCGAGCTTCAAACAATCTTCGAGAAAGCCCTGGAGAATTCAAAAGAATCCGCCAAAGAAATAAACAGGTTATGGTCTCAGATGCTGCCGGATATTGCAAAGTCAGCCAAAGTAACCGAATTCGAATCAAAAAATATCGGCATCCAGGTTGTCAACATTCCCAGGCAGTTAATAACAAAACTCGCAGGCATGATGGCAGAAATATTTGACGGAGCCGGGATTGTTGTTAGTGATACAAATATTGCAATAAGCTCCAAAAATATAAATGCAAATGACCTGCTCGGAAAGATTCAAGATGCCATCGGATGCAAAGGCGGCGGTTCGCCTAAAGCGGCTAATGGAAAGTTAAACAAAACAGTAACAACCGATGAGCTTATATCGATTCTAAGTCACTTATAAAAAGAGTAGAACACTCAGAGAGTAAATGCTTGAAATATCCTGAAAGGAAAAACATATGAGAAAGCTATTTAGATTCCTATTACTATGTGTAATTGTTGTCTTTGCTACCATATCATCAATCCAATGCACAACCTTTTCAAATAGCACTTCACAGACTTATGATATAGTTATTTATGGTGGTACCTCTGCAGGCGTTGCGACTGCTGTCCAGGCTAAACGTATGGGCAAAACCGTCGTCATCGTATGTCCGGAAAAACACCTTGGCGGGCTAACTGCCGGCGGACTGACATGGACAGACTCCGGTCGCAAAGAAGCCGTTGGCGGTATCGCAAGAGAATTCTATGGCCGCATGAAGAAACATTACGATAAACCAGAGTCCTGGATTTATCAAAAACCTGAAGAATATTCCCGGTACCGCCCTGATGACGATGCAATGTGGGTCTTCGAACCACACGTAGCGGAGCAGGGTTTCGAAGAACTTGTGGCAGAATATAAGATTCCTGTCTATCGAAACGAGTGGCTTAAATGCAAAGGCGGTGTCAAAAAAGATGGTCAACGCATCACCTCTATCACTATGCTCGACGGCAAAACATATCGCGGCAGGATATTTATCGACGCAACGTATGAAGGCGACCTTATGGCAACCGCTGGTGTGAGCTATCATGTCGGCCGTGAGGGCAATGACGTTTATGGCGAAACTCTAAACGGCGTCCAAACACAAAATGCAACAAGTCATCAATTCACAAAGTCCGTCGATCCGTACGTTAAACCCGGCGATCCTGACAGTGGATTATTACCACTAATCCATTCCGGCTCCCCTGGAATAGAAGGCAGCGGTGATAAACGTATTCAGGCTTATAACTTTCGTATGTGCCTGACCAAAGTGACCGAGAATCGTGTGCCTTTCCCCAAACCGGACAATTACGATCCGATGCAGTACGAGCTGCTTGCACGATACCTTGATAAGGGCTGGCGAGCCATATTCGCAAAGTTTGACCCTGCACCAAACAACAAAACCGACACAAATAATCATGGCGCCTTTTCAACCGACAATATCGGCATGAATTATGACTACCCTGAGGCCACATACAAGCGGCGAAAAGAAATCCTCAAAGAGCACGAGGACTATCAGAAAGGTTTAATGTGGTTTCTCGCATACGACCCGCGGGTCCCCAAGGATGTACGCAAAAAAGCGAGCCAGTGGGGCCTTGCAAAGGACGAATTCAAAGACAATGGTCACTGGCCTCATCAAATTTATGTCCGTGAGTCAAGGAGAATGATTGGTGATTTCGTTACGACCGAACTGCATCTGCGAAAAATAAAACCGACACCGAAACCGATAGGCATGGGCTCCTATAATATGGACTCACACAATGTCCAGCGCTATGTCGATGAAAACGGCCACGCACGCAATGAGGGAGATATCCAGATCAATCCCGGTGGACCTTACCCGATTTCTTATGGCGCAATTGTACCAAAGGCTTCCGAGTGCACAAATCTGCTCGTGCCGGTCTGCGTTTCCTCGTCGCACATCGCCTACGGATCAATTCGCATGGAGCCTGTCTTTATGATTCTCGGTCAGTCCGCCGCCACAGCCGCAACACTTGCCATAGATATCAGTATAGACGTACAGAATGTCGATTACTCTAAATTGCGATCGCGACTGCTTGCCGATGGTCAGATACTGAATCTTCGTTAACTGATGAAAAAGAGATGGTATGTTGGGCGAAAATGTATATGTTTTGACAAAACTGTTTTACCTGTCTCGTCTCTCAGCTCTTAATACTTTAACAGTAGGCAAATCATTTTCAATAAACGCACGGTGGTAACATTCAATCCTTCCATCCTCGCCACCCAGAAACAAATCGAGCCACCCATCCTCGTCAAAATCGACAACCACAGGCGTAGTACTATGTTCACTGCTAATAGCGATTCTTCTTTTTATTAATTCACCCCGCCATGTGAAAACTGCCTCTCCAACAGACCCTGTATTCTCATACCATCCAACATTTTTCACTTTCTTCAATAAGGCCGGGGCCGGGCCGAAAAGATGATGCGCATTGTGAATTATATCCGGATCCCCGTCGTTGTCCCAATCCACAACAATAATCCTCGCTCTCCCTGAATGACCACCGGCATGTTCTGATATACGAATCGGATCACCACTGTTATTTCTGAAAATGCGTTGGCCGGACCTTAACCATTTTTCTCCATTTTTCAAAAATGCTTCATAGTAAGCCAGATAGCCTTCGTGGTCCACCGTTACATAATCTGTGAAGCCATCCTCATTCCAATCAACCGCCGCCGGTCGACAACGCCATTGTGTAACCAATTCCGTCGGTCCGGGCTGCCTCCATAACCACTCTGGTTTAGGTGGTTTACCCAACCAGTCCACTAATAATGATTTCCCTGCTGCCAACCTCGGATTCTTCCTGCTTCCGATATTCTCATAGAAGTAATGTTCCCCCCTGACATCTGAAAGTAACAGATCGAGGTCACCATCTTCATCCCAGTCCACGACTTCCGGCATAGTATAGCCATACTTTGCCTCATCCGGCCCCTGTATCGAACCGGAGTTACCGGCTAATACACGTATTTCCGTGCCATTTGCTTCCAACCTTCTGCCCAGGACATATGAAAATCCGTCCGGCCTTTCACTTATATTCTTGAAATACTCAACAAAACCTGAGGAATTCCCAACCAAAAGGTCTATATCACCATCGCCATCCCAGTCGCACGATACTGGCACCGATAAGCAGCCGGCATCTATCTCGGCATCCCACTGCAAAAGAAATCGCTCATCGCTCAATTTCCCCCCTGCCAAATGCTCTATCCAGGTCGGCCGTCCATCTTCATTACCAAGTAAAATATCCAAATCTCCATCACTATCCATATCTGCCAGATATGGACGAACATAAATACTAAAGGGACTTTTATCTTCCGCAGTCTTTAGCGAAACTGCCTGCGCCAACTCAGCTTTCCCTTCTTTGCTGACGTTCTCAAAATACAGCAGCTCAAACGAATTACCAGCCATCAAGTCATCATCGCCATCTGCATCCCAGTCTCCGAAACTTATGCTGACATCACCGTACAATTCGATAGGCACCTCATTAACTATCACCGCGACCGCTTCTGCAAAGGCCGGGATTTTTGCTGAACCGATGTTCTTATGAAAAACAATGCCGCTGCGAAGATTCTCCCCCAGCCAGACACCAAGAGGCGAAAACGGCGGATTCATCCTGTCCCAGGCCGCTTCTGATGGATAATAATTCCGTGACAACCGACGAACCGCGAGCATATCTCGTAATCCATCGCCATCCCAATCAATATAAATCCCGTCGGCCATACCATGCTTTGGCAATGCCATAAAATCTTTCAGCTCAAAGCCTTCGTCTTTACGAATCAGCTTATAAACGCGATTTTCAATCAGCAGTTCAACTTGTCCGTCCTCATCCCAGTCTATTGGTTGAAATTTTTCTTTAACCGGATGTACTCTTTGGCCCGAAGCAAACCACGGTCGCCCACCTTTACCTCTATTCTCAAAATAATAAATCCCCCCCTTCTCAACTGTTCCTGAATACGCTACAAACAGGTCACTGTCACCGTCACGGTCGACATCAACAGCAGCAACCATTTCATTGTATCCCCCACTAATAGGACCAAGAATATGGCGCTGACCAATCGAAAGAAAATCGCCGTCCCCCACTACAGGCATTTCCGTCATCAACTCTACATCGTAGTTTCCTTTTTCAGAAAAATATATCGCGAATCGATGAATCCCACTTATATTCATCCGCCAACTAACGGTCAAACGAATCGGAAAGCCATCCTTACGAATACGACAAGGGATGTAAAGCCTCTTTTGGCTCTTCTTCTCGGAGTCACAGAGCAGCGCCTGTCCTCGTGCGTCATAGGCCACCACATGAATGCTATTTAGATCTATCTTCCCCGCCGTAAAATCAAGTGTTTTTTCAATCTCCCGTAAATCCATTTCTACGCTCACGGGCGTAGTTTTCCATGGCAATTGTCCGGGCGTAACCGACACTATAAGGCGATATTCATTTGCATCTATCCAGCGAAATCCTTCGGCCGCATTGCACCTCACCGAAAAAGCAAAACAAACAAGAACTATTAATTCTATCGTGACTGCGGAAATTCCTTTTCGCCAAATATTGTACATAAGTGACTCTATGATTTTATGTCGATATGCTTTCCTAAAGTCACGCCGGATAAGCTTTTAATTTTACTTAACTTTATTTAACAACACTCTGTGCAAACATACTTCACATTGGAGAAGTATTTCCTAAAGCAATTTCTCCCGCTTCTTCTCTGATGACCTCGATAAAGTTGATAATTGGGGCCTGATTCATCTGTGGATTAGTTGACTTGGGAAGTAGTTCAAGAACGAGAACGTCTTCGGCCTTGATGCCTTTAAATTCTTTTATAACAGATCTGTTGATTCGGCCTGCAGTTTTTAGGATATCAAAGCTTTCCAATACCACTTTGTCCTGAAGTTTGATATCAAAGACACGCCGACCTTCTTTGTCATCCGGCGTAGCATTAAATCCAAGGCGGACAGTGTACATCGCAGCTTTTTGTCCTGCAGCATCATCAGTCAGCGGTACTTCACAGCGTGTCATACCCTGACAGCCGGATGTGAACAGCCATGGTTTGTCAGTCCCAGCTATATAAACATCTTTGAAGTCACGACTGAAATATCCCATTCCCGGCAGAATTTGGGCATTAAGATCAAACTTAACGCCGTAATTGGGGAAGTGATTATACGAATCGGTTTTCGGATTTGGATAACCGAACCATACAGTTCCCTCATCATCCTTCATGTCCGCTGAGGCACCGAAATTAACGGCAAAACGCTTAACAGGGCTGAGCTTGCCGGGTGTAACATAAACAGCCCATGGCTGAGTTCTGTTTGGTTTGCGTTTTAATGCCAATGAGCAGCGGACCGGATATGAGCATGTGCAGCCGGCCGCCGCCTCCTGGGAAAGCAATAAACCGCCTGCTAGTATAACACTAATGGCACAGCCTGGTCGATAGGCACCAAAGATAGTGACTCCGTCGTCTCTCTCCAGATCATAAAACGCCGTGCAGGCCGAGCGATAGAATAGCCCCTTCGCTGAAGCAGCAGTGATACCGCAGGTATGACCGGGTCGCAAAAACTCCCAGGGTACCTGCTCACCCGTAATTGGATGATCTCGCATGACGATCTCACCGGTCATAAGTTCACAGGCTTGAGGCTCCAGGATGATTTTTTCTGCAACAATGACCGGCCTTGTGCGGTAGTTCAGAGCACGAGACCAAACCATATCGCCTTTTTCAGCGGATAACGCCGTGATTCGACGCCATTTCATACCACCTTCTCTGAATCTCCATGCATCGTGGTTGCCGTGATTGCCGAAAAACAGGAGCAATCCCCTGCTAAAGGCAGCTCCCATTTTATCACCGCAGCATCCCGTCAAATCGACCGGCCGTCTCCAGATTAACTCGCCCGTTTTTGCATCGAGAGCATAAACATTCCTTACATCGGCATCATCATAAGTCAAGCTTCCTTCGGGATACTCCTCGCTGAAAAGCTCGGCCTCAAGGGACTTAATCAGATATTCAACCTGAACTTTTTGCGGGTAAGATTTGTTATTCTTCAACTTCTCAGCTAAAAACTTTTTCTTTTCTCTTAACTCTTCAAGAACTCCGGCTCTTTCTTTATATACACCCTCTTTTGTCAGTTTTAGCCTTCTCTTCAGGGCCTGGCTTCTTTGGCCATCTGATATTCCGCTGTCGGCATAAAAGATTTTGCCATCTCCGAGTGTGATTGTTATGTTAGCAATCTTTTTCCCGTCACGTTTCCAAAGCAATTCGCCAGTTTCCGTATCCTTGGCGAATATCCTGTCGCTCACCATTAAATTATCTGTCACTGCATTCGTCTGGAGGAATTCCCCTCCTCGAGCAAAAGATGTCATTGAGCTGTACATAGCACCCGACCTTTGTGCCGCCATCAGCAAATCCTTTGGTTCAGAATATTGCTTTTTGTAATACTCATACCGTTCCCTGTACTCTTCGGCGACATCCTCAATATTCTTCCATTTCCCATTTTCTACAAAGCGCTTCAAAACAGCACCGTAATCTTCATCCATAGCTGTGGCACACGAGCCGTAGAGAATATTACCGATAACTGATATATAACCCCATCTGCGTGGAGACCCATCAGAAGAAGGTGGAATTTTATATTCATTCATTGTCCGTCCTGTCGCAGGATCCAGGCGGTAGCATTTGTCATGTGAAGCAATATAAAGACCGTTCTCCGTTACGGCCAGATTTCCAGAATCGGCCTTGATTTTCACGCGTACCGCTCCCGGAATTTCCCTTTTCCACAGCAGGGCTCCATTGAACGCATCAACAGCCATGATTAGCTCTTCACCCTGCATAAATAGTCGACCGTCCATTGAGACCGGACTTTGAGCGCGAGCATGGCGCTCAGTCATTCCCTGTGGGCCCGGCTCCCCATACCAGAGAACTCCCAAAGGACCATAAACCAATTCATCGTCTGAACAGGCTGTGTTTTGTGGATCACCGTATTGCTGTTTCCAGGCGCCGGCACCTTCCAGAGCTCCACGGACGTATTTTCTCCAGACAACATCTCCATCGCGATGAAAACTCAGGCAAGCCACGCCTCCCCACGGGCGAAGTATTCGCTGCCCTTCTTCTGTAGTACCGGTTGTATTGCCCGAGATGAGCATCTCGTCGGAAACAATCAGATTAGCGAAATAATCCGGCAGTGACTCCATATCCCAGGGCTCAACCACAACTTGCTTTCCCAGCAAGCCGGCGGCATCAAGATATTTTCGGGCAGAGGACAGTTTTTCCGGATCTTTTTCCAGACCGACTATTTTCAATTCTGTCCTTTTAGCCAATTCATAAGCAAGTCGCCCCTGGTTACAGTCCAGCATCAAAGCATATCCCTTATTTATGCCGCTTTCGGCTAAGATTTTTTCCGCGGCGGCCTCGTATGTTTCGGTAAGTGAATCGTTAGGAAAGGGATTAGACTGTATTTTCTGTTTGATTTCTTTGGTCTCATCAACTTCTGTCTCGCTGAAACAGTAAACAGGGCCTTTGTCGCTGCTTACAATCAGATGACCGCCGGAGGCAGCCAATCCGACCGCAGCACCATTCACATCACTCTTCCACATTTCTCTGCCGCTTTTCGAATCAATACCAACTACAAATCCTTCACCCCCAGCGAAAACAACATTACCGGCCAATATTATCGAGCGAAGCCCACGTTTTGCATAGTGCCACTCATAGCTTGAATCTTTTAATCGCTTTTCTTCAGTAGCCATAGAAGCGTCTTTGCGGAGTAGTTCATCAATTTCCCTTGTTATTTTTACTCCGGTCTTATCACTTGCTGATTCAAGTTGACTCTTCAAATTTGAAAGCTGGATTGTCAGTTTTTTACGTTCACTTGCCAGTCTGTCAGCTTGTCCTACAGCCCTGTTGTACCTTGGCCGGTTAATAGCATAAATCCTGTCCTTGGCTAATACATACGACACCTCACGGGTGAGAACCATATCAATCCCGGGAAACCAGGCAAAAGCCTCCCCTTCTCGTCTTCCGGTTTTCGCATCGTATGTGACTTTGTGAGGAATGCCGGAATAATCGTCGCCGGAGATAAGCTTGTCATTATCTATCAGCGCCCACGTTCCTCCACGCTTGCCGCCGGGAGAAGCACAGAAAAGGAATTTCCCGGTTTGGCGATCAAAGGCAGCCGGCATAGACCGGCCGGAAGGAACGTAAAGGACATCCTGAGACGCAACCAGATACCCATGCGGCGATATCCCGCCGAACTCCAGCTCGTGTGCACGGTCACCTATAGTATCGTTTCGCCATGCTACCGAACCATCCTCAGCACTGAGAGCACAAATGTATAATCCTTCATAAGGAAAAACACCTGCCGCAAAATAAACAATCCCCTTATCAGCGAGAACACTCGTCCTCACTGGCCAGAGAGATATCATTCTGCCGTTGCCAATGACCTTTTCATCACTGGGTCCGGCTCGATATTTCCATTTAAGTGAGCCGTCTTCGGCATCAAGACAATATACATAACCATCATCAGAACCGACATAAACACTGCCATTATAAACAGTCGGGGCAAAACGAACCGGCCCCTGGGTAAAATATTCCCAGCGTATCTTGCCTTTATTAGAATCGATTGAATAAACCTTGTTTGTAATACTGCAGCCAAAATAAACATTGTTGTCAGATATTACGACGTGATACGCATTATCGTTATGCATTCTCGGCAACTCTTCCGCAGGCATCGGCCAGGCGGGTTTGGGTTGATGGGTGGGAATATATTTCCATTGCAGGAAAAGCTTCGGGCCAACGGTTTCAGGGGTCATCCCGCTTCGTGTTATTTCAGATCGGTAAGTACCCCAATCCCTTGCGATACTAACGTCACAAAAAACAAATAAAATAAGAAAAGTGAAAATAGAAATAAGAGTACGAAAACACACTAATTCATGGCCAGTATTTCTCGTTGCGATTTGCTGTTTCATTTGGATATCTCCTCTTAGATTGATAATAGATGTTTGACCTTTCATATCAAGTCAGCTTACTTACGATCAGGTTGAATTGCATTATAATTAAATCTGCCGCTACAGTCCAGTATTTTAAGTGGTTAAATCATATACAGCTAAAGTAGCAGTTTAATACTAAACACTACACTGTTTCCTTGCAAAGCATAATAAATACAATATACTTGTCAGGATATTAACCTTGTTATATGTATGAGGAGTAAATGATGAACTACAAAGCAAAATTTACTATTATCGCTATCTTAATCCTAACGCCAATGACTACGATTTCTGCATCAGGTGACAGAAATAGTTTAATCCCCAGGCTTATGGAGCAGCCGGGCATTGTAGAGGCACAGTTTCTCTTCGAGAAGGCATCATTTCGATCATGCCACGCCTCAACCATAGTAGAAACACAAGACAACTTCATCTCATCTTATTTCGCAGGGACCGACGAAGGTAATAATGACGTCGGGATATGGATTAGTATAAAGCCAAAAGATAGTTCCACCTGGCTGCAACCGGTCGAGGTTGCAGACGGGATTCAATTCAACAGTATTCCTACAAATAAGCAAGTGCGACATCCCTGCTGGAATCCTGTATTGTTTCAAGCCGATAATGGACGGCATCTTTTATTTTATAAGGTCGGGCCAAAACCGGCAAACTGGTGGGGAATGCTGATAGTATCGAACAACCAGGGTAAAACATGGTCCGAACCACAACGGCTGCCTGAAGGTATCCTCGGGCCTGTCAGGGCCAAACCTGTAAAACTCCCTGATGGAACGCTGCTTTGCGGTTCCAGCACGGAAAACAAAGGATGGCGAGTGCATATGGAAATAACTCCGGACCTCGGCAAAACCTGGAGCAGAACAGAAGCACTTAATAATGGTAAGGATTTTCCCGTTATTCAGCCGACCATACTCACTTATCCGGATGGAAAGCTCCAGATTCTTTGCCGCAGTCGCGGGAACCTGCGTCAATCGTGGTCAACCGATGGAGGAAAAACCTGGAGTCCATTAGTACTATCGATACTGCCAAACCCGAGCGCTGGTATCGATGCTGTAACTCTGAAAAATGGGCGGCAACTACTGGTATATAACCACTCTACAAAAGGAAGGGACCAATTGAATGTGGCGGTCTCGACCGATGGTAAGAACTGGAAGGCGGCACTGAAACTTGAGGACGAAAACACTATTGGCGGAAAAAGGGCCTACGGCGCCTACCCTGCAGCAATCCAGGCCTCTGACGGCCTTGTTCATATTACCTATACGTGGAGACGCGAAAAGATAAACTACGTGGTCATTGACCCGAGCAGGCTGGAATTGCGTGATATGCCAGACGGAAAGTGGCCCAAGTAGGAAGTAATCAGCTAATATGAATAAGTAGTTAATTATGCAATAAGCCACTACATTAAATGTCCGGTTCTTTCATCATTACAGTTCAAGTAACATTTAATAAACTTAAGAAGCAGGTAAAGATATGGATCAACTATTTTCCACAAAAATCACATTATTGCTTTCTGTTATTTTTCACATCACCTTTATCTCATTTTTCCCGACATCACTGGTGAAAGCAGAATCAGAAAAAATGAATGTCGCACCTAATAATTCATTTGAAAACGATTTAACAAAAATCAAAACGAATCTTTGTAATTTCGGCGGATGGTTCCCGATAGGTGTTGTAACAGAAGACAGCAAAAGTGAAATAAGAATTGTAGAAGATACCGTTCATACGGGAACGAAATCGTTGCGAGTAACACCTAATTCAAATGTTTTGAAGGGAATGATATACTACAGCCAATATAATGCCGGCGAGGAGGTCAGAAATAATATCACTAATGTGGGCGTCAGCGGCGCAAGAACAATCGCCTTGCGTTTAGACCAGGACATATTTTCCTGCGATGCATCTGTTTGGGTAAAGAAAGCACCCGATCAAGAGATCACCCTTAAGGCGATTTGGTACACCCGCCGAAACCGTACTCCGTTTATTAAGATAGCCGAACAAGCAGTTAGTCAGCCGGTCGAAAGTGAAAATGGCTGGTACAAATATTCTCTGCATGCCGCACGTTGCCACACCGCCCGGCAGGTTCAAATTGCCGTCGAAACAATAAACAATAAACCATTTTATATCGATGATGCAGAAATCTACCTTAATCGTAACCCACATGTTGATATATTAGTTGACCAGCTTGGTTACGAAATAAAATCAAATGCAAAGGGCATTATACTTCAATCGTCTATGTTGCTGCGCCAATCTCCAGAGCAATTTTCACTGATAAATCTTGAAAATAATACGAAAGTATTTGCTGGAAAGTGGAAAGAGCTTGACTATTTTCGCCAATGGGATTTGTACCACTGGGAAGGAGATTTCTCGGTCTTTAAGACACCGGGTCGTTATGTTGTTGAAACTGTAATTAACAGAAAAGCTTATTATTCACCGCCTTTTGAAATTCGTAACAATCTATTGGTTTCAAAAACAAGTGAAAAAGCTTATCGATTCTTTTATTATCAGCGATGCGGCATGTCTATTCCTTCTTTTCATGGGGCCTGTCACCTCGACGATGCCCGGATGCCTGACGGAAGCAATGAAGACTTAGCAGGCGGCTGGCACGAT
The DNA here is from genome assembly GCA_014384025.1 of Planctomycetota bacterium. Classification (GTDB taxonomy): domain Bacteria; phylum Planctomycetota; class Phycisphaerae; order Sedimentisphaerales; family Anaerobacaceae; genus NIOZ-UU13. The sequence goes on along the minus strand of JACNGQ010000228.1, from coordinate 4,018 downwards.
GCAGGTGATTATAATAAATACAACGGCTACACACCTGAATCCGTTTATGCTCTTGCTTTTGCTTACGATAAACGTCCTGATTTTTTTGATAGTTTTGACCAGGACAAAAACGGCACGGCAGATATTTTAGATGAAGCTGTCTGGGGAGCCGAGTTCTTAGAAAAATGTATAAACCCCGAAACTCTGGATATGATAGCAACAATCAGCTCAGGCTATGACTATTGGGGTAAGCCGGAAAAAGAAACTGACAATTTACCCGGCACCGGCGACGAACGCCGCGTTCGTGATAACAGGGTAAATGCTTCCGCCTGTATGCCCGGCTTCGCACTACTGGGAAAATCCATACCAAAATACCTCGCCATGGCCGAACGTATCTACCAAAAACACGGTGGTAATATGCCGGTAATCCTTGCCCTTTATAGTGCAACACAGAAGCAGGTATATCGTGATGCGGCCAGGAAGCGAGCGGAAACGCTGTTACCAAAGGATAAAATAAACACCTCAGGTTTTCGTGAATTAGCTGAATATGCGATTGCTTTTCCAAAAGATAAGCTGGTCTCTAAAATAAAATCAGTTGCAAAAATGCGATTAGAAGAACTCAGGATTATCTGCAATAATCCTTTCAAAATCACGAGACGCAGGGACGATGATGGCAGTCTTATATTCTTTCTTCATTATCGAGATGTTAATAATTGGTACGTCGGCGAGAGCCGTGAACTTTTAGATACGGCTTACGAGGGCATTTTATTGGAAAAACTTGGTTTTACAGAAGGCCGCATAATTGCAGAAAATCAGGTACACTGGATTCTGGGCAAAAATCCTTATGGCGTCTCCACAATGGAAGGCATCGGGAGCGTCTTTGTCCCTCAGTATCATCATCGGTATAACGCTATCCCAGGGAATCCTCGCGGCGCTGTGCCGGGAGCTATTGTCAACGGCATCACCAGAGCATGGCCAGACCATGATCGTCCCTGGCTGGATATGCACCCGGAACCAAATGCGGATTACCAGACCAACGAGCCCTGGCTGCCGCATAATAATCGCTGGCTGTTTCTTGTCGCAATCTGGCGAGCGCCTATATTGTCCAGTGGTTAATGCTCTATAGTTATTATGGTTTATCCCACTATCAGATGGATATGAGAAGGAATAGAAATAAAAATAATATTAAAAAATCATAAGAAAAAACCAAACCGTAACAAAACGGTAACATTTGGTTGGCATAATGCTTGATATTAAGATGAAACACTAATAATTTTGTTAGATGTTTAGGAGATACAGCATGTCCAGGAAACTCATACTCGCACTGGCCTTAACGTTATCAGCTTTTGTGTCGTTCACCTCAGCAGTGGGACAAACCTTGCCCCCTGCGATCCAATGGATTCCAGAAGATGCGATAATCGTGCTGGAAGTAACCAGGCCGAAAGCACTGCTCGAAGCATTTTGTAATGATGAAGCAACCGCGGCTATAACGGCATTACCACTTTACAAACAACAAGCATCGAATCCAAAGGTCCAGGAATTCTTTAATATAATCAGCTTTATTGAGACCACGTTAGATACAAACTGGCGAACAGCGATTGAGAAACTAACGGGAGCCGGCATTACACTCGCGGTGTGTCCTGAAGATACGGTGTTTTTGATTATCGACGCTGAGGATGAGCAGATGCTGGAGCGGTTTCATGAGTTTTTCATCAATGTTGCTCGATCCGAGGCTGAAAAAAAGGGCAAATATAATATAGTAAAATCCAAAGAGTATGATGGCCTTACTGCATGGACGTTCGATGGAAAAGAAGCACACACGATAATCGGTAAGCGGCTTGTCCTTGCTAACAAGTCAGAGAGGCTTAAAAATATCCTGCAGAATCGTTCACAAACGAACAACGCGAGTGTAGCGGCAAATCCCGCTTACCAAGCCGCAAAACGAACTGTGGGGACTGATGCAGTTGCTAAAGTCTTTGTCAATCTCAAACCCCTGATGGGTATCCCACAAATCGCCAAGATTTTCAACCAGCAGAACGAAAATCCTCTTGCGGCACTGGCTTTTGCGGGAATTTTAGAAGCAACACGCGATTCGAATTGGCTGGCATTGGGATTACACATTGAAGATAACACGTTGGTCTTTCGGGCTTCCGTTGACAGCAAGACAATATCTGCGACAAGTCCCGCCGCGTTTGCCCTGCCAAAAAAGCCGGGCGAAGGTGTTTTTCCAAACCTGTCAGTACCGCGTCGAATTGCCGCATTAAGTTTTTATCGCGATCTTCATCAATTCTACTCCGCCAAGGATGAACTCTTCCCCGAGCGCACATCAGGATTGATTTTTTTCGAGAACATGATGGGCATCTTCTTCAGCGGACGTGACTTGACAAACGAGGTTCTGGCAGAAACCAAACCGGAAATTCGCTTTGTGGTGGCCGAGCAGAAGTTCGACTCCGCAATAGGTACACCGCAGATTCAGCTCCCGGCCTTTGCCGTCATCCTGCGGCTTCAGAATCCCGAGCAGTTCAATGAAGTAGCGGAAGAAGCGTGGCAAAAGGCACTGGGTCTTATAAACTTCACCCGCGGCCAGCAGGCAATGCAGGGATTGATTATAGACCGCACAGTCCACGGAGGAACAAAGTTCTCAATGGCTTACTTTTCCACATCCGGGCTCGACGAGAAAAATAATTTGGAACAGCGATTCAATATCCGCCCTTCTCTGGCTATGCCGGGTGAATACCTGATTCTAAGTTCTACTGATGATTTAGCCCGAGACCTTATCGATTCCTTGAACCGGGAGATGAAAGATAAGGTCAAACCAATTACCGAAACCCATAGCCTGGTTGAAATCGACACTGCCCAGTTAACATCGATATTAAAAGCCAACAGAGATATAATGGTACGCAGCGACATGGTTAAGAAAGGCAGCACGCAGGAAGAAGCTGAAGCAGGAATCGATTTGCTCATTACACTGGTAAAGTTAGTTGGCCGCGCAAAGTTGGGCCTTGGCACACACAAGGGTCTTACCCAGGCGCTTCTGGAAATAAAGCTGAACTTATAGTGACCGGGATTATGTTGATAATCTGGCCACGGACTCAAACTGCAGTATGTTGATTGTATGTATCTAAAAGGAGTTACTCATGATTGAGCAAATTGAGAAACCACCTGACCAACATCAATCAAAACATGCTCGCTCTGCAATCTACGAAAAGCTGACCGATCCAGATTGGGCCTGGGCTGTATATCAGCCTAACGACCAGCAGCCTTGGAATCTTATTAAGGCAGGACACTTGTTTCGACGTGCAGCCTTCGGTGCCGATTGGAACCAGCTTCAGCAGGCTCTCACTGACGGGCCACAGCAAACCATTGATAAGCTGCTTAAACCACAAGCCGATACGACAGCTTTCAATAAAACATACGATGGATATGACAATTCTGCTACCGGTTCGATTAACAGCCTGAGAGCTTGGTGGCTCCGGCGAATTATTCAGACACCACATCCGTTACTTGAAAAGATGACACTATTTTGGCATAGCCATTTCGCTACTAACAGCGACAAGGTTAAAAATCCCAGGTTGATGCTGCAGCACATCCGGCTTCTTCGCAGTCATGCTCTTAATTCATTCGGCGACATGCTTCAAGCTGTTTCACAAGACCCAGCAGTACTCATTTATCTTGGAGCAGACGCAAACCGAAAAGCATTACCGAATGAGAGCTTCGCACGAACGCTAATGGAAAACTTCACCCTGGGACCTGGTAACTACAAAGAAAAAGATGTCAGGGAAGCGGCAAGGGCCTTTACAGGCTGGTTTGTGCTGAGGAGCCGGCTTCGCTTTATATCTCGTGAGCACGATGGAAATATAAAAGAGGTCCTCGGTGAAAGAGGCGATTTCACGAGCGATGATATTGTACAGATTGTTCTTAAACAACCAGCCACTTCACAGATGCTGGTCAGAAAGCTGTATCGTTTGCTGATTTGTGAAACCGAAGAACCCAACGCGGCTATGATTAGCCCTCTGGCTGAAACCTTCGCAAAAGACTA
>JACNGQ010000227.1 GCA_014384025.1 Planctomycetota bacterium | reverse complement strand
AGCCCTCTGGTCGTGCAGTTCACCGGTACTTCCACAGGGAATATCACCAGCCGGCTGTGGAACTTCGGCGATGGGACAACGTCAACCGAGCGGGCTCCGTCTCATACATACCAGAACGCCGGTTCTTACACGGTAAGCTTAACTGTAACCGGCCCGGGCGGTTCAAACACCAAAACGATGAAAGATTATATACAAGTGACGCTTCCGGCTCCAGTCGCGAACTTTACAGGGTCACCAAGAAGCGGCAACAGCCCTCTGATTGTTCAATTCACCGGCACTTCCACAGGAACTATTACAACCCGGCTGTGGAACTTCGGCGATGGAACAACGTCAACAGAGCGGAGTCCATCCCATACGTATCAGAAAATCGGTTCTTACACAGTAAGCTTAACTGTAACCGGCCCGGGCGGTTCAAACACCAAAACGATGGAAGGTTATATACAAGTGACGTCTGCGGCTCCCGTTGCGAACTTTACGGCAGTACCAAGAAGCGGTAAAATCCCTCTGGTTGTTCAATTCACCGGCACTTCCACAGGGAATATTACCAGCCGGCTGTGGAACTTCGGCGATGGAACAACGTCAACGGAGCGGAATCCATCCCATACGTACCAGAAAGCCGGTTCTTACACGGTAAGCTTAACTGTAACCGGCCCGGGTGGTTCAGGTTCAGATACCAAAACGGTGGTAGGTTTTATACAAGTGACGTCTGTGGCTCCCGTTGCGAACTTTACGGGAACACCAAGAAGCGGCAACAGCCCTCTTGCTGTGCAGTTTACCGGCACTTCCACAGGAACTATTACAACCCGGCTGTGGAACTTCGGCGATGGAACAACGTCAACCGAGCGTAGTCCGTCCCATACATACCAGAAAATCGGTTCTTACACAGTAAGCTTAACTGTGACAGGACCTGGCGGTTCAAACACCAAAACGATGGAAGGTTATATACAAGTGACATCTCCGGGTCCCGTTGCGAACTTTACGGGAACACCAAGAAGCGGTAACAGCCCTCTGGTCGTGCAGTTCACCGGCACTTCCACAGGGAACATCACCAGCCGGCTGTGGAACTTCGGCGACGGAACAACGTCAACGGAACGAAATCCGATTCACACCTACAGATTCAGGAATACCAGTGATTTTACTGTCAGCTTAACTGTAACAGGTTTGGGCGGTACGGACACTGAAACCAAGACGAATTACATCCACCTTAACACCCCACCCATAAAGGCCAATATCCGCGTTTGGAAGAAAGATGTCTTCCGGACCTGGTACCAAGCATATGCAGAGATTACAGTTACACAGAATGACCCGACGGGACTGCCCCTCGGCGGAGCAACTATAGAGGGAACCTGGAGCGGAGGTTATGGTGGAACTGTCCCATTCACCGACGTAACAGATGCAAATGGTGTAATCAACTTAAGGACAGAGTGGGCAGAAAAAGGCAGTACAGTTACATTCACAGTCAACAAAGTGATTATAGGCGGCAAAGAGTCCGGCTTTGCCGGAACAAAAAGTGTTTCAATAAGAATTTAAATAATAACAGCTGAAACGACTTTCAGAGCAGAAATAAACACCTTTGATTGTTAGTTAGGGGCTGACCGGACAGGTCCTAACTTCATCTTTGGAAATTTTGCAAATTCTTCCCTGAAAAACAACCAGAACAGAAACTTCCGAAAAAAACATTCCAAAAGAAGCCCCAATAAATCTCTTGCCGATAAGCCCAATTCGTCGCTTAAATAGCTTCTGAAGCGATTTAAATTGGAGTTTTTGGGGTAAAAATAGACTTAACGGCCTTTTTATTGCACTTTATCAACGAGGTATTCTAATAAATAATCAAAAGATTTTCCTTGTGTTAAGATGGGTAATTTGGTATAAATTATGTCAACGAAGCTTGCGTCCGTACAGTTGAGCATCGGTGTTTTTTTGACTTCATTCAGCGGGGGCATTATTAGCTTCAGAATAAAGGAATGGGTATTATACAAAACACGAAGCTTATAAAGCTTGGTGCTTCGTAGATGGTTATTGATACATTCCAAATAACAGCTTAATGCCTGTTTTCCCACGGAAGGAGGTAATAAATTTTTCTAAACAATCGCTTTGGTGAGGAGTGAGTTATGAAAAAGATATATTCGAGTGCACTGATCATGCTTTTTCTTGTTTCAGTTTTCACTCAGGAGAGTGACGTTGGAGGTCAAATTTTTGAAGAGGCTCTGCCCCTTACAGGACAAATGCACTACGTTCAGGGTGAGTTTCTTGTAAAATTCAAACCCAACGTCTCGGAACAAACCATAGAGGCGTTAAATTCAAGTCATGGAGTTTCCACTATCTATACGAGCCCATATGCCGGCTTTAGAAGATTGAGCACGCCCGAAGGCGAGGCAGTCGCGGACATGGTCGAAATTTATCAGGCAAATGCCAACGTCGAGTACGCCGAGGCGAACTATATCGCTTATGCTCTGAATGCGCCAAACGATGAACTATATTCCCGCCAATGGCATCTTTACAATAGCAGCTACGGCGGTATTAAGGCTGAATCAGCCTGGAATATTTCAACAGGTACCGGGGTAATTGTGGCAATTCTTGATACCGGTATTGCCTACGAAAATTACAGCGAAAAAAATCAGGCAGGCTCTCAAATGAGCTATCAGCAGGCCCCGGATTTAGCCGGCACGCTTTTCGCAGCCGGTTATGATTTTGTTAATGATGATGAACACCCCAATGACGATTCGGTCTCCGGTCACGGAACTCATATAGCCGGAACCATTGCTCAAAGTACTCGTAACGGCCTCGGAACAGCCGGAGTGGCTTTCGATGCCTATCTGATGCCGGTTAAGATATTGGACAGAGATGGAGCCGGAACATATGCCGATATTGCCGAAGGTATTATCTGGGCAACGGATAACGGCGCTCATGTAATTAACCTGGGCCTTGGAGGAACTGAACCTTCAATGGCTTTAGAAGAGGCGATAGCTTACTCGTATAACCGTGGAGTAACACTGATAGCGGCAGCCGGTAATGACGGCATAGATGGTGTGTGCTATCCTGCTGCTTATGATGATTACGTTATTGCCGTCGGGGCGACCCGTTACGACGAAAGCTTGTCTTATTATTCCAACTACGGACTTAACCTGGACCTGGTAGCTCCCGGAGGAGACCTTAACGTGGACCAGAACGGAGACGGCTATGAAGACGGCATTTTACAGCAGACGTATAAAATTGATGGAGACAACACAATATCCTGGGGTTACAAATTTACTGAAGGCACTTCAATGGCTGCTGCGCATGTTTCGGGTGTTGCGGCCCTGCTCATAGCCAACGGAAATGCCACCTCACCTGCAGAAGTCAGGCAGGCTTTAGAATCCACCGCCGAAGACAAGGACGCAGCAGGCTGGGATATAAGATACGGCTGGGGTATTGTAAATGCTTTTGCCGCTCTTCAATGGACAGCTTCTGAAGCGGAGCCACAATTAGGAGCTCAACCTCTTAATGCAGAGTTCACAGCCGAACCAACCATGGGTCCCAGGAACACGAGAGTACAATTCACCAATCAATCCACAGGAAATATTACCAGTGTGCTATGGAATTTCGGCGATGGAACAACGTCAAGCGTTTTAAATCCGTCTCATATATATGGAGATCCACGTACTTATACCGTGAGCTTGACTGTAACGGGCCCTGACGGTTCGGATACCGAAACCAAGGAAACATATATTCAACTGTTCATACCTAAGGTTCCTAATGCGGACTTTACAAGAGAACCAATAAACATCAATTCCCCCATGACCGTACAATTCACTGATACATCCACTTGTCAAGCTACTCTTATCACTCATATAAATGGCACCATTTTAACCAGTTCGATAGAATCTGCGTCCGATGGAGGTATTACGACATGGACGTGGAACTTCGGCGATGGAACAACGTCGAACGAGCGAAATCCGGCTCATACTTACCGGAATACCGGTTCTTACACAGTAAGCTTAACTGTAACCGGCCCGGGAGGTTCAGATACAGAAACCAAGACGAACTATGTCCAAGTGACGCCTCCGGCTCCCGTTGCAAACTTTACGGCAACACCAAGAAGCGGCAGCAGCCCTCTGGTTGTACAGTTCACCGGCACTTCCACAGGGAACATTACCAGTCGGCTGTGGAACTTCGGCGATGGAACAACGTCAATGCAACTGACTCCATCCCATACGTACCAGAATACGGGTTCTTACACAGTAAGCTTAACTGTAACCGGCCCGGGTGGTACAAACACCAAAAGGATAGAAGGTTATATACAAGTGACGCTTCCGGCTCCCGTTGCAAACTTTACGGCAACACCAAGAAGCGGTAAAGGCCCTCTGGTCGTGCAGTTCTCCGGCACTTCCACAGGGAACATCACCAGTCGGCTGTGGAACTTCGGCGACGGAACAACGTCAACCGAGCGGAGTCCGTCCCATACGTACCAGAATACGGGTTTTTACTCAGTAAGCTTAACTGTAACCGGCCCTGGCGGTTCAAACACCAAAACGGTGGAAGGTTATATACAAGTGACGCCTCCGGCTCCCGTTGCGAACTTTACGGGAACACCAAGAAGCGGTAACAGCCCTCTGGTCGTGCAGTTCACCGGTACTTCCACAGGGAACATCACCAGTCGGCTGTGGAACTTCGGCGACGGAACAACGTCAACCGAGCGGAGTCCGTCCCATACGTACCAGAATACGGGTTTTTACTCAGTAAGCTTAACTGTAACCGGCCCTGGCGGTTCAAACACCAAAACGATGGAAGGTTATATACAAGTGACTCCTCCGGCTCCCGTTGCAAACTTTACAGCCAATCCAAAAAGCGGCAACGGCCCTCTGGTCGTACAATTCACCGACACTTCCACAGGAAATATCACCAGCAGGCTGTGGAACTTCGGTGACGGAACAACCTCAACGGAACAGAATCCAGTTCATACGTACACATTCAAGGATACCGGTGTTTTCACGGTAAGCTTAACTGTAGTAGGCCCGGGCGGTACGGACATTGAAACCAAGACGAACTACATCCACCTAAACACCCCGCCTATGCATGTCAATATCCGTGTTTGGAAAAAAGATGTCTTCCGGAGCTGGTACCAAGCATATGCAGAGCTTACAGTTACACAGAATGACCCGACGGGACTGCCTATCGCCGGAGTTACTGTAGAGGGAACCTGGAGCGGAGGTTATGGCGGCACTGTCTCCTTCTCCGGCGTAACAAATGCAAACGGCGTAATCAACTTAAGGACAGAGTGGGCTGAACAAGGCAGTACGGTTACATTCACAGTCAACAAAGTGACTATTGGCGGCAAAGAGATTGACTTTGCCGGAACAAAAAGTGCTTCAATAAGAATGTAGAAAATAACAGCTATAGAGAAACGACTTTCAGAAGTGAGAAAGATTCAAGCGGCTTTGGGGAATGAAGATTAGAATAATGAGCACGAAAAAATCTAATGAAGAACTTTTTTCGAAGCAGGCCGAAAATTGAATCGATAAAAAACATCCACTACCCGCTGTTTTACTCTCGCGGCGAATACTTGCCGGCCAAGCTCTTTTAGCTCGGGATCATCAGGCGCTAATAAACGTGCCTTATGAATGTTTCCCGCAGCTTCATTTAATTTGCCCATTTCCAGATAAACAAGCGCAGAATCTCTTAAAGTGGGGATATGATTACCTCTTAAATCGAGAGCATGAACAAAAAATTCGGCAGCATCATGAAAATCACGTTTCATCGCCCTGGCATTGCCAAGGTAATAGTAGGCATCCGCGTTTGCACAATCGATATTAACGGCCCTCAGCAGACAATGCATCGCATAATCAACCTCGCCGATACTCAAAAACATCGACCCCATAGAAACCAAAGTATCCGCATCCTCCGGACAGGTTTCCAACTCCGAAACCAGATAAGATCTTGTCTTTAAGACCTGCTCCTTCATCAAAGCGTACTGTGCCAGCCTGTAGCACGGCCCTGCAAGAGTATTGTCTTTTTGAAGTGCCTGACTGAATAGTGTCACCGCCCGTTTAAAATCACGGCAGCTAAAAGCAATCTCTCCGAGATAAAACAAAGCGGCCGCAAAATCCGGGTCAAGCTCAAGGATTCTGTTATACTTTTCCTTTGCCGATTCGATATCCCCTGTCTCGAGCAGGAACAATCCGAAATCGAAAATTACATCGACATCGCCCGGGTTTAAACGAAGCTCCGCCAGGAAATGCTCCCGGCAGCTTTCAATATCACCATCCGACCAGTAAGCCTGTGCGATTCGGTAGTTTATTTGGGGATGAGTCGGCTCAAGCTCAGAAGTCCGCAGCCAGCAGCGGATAGCTTTTTTATAATGTCCGCGAACAAAAAGACTGTTGCCGATATTATAATAGCACAACGCACAATGCGGTTTTATCTGCTGGGCCAGATAAAACATCTGCTCGGCTAAATCGTGCAGGCCCATTTCCGTATATGTTATTATCCGGTTGCAATAGCCCGGTTCGAACCCGGGATCAATTTCCTGGATATTCTCAAAAGTTTCAATGGCCTGATCATATCTGCAAGTACGGGTATAATCGACGGCCAGTGAATTTAGTATCTCCAAATCATCGGGATTCAACTGCAGGGCGATTTCATATTCGTCTATCGCTTCATCGAATCGATTAATAGAATCCAGCGTCAGCGCCTTGTTGAAATGCCAGGAACTGTTGGAAGGATTTATCTCAATCGCAGTCTCAAGCTCATCGAGGGCCTGATTCATTCTGCCATCTTCGTAAAGCTCAAAAGCCTTCCGAGCCTTTAGCTCGGCTTTGCCGTAGGAGCCGTATTCCATATTATCAAAATGCATAATCGCACCTTTATCCTATCTATCCCTATATAGCCAAGGGTCCATACAGCGTGGTTATCGCCCACAAAATACCCTTCGGTTAGCGGTTTTTTGTCGGCTTAAGAGCTTTTTGCCTGAAGTAAAATTTTGCTGGAAATTTGTCTTATAAACCCTTATAATCGAGTAGTTTAGCCTCTTAGGCCAATGAAACGCGAACCAGGGCTCTTTAGGTGCCGGCTTGTTTTTCTGGAAACCGGCCGAAAAGAGTCTTATAATATATGGTTGACAGGTGGGTTGTAGCTATGCGTCAGTCGTCGGACGTACCACAGATATAATTTGGAGATGTGAAATTATGATTAAAGAAATAAAAGGCCATGTAACTGCCGGCAAGGGCAATTACGCTATTGTTATCAGCAGGTTTAACGAGTTCATAACATCGAAACTGCTCGGCGGTGCCATAGACTGTCTCCAGCGTCACGGGGCCGATGACAAACAGATATCCGTGGTCTGGGTGCCCGGCTCATGTGAAATTACGCAGGCCGCCAAAAAGCTCGCCGGCAGCGGCAAATACGTCGCGGTAATCTGCCTCGGCGCGGTCATACGAGGGCAAACCGCCCATTATGATTATGTTTGTCAGCAGGTAGTGCGCGGTATCGGACAAATCAACTATGATTCACCAACACCGGCCGTTTTTGGAGTCCTGACCTGCGATACACTCGAACAGGCCGTAGAAAGAGCCGGGACAAAGAGGGGCAACGCCGGTGCGGATGCAGCGTTAACAGCTATGGAAATGGCCAACGTCATGGAACAGATATAGACGGTTTGTAGTTATGGACTCGTAGTTCCTAAACTGCGAACTATTAATATGGATAGAAGAACAAGGGCCAGAGAACTGACGATACAGACTTTATATCAACTCGACGTGCAGGGCCCGGACGTATTGAAGTTTTTAGACAAATTCTTCGCAGAAACAGAAGAAGAGGATTCTGTACGAAAACTCGCATCGGAATGGATAAAAGGAACCTGGGAAAATCTTCAGCAGTGCGACGAGCCGATAATTGACTCAACAATAAAGTGGCAATTCTCGAGACTCTCCCCTGTTGACAAAAGTATTTTAAGACTGTCGGTTTATCAGTTGAAATTCTGTCCTGATATCCCGCCTAAAGTTGTAATAAACGAGGCCATCGAGCTTGCCAAAAAGTTCAGTACCGATAAATCGCCGGGCTTTGTTAACGGCGTGCTCGATGCCATCCTGAAAAAATTGTGACAGATAGTTCGTAATCTAAATAACGTTTCATTCGGGTAACGGCAGACGAACGATGAGAACCATTGCAGTATTAAATCAGAAAGGGGGAGTGGGTAAAACCACGACCGTGGTGAACATCGCAGCAGCCCTTGCGGCCGCAGGCTCCAGGGTGGTCGTTCTCGACTTTGACCCTCAGGCACATCTGACGATACACCTCGGCCTCGAACCGCAAGTCGTTGAATCCGGCTCTTACAAGGTCCTGACACAATCGGCTGAATTCGAACAGCAAATTATGCTCATGAGGCCGAATCTTTGGCTGCTGCCGGCGAATATTAACCTCGTTGGCGCCGAAAGCGAGCTGGTAAGCGTAGTCGGAAGAGAAACCATCCTGAGAGAAGCCATGCTGCCAAGCCGGGACAAATTCGATTATTGTCTTATCGACTGCTCTCCTTCACTCGGACTGCTTACGCTAAATGCCCTGGCTGCTGCAGAAGATGTCCTCATTCCGCTGCAGCCGCATTTTTTGGCACTGCGCGGATTCGGAAAGCTGCTCCAGACCGTGGAGCTTGTAAACAAAAGAATTAATCCTAATCTGAAAGTAAAATGGGTCCTGCTATGTATGTTCGATGGACGGGCCTCACTTACAAATGAGGTCAAGGACGACATCGCACAATTCCTCGAAAGCGCACAAGGCACCGACCGCCCCTGGTCCGAAGCCAAAATCCTGCCGGTACCTATCAGAAGAAATATCAAGCTCGCAGAGGCACCAAGTTACGGCAAAACAATTTTCGAATACGAAGAAAATTGTCACGGTGCCGAAGACTACAGAAAAGTAGCCGAACTCATACATGCGCAATGCTATCCATCGGCACCTGTAGAAATATTACAACCTGTTACTGTCAATGAGATGCAGGAACAGCCCCCGGACACCTCGGCCTCGTCACCACAACCTGATTCGCAAGCAGAACAACAACCGGACACACAGCCTGCCGAGACCGATGAAAACCAAAACCAGCTTCCAATCGAAATCAAATCAATCTCTCCCGAACAACAGCAACAAGAAGGAGATTCGGAAGAACAGCCCTCGGAATTTACACAAACAACAACCGACCAATCCGGCACCTGATCAGGTGCAGGTTTAGGACTTTTTCACAGGCTGCTACTTTTTCTTATCCAATAGCCCGCGATTTCTCATCCAGTCCTGACAACGAGTCGGCCAGGTCGAAACAGGCCCGAAATTTTTACCGAGTCCAAAGCCATGTCTTCCATTTTCGTAGATGTGCATCTCAGCCGGGACTTTTGCCTTTCGCAAAGCAAGATAAAAAAAGATGCTGTTCTCCGGTGGTACACCCGTATCATCATTGCCGTGCACCAAAAAAGTGGGCGGCGTCTGGGCCGTAACCTGCCTTTCGTTGGAAAGATTTTCAACAAGCTCTCTCTCGGGGTCACTACCTAATAAATTCTTTCTGGATCCTTTGTGAGTGAACGATTCAGTAAACGAAATGACCGGATAAATAAGTATCATAAAATCGGGGCGGCAACTTACTTTATCGATTGAGTCCTTTGCATCGCTGTAGCGATTCTGGAAATGTGTACCGGCGCTCGATGCCAGATGTCCCCCTGCCGAAAAACCGAGAATTCCTATCCGGTCCGGATCAACGTTCCACTCTTTAGCCCGGGCGCGAACCGTTCTGACAGCCCGCTGAGCATCCTGCAGCGGCGTCGGATGACCATAACCGGCACCGCTTTTGCTGTGGCGGTATTGAAGGATAAAACCGGCGACGCCGAACGAATTGAGCCATTGAGCAATTTGATGACCTTCGTGGTCCATAGCCAGATGCCCGTAACCGCCGCCGGGGCAGATAACCACAGCGGCACCTGTCGCTTTTCCACTTGGCGGAAGATAAATCGTCAGAGTAGGTTTGTCACCGTCCTCGCTGCCTCTGGCCCCCGGCGCACCATCGGACCATAACGGCTCGACTTTATACAAAGTCACCGCCATTACATCCGTAGCCGTTAATGTTAAAGTTATCAAAATGAAAACACAAACATGGATGATTCTAAAAGACCTGCTCATTTTTCTCACTCCTTACTGCGACCTTCTTAAACAAAAATAATACTTGCATTTTTTCACACCGGCCTTAGTGTAACATGTGTTACAGAAATCAGGTAGCAATATTTATTAACCATTATCAGGAGGTCACCATGTATTACCTAACGAGATGCAAAAAATGTGTCAGCCTTATAACAATAATATTGCTTATTTTAATATCGGGCATCCCCGTCACAGAAGCGCAAAAAACCATTCGGCGTAAACTTACGACACCTAAAGGAGTAAGGCTGCTGAACAATAAAAGCTTCGACGACAGCGAACAGGCACGAAAAGAAATTCTCGATTTATACAAAGACCTGCGATTGACGGATGTGCTCGATGGTATGGACCTGATTGGACTGCAGGATATAGGTTTAATGAACAAGGATATCCGACCACTTTGGAGAGATGTAGAAAAATTTTCTCACAGGGTAACAGGATTCGCAATTACCGTTCGACACGTACCAACCGATGTACGAGTCGGGCAAAATTCATTCCCGAACCTTGAGGGATTCAAGAAATTCAAGTCTCAGCAGTATGGAAGAGCCCCGGATGCCTGGCTCGGCACGGCAAAACCCGGTGACATTGTGGTTATCGACGCAGGCGGGATACCGGAATGCGGCTTTATCGGCTCCAACAACAGCCTCGGCTGGGCTGAAAAAGGTGTCGTCGGAGTCGTAACAAACGGCGGCGCAAGGGACACCGACGAGATTATCAAGGTAAAAAAAATCTCGGTCTATTGCAAAAACGGGTACAGCACCCGGGGAGTTCGGCCCGGAAGGCTCATTGCCGAATCCTACAACTTTCCAATTAGCTGCGCCGGCGTCCTTGTTTATCCCGGCGACCTGGTAATAGCCGACGGTGACGGCGTGCTGGCAGTGCCAAGAGAACATGCACTCACTGTGGGAAAACTCGCGAGGGAAATTAACACGGGCGACGAAAAAAGCCGCGCAGAAAGATTCAAACGACTCGGCATAAAGCTCGATGAGACGGTAATAGTAGAATAGCTCCTGTTATTTTTATATATTCTCACCCAAGTATTTTCCTTGACGAGAAGGTGTGTAATCTGGTATAAAAGTAGGAAGATCTGTGGATATTTGGTTATCTTCTAAACGAAATATCAACAGTGTCGGATTTTCACACTAATTGACCATTTATTTTTAGCCCAAGATGGAAGGAGGCAGTGACAAGTCACAAATAAATATCCCGGCTGGATTTGGTTGAAATATGCTGAAGGCCAGAATAGCTGCAATTATTTTTATATGAAGGAGGATTATTATGTTCAAGAAATTGGTTCTTTGGGCTTGCTTTGTTCTTATACTGAGCCTGACAGGTAACGTATCAGCCCAGCTTTTGGCACGCTATAAACTCGATGAGACTTCCGGCAGCATTGCTATCGATACAAGCGGCAAAGGCAACGACGGCATAATCGACGGGACTCCGGTCTGGATAGACGGAGCGCTGCAATTCGACGGGAGCCTTTCCGTCACACTGCCCGCAAGCACAATGGGGCTGCGTTCAGACACCGGTTCGGTAGTATTTTGGATGAACATGACTGAGTTGACTGGAGGTATCAATACGATATGGTGGGGCGGCGACAATACCACAGGTGGCGGTATGGGGCCGGAAAATGAAATGCACATCCATATCGAATCCACCGTAGCCAATATTTGGCAGGGCGGCGAGCTTTGCTTCCGGGTGATGCACGGACCTCTTGTTCACCTCCATTCCGATCCCGAAAAAGGTGATGCAAGTGTCCCGGGGAATGTTCCGGTTAATCCGATTTTGATGAACGACGGCCAATGGCACCACGTTGCGTGCACATGGGGTGATGCAGACGGTAATGTGAACCTGTATCTGGACGGAAATTTACTGCAACAAGCAGCTTATACAACACCTTCCTATCCGCTTACTAATATGTATCTGGGCCGAATGGCGGACAGCGGGCGTACTTATACCGGCTTACTCGATGATGTTCAAATCTATGGCGGGGCCCTGAGTGAGGAAGAGATTCAGATAATTATTGCAGGCAGTGAAGTGCTGAGCCTTGCCGCAGCTTTGCCGGAACCCGCTAACCAGACAATAGAAGTGCCCCGAGACACAACTCTAAGCTGGCTTGCGGGCGACAGAGCCGATACGCATAATGTGTATTTCGGAACAGTCTTCGAAGATGTCAACCAGGCCAGCATAACTAATTGGCAGGATGCATTAGTCCGTCAAGGATATGAAGATACTACTTATATTCTCCCGGAGCCACTCGAATTCGGTAAGACATATTATTGGCGGATAGATGAAGTCAACGCTCCGCCCGAGGCTGGAATTATTAAAGGCAGCGTTTGGAGCTTTACGACAGTCAATTTCGTTGTTGTGGACGATTTCGAGGATTATAACGACTATTCGCCGGACATTATATATGAAACATGGTTAGACGGATGGGAGAGCGAGGCAAACGGTTCAACCGTTGGCTACGCTGATGCTCCTGCCGCCGAGCAGGATATCATTCACGGTGGCAGTCAGTCGATGCCGTTCTTATACGACAATAATATGAAATATTCGGAAACAGAGAGGGCGTTAAATGGCTCGGCGAGGGACTGGACCACAAATGGTGTTACAGACCTTTCGCTTTGGTTTAGAGGCAATCCCCCATATGTCGGCGGCTTCGTAGAAGAGCCGGTCGGGACCTATACATTGACCGGCGCCGGTACAGATATCTGGGCAGAATCCGATGAGTTTCACTTCGCCTTCAAAGAAGCCAGCGGCGCAAGCGGGATTATTGCAAAAGTCGAGAGCCTGGATAACACAGACCCATTTGCTAAAGCGGGTGTAATGATTCGTGATACCCTTGATGCGGACTCGCGCTATGTCGGCGTGTTCATTACCCCTGAAAACGGCGTCAGGTTCCAGTATCGTAATGCCGCCGGGGCTGTCACTGAAAGGTTATTCACCGAAGGTATAACAGCACCTCAGTGGGTAAAATTAGAGCGTACGGCAGGCGGGCTAATCAGGTCTTATTATTCGGCGGACGGTACAACATGGACGCGATTTGATTTGATGCAAGTCGGTATGGAAATGCCGGTCCATGCCGGTTTGGCAGTAACCAGCCATAACGCTGAGCTTGCATGTGAAGCTAAATTTTCCAATGTAAGCTTCCCGGGCACGACTGTTGCTGAACAGTGGACCGACCAGGATGTCGGTATGCTGAGCAACAATCCGGAGCCGATGTATGTTGCACTCAACGGCACAGCGGTCTATCACGACAACCCTGAAGCAGCGTTGATAGAAACCTGGACACAGTGGACTATCGCTTTGCAGGCATTTGCAGAGAAGGGCGTGGACCTTGCCAATGTTGATACGATTGCTATTGGTTTCGGTGATAAGAACAATCTTCAAGCAGGCGGTTCAGGTGCAATGTTCTTCGATGACATCCGACTGTATCGACCTGAGCCGGGACTGGAACCTGAACCGGTGCCTTAAGCCAAGATTCCTCTCGGCGTGACATACAGTTTGATAATACAATAAAGGAGGAACAGGTGCCCTTTAAATAAGCCGGTGGGGGTTTTGCAGTTCTTGTGTAATGAAATTTAGAAACTCGGCGGCATAAACTTCGTTCATAACTCTATGGTCGGCAGCCATAGACAGGCTGACTATTTTTCGCACTGTTATTGTATTACTTTCGCTTTGATAAATCGGAGTAGCAATCGCATTACCGACAGCCAATATAGTGCTGGCAGGCGGAGGTACAATCCCGAGAAAACAATCTATACCGTAAGCGCCGAGATTGCTCAACGCTACAGTCTCGCCTTCAATCTCCTCAAGTGTCAGTTTATTATCGCGTGCCTTATATGTCAGCAAGGCCTCCTCGCGGGCGATATCCGGCAACGTTTTTTCCCCGGCATCTTTGATCACAGGTACAACAAGACCCTGCGGAGCATTGACCGCAAAGCCGACATTTATGCGTTCGGCAATCTTTATTTTATCACCTTCGACCTTGCCCGCGGCAAGAGGGTATTTTTGTACGGCCAGACCAAGAGCGTGAATATAAAAAGCGTTGGTAGTTATTTTGACGCCCAGCGACTTTCTAAGTTTGGGACGAATGGCCATAAGCTCGGTAATATCCGCCTTCGAGCAAATGTAAAAACATGGCTTGTTCAGCTTGGACGTTAGCATCCTGTCGCCGATGAGCTTCTGGATTCTGGTCAGCCGGATATGCTTTTTTGTCGGATTATCCAAAAACGCCTCTATAAAAATTTCACTTTGTTGAATCATGGTTTTCAAGTTAAGAACTTAATCTCGCTATAATGTAATGCTAAATAAGAATTTTCTAAAGGATTTTTTTGAAGCCCTGTTTCGAATCAATGACTCTACCGTAATTCTTTCTTCCTCCTTGAGATGAGCATGGTTGGTTTAAATAACTTTTCAAAACGTTACCATACGGTACAATTGTCCCGGCAAGGAGACATAAAAATAATCAAAGGAAAATCAAGATGCGTTTCAGGACATGTATTATCTATGTGATACTGATTGGGCTGTGCGTCGAGGGGCATGCCGGCCAAACAGTCAAACCTCAGAAGGATAACACTATATACAAGCCCGTCCCTATCAACATGGCCGAGGCCATTATCGAGCCATTCTGGTCCCCCGGTCTTAGCGGACTAAACCAATGGACTGTTAATTCGGGCGATAGCTACGGACTCATAATCAAGCAAAACTGGGACGTAGCTTATTTTGAGTGGGCTTCCAGGCCTGCACAAGGCCCGGCTTTGCGAATGTATAGAGACTTCAACATAGATTGCGCAGGCTATGATGTTCTGCTGGTTTGTTTGACTGCTCCTATACAATCCATCCTGCGAATCACAGCCGTTACCGACCTGGGCAAACGCGTATTTAAATCTGAACCGGCATCTGAAAATACTGCTGAACATAGCCTTGATTTACAGGGGGCGAAAGTAATAAAGACAATAATCCTGGAGATAGAAACCAAAGTAGATGGTCCCGGCGCCGGCTGGTTTAGCTGGATCGGCCTGCAGAACACGGAACAACTGTCTAATTATTTCGCCCTTTGGGATTACTCACAAATCCAGTGGGACAAGCATATCAAAGAGGCGAATCAAATTTCCAGATTCGAGCCGCGATACGGTATCTTTTTGAACGCAAGTGAGCTGGCAGAATTACGCAGCCAACATCAGCAAGCTGTCAAAGAAACGGGGCAATCACATTTTACCCAGCGAGCCTTAGCGGCCCGCAGCTTTCATCCGGAAAAAGGAATTCACGAGTATGTTAATAGTGGCGGAACCAACAAAAGCCACGGCCGCATTCGCGATCAATTTCAAGCGCCCCTATCCGGAAATCCGGATTTAGCCATTGCCGGTCTCGTGTTACAGGATGCCGATGCGCTTCGCATGGCGGCACGATACGCTTTGTCTCTGGCGATGAGTGAGCACTGGGACACCGGCTTTATGTCACGTTTCCCGTCCGATCCCTGGGAAGACCGTGCCTTTCGCCGTTCCTATACGGCCGAAGACATTGCCATGATACTTGACCTGGCCGGAGAGGTATTAACAGAAACAGGACGCACATTTCTGATGCGACGACTGGCAGAAGAAGGCGTGGGACTTATCAATTACGTTGCATGGCGGCATGAATATATTTTTCACTGTAATCAATTAGCCTACTTCAACACCGGACGCATGTACGCTTATCTGGTTCTCGAACGTGAATGGCCCCGCGTCAAGCCCTATACCGACCTGGCTTATCTTGATGCTATTAATAATCTGGAGAATGCGATACAGCCTGACGGCGGTACTCTGGAAGGACCTGGCTATTTAAATCCCATCGCCCGTGAAAACTACAAGGCTATCAAACACTACGCACGGTCCCGCGGCCGAAACGTAACCGAGTTAGTTCCGAATGTATTAAAGTTGACCGCTGACTATGCGGCGGTGGTCGCATCAACAACGGAAGGTGACGTTATCCCGATTTGTGACAGCGGACCGGATTTTCGAAGTGACACCCTGGAAATCCTGACAGAACTTATGCCCGAAAGCCATTGGACCACCATGTATAACAAACTGCTATTGCGCAATGGTAAGCCCAAGATCGCACAAACAGACCCGGCGCCGCCAGCCTTTATCACCCTGCCGGATACTGGCTATATTGCATCAACCCGATCATTGGGAGAGCATCGTGTTAAGTTATTTATAATGGGACATAAGGCAGGAGCGGACCATACCCATGAAGACAAAGGCAGCTTTGTCTTAGAGTTTGCAGGTCAGGCCTTTGCTCTGGATCTTGGGATATGTGACTACGGCGATCCTATTTCTGCTATCTACAAACACTGCCAGCGTCATAATATGCTCGCGCCGGCACGTACGCCGGACCGGGCCTGCCCCCAACGCCCTCTGCCTATAGATGTAAAGCCCACTGGCTATGGAGATGAGAAAGCTTTTCACGCCCGCATTGACGCAACACCCGGCTGGGAACAATACTACCGAAAGTGGATACGGTCGTGGGAGTCACCCTCTCCGGATACATTAATCATCCGAGACGAATATGCCCTTGCCAGCGGAAACGCAGTGGAATTCTATTGGCAGACAAAACTACCTGTCCGACAACATGACAGAACCGTTATCATTGAAGGGAAACAAGGCCGGGCCAGCTTGAAGATACCAGCCGACTGTACGGTCCGCATTGACCGACTGCCTTTAGCAGAAGGGCAGGAGCATAATCGAATTACTATTGGCAAAAGCGGCTCTGAAGGTGTGCTGGAAGTTAAGGTTCACCTTAGTGCTGTTTCTGATGCTATTAGAAATGATGACCGGTAGCGTAGCCGAGCAAGGAAATACAATGTCAGATGGGAAATGTCAGATAACCGAAACAAAACGGTTGATTTTAAGAGAAGTCGAACAAGGTGACTCGAAAGCTATCTTCAAGTTATTCAACGAACCGGAAGTTATGAAGTATTTTAGCAATACCCCCCGTTCGATTGAAGAAGCACATGAAAGGATCCAGCGAGAAATCAACCGTTATACAGAGCATGGCTTTGGCTTATGGGCGACAGTTTTAAAAGACACAGGAAAAGTAATTGGGCAGTGTGGTCTTCTTGCACAGATAGTTGATGAAGTCAAAGAAACAGAAATTGGTTATACTCTGGCGAGAAAATATCGGGGGCAAGGCTTTGCAACGGAAGCAGCAAAGGCTATCAAAAACTATGGCTTTAACAAGTTAAAGTTTAATCGTCTGATATCAATCATCGATCCCAAAAATATCGCTTCCCAAAAAGTTGCTCTAAGAACTGGATTAGCTTTCGAAAAAACAACTACCTGGATGAATAAGCAAGTCAAAATATACTCCGTCCAAAAAATTTAAAGAATTGGTATAATTCCTCAGTGCTTTGGCATCTCCCGGTGCCTTTATTTCATAACATCTGCTGAGGAACACTTATGAGATGAATCCGCTATTCGATAATTAAATTTACAAAAAAGAAAGAGCCTTCGCAAAAACTTTATTTACAAGGGCTTATAAAAATGGGCGATACTGGATTCGAACCAGTGACCTCACGGGTGTGATCCGTGCGCTCTAACCAGCTGAGCTAAACGCCCTGATAATTTTCTAATATCTACTAAAAGAAAGAAGGATTTTAACCTGCGAATCGTAAATCGTCAATCGCGAATTAAGAGGCTCTAAGTTACCACAATATTAAGACGCCCCAATTTGACGCCCTTCATGCTCAATATGCTCTCAGCGACCTTATTGATTTCGCCGACCTGCCCGCGAATCACAATCACCTCCAGACAATCGTGCTCATCCAGATGAACGTGCAGAGAGGAAATGACCTGAAGGGAAGATGCCAGACTGTGCGAATGCTGCAGGCCAATCAGCTTGTCGGTCAGCTTTGTCGAATGATGGTCGTAAACCAGAAATACCGCAGCAACTCCTTTGGCTTTTGGGTCGCCGAGCCGCTCTTCACTCAACTCCTTGCGTACAAGGTCACGCAGCGCTTCCGACCGGCTCTGATAACCCCGTTTGCCGATAAGATCATCAAACATCGAAAGCAGCTCTTTATCAAGCGAGACTCCGATACGTTCAAGCTGCGTCATCTTATTTATATCACCTCAAGGCGGCGAAGAATTGTCTTTGTCCAGCGGCCGGTGCGAAGCTGTGAACAGACAAGCAATAACAGTATCAACAGCCAGAAACCACTGAAACGCAGATAGAGAAGGACAATGTCGAATATATTGCCGGTTCCAGCGGAAGTCCACTTCACCAGCTCGCAGGGCGTATATATCGAGCCGATACCTACACCGGCAAAGATTCTCTGCCAGGGCAGCAGAAGAAGAAGCATAAGAAGTGCCAGGAAAAACGCCCGGCATATATGGTTTATTCCGCCAAGCCTGCCTACCAGTGAAATCTTCATCGCCATAAGTATCGTCAGGCAGTAAAACACCCCGCCCATTATAAGTATGGCGTTAACAACCCGGATACCCATCGCTAAATGTTTGAACGTTACACCAAAAAAAGATTTCTCCATTCCTGCCACATCCAGCCCCTTTTCACCGGCGGCCAATGCTGCACCGGCATCGTTAGGATCCTGAACATTCTGGCCCACACCCCCGGCCATGCCTGGACACTCTCCCCGAATGTAACCCAGATTCACAACCCAAAAGGACGCCTGCAGCAGCAGAAGACATATAAGCACAATGATAAAAAAGAAATTTTTCCATCCCCTGAACACCCCAATCGCTTCAAGACAATCAGTCGTGTCTAATAAACTGTTCGGGCCGGTTTGGTTCTCGTTCATTTTTAATCTCCTATCCAAATTTCGTGTTATTTAAATCAAAATTGCATGACACACCCAAACAATTCCGGGAGTGTTGGAAAAAAGCCTTTTTGCCTCTCTTTCCTCACAATAGTGTCATATACTCTGCGGACACCGATAAGTATCGGCTATCCATCAATTATTATGCTTTATATCCGGCAAAAATGCAAGACATTTATCTAAAACTCGAAAAAACACACCGCCCGGCTTCGGCCAGCCGAGTTAATCTGCATTCGGTTTCATTGCGTTATTCTCTCGGGAAATCTTCCAATAACCCGATTTTTTCTATTGGAATCGGCTTAAAACCGAGTTTATAGGCGCCGGAATCGTCTTTAAGTTGAAAGTTCATACTACTGGCATTAACAAAACCCGGCTCTTTATCTATCAGATTATCCTCCCAGGTAACGATATTTTTATCAACACCGTGCAACTCCAGCCATTTGCCGCCGGAGCAAATGTTCCGCCGGACAATATTACCCTTCGGTGCAGCCGGCTCATCTTCCAATATGTTCACAAGTTTGGGATAGCGCTTCCGCCAAAGCTCGGAAGTATATGGCATATCCTTCAATCTATCTGTCATTGTAGTACCAACATGGTATCCGGCCCAGGTCATAGCACGCGCATCGATGTGCAGGGCCGGTTTGCAGTCCACGAAGATATTGTTCTCGACAAGGCAGTCCCGCCCGCCCCCGATAAATGCAGCTCGCGTAACCTTGTAGAAAACGTTGCCGTAAATCTCCGTGCCGCAGAACATATCATCCAGATAAACGCCGACGCACCCGCGATTCTCGAATCCTGTTATTTCATGAAGATAGTTGTGGCGGATAACAGTACCGCGCATAGTCCAGTCCCGTCCGGCGTATATGGCGCCGGCATCGTTCGACTCCAGACAGACGTTGTGGATTTCATTGAGCTCAATAACGTGGTCGTTTCCGCTGAACATAACAGCCATGTGCGGGGCGGTATGGATAAGATTATGCACAATTTTGTTTCCGACTCCACCTAATCCGATTGCCGGCGTGTACATTCGCTGCCATCGGCCGTAGTGGTGGATATGGTTATTAAACGCGCTGTGTCCACCCGGTCTTAGTGCTTTTCGATCACCTCCACTTAGACTAATACCGCCGCTGCCTGTACCGTAAATCTCACAATGCATAACATTGTTACCGCTTCCGCCGGCGATTTGTACGGCTGAGCCTCCGAGATTTCGCAGAATGCTGCCGGAGATTTGCATGTCTTCGCAGTTGCTCATCACCACAGCAGTACCTCGGGCAGCCTCGAAAATCACACCCTGAATTGCAACATGCGAAACTCCCGACATTTCCACAAGATTGTTCAGCACGGAAACGACCGCACGTCCTTTTTCAATTGGCTCCGGCGGCCAGAAATAAAGAATGCCCATCTCGCGATCCAAATACCACTCGCCGGGCCCGTCAAGCTCCGCCAGAATATTCAAACCGTAGAACCACTGGCCGACACGATAACCGTAGCCGTGATAAGGCGGCGCTACGGAAATGATGCGCTTATCGGTATCGATTGATTCGACCTGCTGCCGTTCGTCGGACCAGTCCCAGAACCAATAGCCATGCACCCACACATCGTTTTCTTCAGCCCAGCGTTTCGGCCTGTCGCCGTCGTATATAAACTTACCGGTCTTACTGCCCTTTGTTCCCCTGACATTGACGGTGCCGGGCTCAACCAGTCCGGCGATTTTCACGAATCCCTCGTTCGGCCACCGCGCCAGCGTCATCGGCTCATCCTCAAAGAAAAGCTCCAGGCCGGTCGAATGGGCAGGGCCGCCGAATCTTTTCGGCGAAACTTTACTGAAGTCCGTAATACCCTGTGCTCTCAGGTCGGTTTGTAATATCTTGTCTCGATACTTTTTGTCAATTCTTTTAAGAACGGCCGGGTCAGTAATAGGCTTAAATCCGTCAATCTGTTTTCCGCCTATCAGCCGCACCTCTTCATCCTTATACGCCCGGTACACAATCGGCAAGCTTTCCGTGCCGCTGTCGGCGTCCGTCAGTGTAAAGCTTTCCGTCAGAGGATATACACCAGCGCGAATGTGGACAGTAATAATGCCCTTGGATAAACCGCCCGCTTCTTTAAGCTCCCGAATGGCATCGCGGGCCTTCGTAAGGGTAGCAAACGGCCTTTCCAGGTTGCCTAAGGCCGAATCATCACCCGACGGCGAAACGTAAAAATCTACCTTCGCAGTTGCGGCCTGTGCAAACAGCACCGAAAACAATACAACTGCAACGCCTCTGTAAATCACTTTACACATTTGTTTGCCCTCCAAATAATTGCTTTTCAAGCAGTAAATAGTAAAAACCAAACAGTAATTATATCCTGCGGCCTCGGATTTGCCAAGAACCGGATGACAAAAATACCGTATCTTGATAGTATCGAGCTACTCTGAAAGAAGGCATTTTTATGATGCGTATTAGAAGGAACCGCCGGTTAAAGACAAATTAATCAGTATCCTTGACAGTATGATAAGACTTCGGTTAGACTTTTCGTTGGAAAAACGAAAGTAATAAATCCTGAAAGGACCGACAAATGAAAGTAGAAAAAATAGCGGAATTACTGGGCAAAGACAGCGATTATCTGCTGGGCTTTGAAACGCCGAAAGTGAATAAGGACCAGCTTCATATCCCGGGCCCTGACTGGATTGAAAGAATTTTCGTACCGTCAGACAGGCCGAATTCAACGCTCAGAAATATGCAGCTTCTGTTCAACACGGGCAGGCTCGCCGGTACAGGCTATCTTTCAATACTGCCCGTGGACCAGGGTATCGAGCATTCCGCAGGGGCCTCTTTTTCTCCAAACCCAATTTATTTCGACGGAGAAAATATCGTCAAGCTGGCTCTTGAGGCCGGCTGTAACGCCGTGGCCTCGACCGTGGGAGTTCTCGGGAGTGTTTCGAGAAAATACTCACACAGGATTCCTTTCATAGTCAAGCTAAACCACAACGAAATTCTCAGCTATCCCAACAAGTACGACCAGGTGCTTTTTGCCAACGCCAGGCAGGCCTTCGATATGGGGGCCGTCGCGGTCGGGGCTACTGTCTATTTCGGTTCGGCAGAGAGCACCCGCCAAATCAAAGAAATCAGCGAGGTCTTTCATCAGGCCCATGAGCTTGGGCTGGTTACGATTCTGTGGTGCTATCTGCGCAACAAGGCATTCAAAATCGATGGAGTGGATTATCACCTCAGCTCCGATATGACCGGACAGGCCAACCACCTCGGAGCGACAATGCAGGCGGACATAATCAAACAGAAGCTGCCAGAGAACGACGGCGGCTACAAGGCCCTGAACAAGCAGGGAAGCTTTGGAAAGTTCAGTGAGAAAATGTACACCCAGCTCAATTCAGAACACCCGATTGATTTAACCAGATATCAGGTGGTGAACAATTATATGGGCAGGATAGGACTGATAAACTCAGGTGGAGCTTCCGGCGAGAACGACCTTGCCCAGGCTGTAAAAACGGCCGTGATAAACAAAAGGGCCGGCGGAATGGGACTGATAACAGGCAGAAAGGCCTTCCAGAAACCGATGAAAGAGGGCATCGAACTGTTTCACGCCGTTCAGGATGTTTACATGTGCAAGGATGTGGAAGTGGCGTGAAATCTGTTAGAACTTTTTCCTTTCGTAGCGTTAGAAGTAAGTCGCCAAACCCGTTAGAAATACGAGGTCAGCTTCTAACAGAATTAATTTCTCACGTTGTATTCAAGGCTAAGTTTGGTATTATAGGGCAGCCAACATAAGGGAGTGAAAGAAAATAGATAGTAAGAAGCCTCTACTATGATTGGGTTTTCCTGTACAAACTGTGGCCATACATTCGGTGTTCAAGACGAGTATTTAGGCCAGCGGATTAAATGCCCTAAGTGCGACTTTGTTGGCGTCGTAGTTGACAATTCCGGCAGGATAAAAATCATCTGCCAAAATTGCGGCAATGAAAACAATGTCCCCGAAAATCTCGAAGGCCGGGAAATTCAATGCCCAAAATGTAATAATACAGTTGTCGCTGCCTCTCTCAAAAAAGAACCTGCTGAAAGAGCCGACAACAATCTCAAAGAAAAAAGCCCTCCAAAACCCAAAAAGTTAGAGATATCAGAGCGCGTCCTTTTAATTATCATTTCCGTTGCGGCCGCAGTCATTTTAATAGGACTCATAATTATTACAGCCGTTCGCAGTGGAAATTGAGTTTTGAAACAGCGTCTAACCACTTATCTTTTTGAAGCTGTTTTTAGCCGCCTCGATTGTCCTTTCAATGTCAGATTCGCTGTGTGCCAAAGAAATGAACATCGCCTCATAAGCACTCGGGGCAAGATAAATCCCGCTGGCCAGCATTGAAGAAAAGAATTTTTTGAAGCGTTTGATATCGGTTGACTGGACATCGGCAAAGTTTTGTATTTTTTTGTCAGTGAAGAAACAGCTCATAATCGAGCCGACGCGATTAAGAGTAACATCAACGCCGGCTTCCTTAGCGGCATCGGCAAGGCCGGCCTCTAACATGGCCGCCGAAGATTCGAGCTTTTCATACGTGCCATCCTGAGCGAGTATATCAATCGTCGCAATTGCAGCCGCAGTTGCCAACGGATTGCCCGAAAGTGTCCCGGCCTGATAGACCGGCCCGACAGGAGCGAGCATGTCCATAATATCAGTCCTGCCCCCGAAAGCCCCCACGGGCAGTCCGCCGCCTATGATTTTACCCAGACAGGTCATATCCGCTTCAATGCCGAAAAGCTGCTGTACCCCGCCGAGCGCCACTCGAAAGCCGGTTATCACCTCGTCGAATATCAAAAGCGACTCTTCCTTATCGCACAAATCCCGGAGCGTCTGCAGGTATCCATCCGCAGGCGGTACGACGCCCATATTAGCGGCGACAGGCTCAACCAGGACCGCCGCGATTTTGCCTTTATAGACCTCGAACGCCTTTGTAGCCGCATTGATATCGTTATAGTCGATTATGATCGTCATCTTTGCAATCGAATCAGGCACGCCGGGGCTCGACGCAATGGCGCCTTCTGCCAGTCCTGAGCCGGCGGCCACCAGCAGCGAATCGCTGTGCCCGTGATAGCAGCCGACCATCTTGATTATCAGGTCCTTTTTCGTATAGCCGCGTGCCAGCCGGATAGCACTCATTACCGCCTCAGTACCGCTGCTCACAAGCCGAATCTTCTCAATCGAATCAAAGGCGCCGATTATTTTTCCTGCCAGCGCAGTCTCGGCCAATGTCGGGGCGCCGAAAGACGTGCCCTTCCGTGCCGCGGCCATAACGGCCTTCAAAACATCAGGATGGGCGTGCCCGAGTATCATAGGCCCCCATGAGCCGACGTAGTCGATATATTCATTGCCGTCTATATCGCGGATTTTCGAACCTGAAGCACTATCAATAAAAAGAGGGTCCTCATCCACCCCGCCGAACGCACGAACGGGAGAATTCACTCCGCCGGGCAGACGGTCACAGGCGTCTGAAAACGCCGCATGTGATTTATTATATTTATTTTGCTTGTCCATCATATATGGCAATATAATAATATCAGTAGCAAAATTCAAACTATTTGTTTAAACTGCTGTCAAGCCTGTCCTTGTATCTTGGATTCTAAGCGATATAACAAGATGTGACGTTTTTTAGCAATCCGGGGTCAGCTATTTTTCTTGCATTGTCTCCTTTGTTTGTTAAACTGACGGAGTTTTATAAAATTTATTTGGAGTAGAATATATGAGTTTAGTCAGGTGGTTCAGAAAAAACAACAAGAAGGTGATGGCCGTCGTGGTCATCGTGATACTGTTCGGCTTTATCGGCGGCGGCACACTGCTTCAGCAGTTTAGCGAAAGAGCAACAGGTCTGCACGAGACAATAGCTTACTTTGAAGGCAGCCGAAAAATAACGCGCCAAGGCTTATCCGATGCGCGCCGGGAGTTGGACATACTCAGGGCCCTTCAGGCCGATACCCTGCTGCGAAACCAGGACCTGCGCGGAATCGTGCTGGGCGAGCTGCTGTTTACGGAGCAGCGGACCAGCCCGGCGCTTCTTAACCATATAAAGCAAACCATCAGACAATACCAGTACAGAATCAGCGACAAACAAATCAATGATATATACAGGCGTTCGGTTCCGTCCAGCATATACTGGATGCTGCTCAATAACGAAGCGAAGGCCTCGGGTATCATGGTCTCGAACGAGCAGACCGGCGAGCTTCTCGGAAAAGTATTACCTCAGATGTATAACGGCCGGAAATACTCGCAGATAATCCAGGATATAATGAACCAGTACGGCCTGCCCGAGCAGCGCCTGCTGGAAATATTCAGCGAATTACTGGCAATAATGCAGTACGCCCAGATGATTTGCTCTAATGAAGATATTACAAATTCACAGATAACTCAGGCCGTCGCCATCGAGCGGGAAAGCATTAGCGCCAACCTGGTGGAATTCGAATCATCCGTATTCACTTCAACCGTCGCCGAGCCGACGCAAGACGCCGAGCTGGCGCATTTCGAAAAATATAAGAAATTCGTCGCTGGCGATGTAAGCGACGAAAATCCCTTCGGCTTCGGGTACATGCTGCCGGACAGAGTTCAGCTTGAATACATAGCCGTCAGGCTCGATGATGTTGCTCCTCTGGTAAAGGCGCCCACCAGCCAGGAAAAGGAAGATTATTACAACAGGAACAGACTGCAATCCTTCACTGAGCAGGTGCAGACCGACCCGAACGACCCGAACTCGCCGATGATAAATCAAACTAAAAGCTATGCCGAGGTCATAGATGATATTACACAACAGCTCCTGAAAAATAAAATAAATGCAGAAGCAAACAGAATACTCCAGGAGGCCAAAACAAATACCGATCCGGCTTTGGATGATACGGGCACAGATCAGCCTGCGAAACTCACAACCGAAAAGCTCAAGGAGATGGCCGGCGACTATGGAACCACCGCCGAGCAATTAGGCAAAAAGCACAACCTGAAGATATATGCAGGCAAAACCGGGCAGCTCAGCCCCGAAGATGTACAAAAGAATGAATATCTTGCAAGGCTGTATTTAGAGGGCTACGGTAAAAATCCCATCTCATTGGCCCAGATTGTCTTTGCCGTTGATGATTTAACCGCCAGCGAGCTTGGGCCATTTGATGTGCTCAGGCCCGGAATGTATCAGAATATCGGGCCGCTCAAAGACCTTTGGGGCTCACCATGGAGCGGTTTTAAGGACACCTCGGGACAAATAATGGCACTTGTTCGGGTAATAAAAACCGCCAAAGCCGCCGAGCCGCAAAGCATCGGCCAGACCTTTAGTACAAAATCGCTTACTTTCGAGACGGACGACAAAGACGATGCTCAAGATGTCTATTCGGTAAGAGAAAAAGTTACAGAAGACTTAAAGAAACTTGCCGCAATGGAAATCGCAAAAAGCAAGGCCGAAGAATTTATCTCCCTGGCGGCTAAGGACGGCTGGGACAGCACAATTGAGAAATTTAATGAGCTGTACGGAAAGAAAGCCACCGGCGACCCGAACGACCCCGACGCAGCCGAAAACGCTGCCAAACCGTTCAAACTGCAGAATCTCGCCGGCATGAGAAGAGTATCAAAAGCGGCATTAAAAACTATGGACGCACAAAGTGCAGGCAACCCCGCGGCACCGCTCTTTTTGAGCGGGCGTAAGAAACAGCAGCGATTCGTGGATAAGCTATATTCACTCGTGCCGCAGGACAGCAGCTCTGTTGACACCGTC
Organism: Planctomycetota bacterium; assembly: GCA_014384025.1. Lineage (GTDB taxonomy): Bacteria > Planctomycetota > Phycisphaerae > Sedimentisphaerales > Anaerobacaceae > NIOZ-UU13. The sequence continues at coordinate 2,946 of JACNGQ010000227.1, read as the reverse complement.
CCTCTCCCGATGGAGTTCAAGCCGGATATGAGCTTCTATTGTATAAAAAGTCTTTCGGTTAAACGCATCAGCCTGCAGGAGTACGAAAAAATCAAAGCGATGCGATTACAAGCAGAAAATTATGTTCAATCCGAAAGTATGGTGGCCGTACATTTTAATCCCGAAAACATCTTAAAGCGTATGAACTTCAAACCGGCCAAAACCGAAGAATCCGAAGATGAAAACACACCCGAAGAATCGGAGACAGCATCGTGACCGAATCGCGCCCGAAAGAAAACCACACCATCTTTCTGCTGACCGTCGGACTGCTCGCCTGGCTGATACCTGGAGCCGGGCACCTGATGATAAAAGAGAATAAACGCGCGTTCATTATATCGGTAACTATTATTCTGACATTCTGTGCAGGTTTATACGTTGGCTCAATAGGAATTATTAATCCCAGTGGCGCAAAGCCCTGGTACGTGGCACAAATCATGAATTCGCCGATAGTGGCGGCCCTGGGGTACCTGGCCAAAACGGGAGACTATACCGTCTTTGGAAAACCGAACGAAATAGGACAGATATATACCAGCATCGCGGGTTTGCTTAACCTTCTGTGCATCGTCAACGCCGTTTATCTGGCTCATCTGTGCAAAATAGAAACCGCCGGAGAACCAAAATGTTCTTAACAGACGCTTTCGTAATGGCGACCTTTACCGTACCGGAAAAAATAACCACAGACCCGCAGTCTATGCTCTGGCTGCTGCCTTTGGTAGCAGCGATATCTATCGTCTATAAAGCCACAAAGCTGCCGGAAATAAAATTTGTCAACTTCCTCAAAGAAACTGTGATCCTGTTCGGCTCAATCGTTGTTTTTATGTTCGTAACCGCATTAGTCCTGTATTCCATCGCGTGGCTGGTCATAGAGTAATTCCCCGCAAGATAAACTAATGCACTTTTCAATATCGACAGACATCCGGCGGATGCAAAAACGGGGAAATCATCACATCAGGAAGGCCGCTGAATTATTCATCATCGTCGTCTTCAGAAGATTTTTCAAGCACTTCTAATTCGACAAGAGCATTGAAAGCGGCTTTTTGCTCGGCTTCTTTCTTGTTTGTCCCCCATGCACTCGGGAAATGATGATTATCGATAACCACCCCCAGCTCAAAACACTTATTGTGATCGGGCCCCTTTTCATCAAGCAGCAAATAGACAGGGGTAACATTAAACTTTTCCTGGGCATGCTGCTGCAGCAACGACTTAAAATTGCCCTGGGCCTGCTGGGCGTCGGCCTTGTCAATTAAGGAGCCAAAAACTTTCATAATAAAACTTTGTGCCGCCTCTAATCCGCCATCAATATAAATTGCGCCGATAGCGGTCTCTAACACTCCTGCGGCAAGAGAGCCGCTCAGCGCACGGCTCGATACCATCCCCTTGCCGACCTTTAGATACTTTTGAAGTCCGAGCCGCCTCGAAACCTTCGAGCATGTCCCGCGGGAAACAATCATGCTCTTGATTTTCGTTAGGTCGCCCTCAAGATAGTTCGGAAACCGCTCGAAGAGTGTTTGACAGATAACCACAGCTAAAACGGAATCGCCGAGGAACTCGAGCCTTTCGTTGCTTAAAACACGATTATCGACTGCAGAGGAATGGGTAAACGCTTTGGCTAAAAGCTTCTTGTCGGAAAATTCGTAACCTATTGTCTGCTCTATTTGCTGCAGAGTTTCTTTATCCATATAAATCGCTACCTGCTTCTAATAAGAACCCTGCGAGCAGATTACCCGAGCGCTTTCCATGGAAAGCAAGAGCAGGGGTAGCCGGCTCAACAGTAACGGTCTTATATTAACAAAGCATGTCCCGGCTGTAAAGCTCCAATTTCTCATACTTTTTGAAAAATGAGCGCCGGTCTTACTTATTAACTTACCATCTGCAAGCCTGCCAAGGCAACAAACTTGTCATCTGCAAACTCAAAAATCCCGTCAAGGCCGGTAACCATGAAGATGCCTCTGGTGGCAGCGGCAACGCTGCAAAATACAAGCTGATGGCCGCAATCGGTCAGCATTTTGCGAAGCTTCAGCATCTTCGACAGACTCGATGACGTTACAATATCAACACCTGAAAAGTCTATTACGACGTCACAGTCGCCCCTGTCACGCACCATTTCCGTAACCGTCTTAAGCTCTTCGCCAATCTCCGGCTCCTGGGGCAAGTCCACGAGAATAATATCTTCCGACCAATCCTGAATCCCCATCTTAATCTCCTTCTATTAAAATAGACAAAACTTCCAAATATTTCATTTTATAACTCATTACAAAGTTGCTGCAAAACTATCAGACGTTTTTATCGGCATAACCGCACCACAGGTTAACAAAGAAAAACAAAAGAAACATTATTCCCCTTCCCACCGAGCTGCGGCATTTGGAGATTGGGTTTGTTTTGGCTTTGTTTTTTCGCCCCACCAACGGGATAAATTGTTATATACCTTTGTGTAATAGATGTTTACGTTCATTTTTGGCCTTTTGCAAATTGGCTTTGAATTGGGTTTGTTTTGGCTTTAATTGGGTTTGAATTGGCTTTGTTTTTTCATGGCTTCTATTCGCAAAATCTTTGTAAATACTTGTCATATCTAAGCATATGTTCATTTGACTCCTTTTGAAATTGGCTTTGTTTTGCATAATAGAGTGTATCTGGAAATATGTTATAATAGGAGACAGGATACTTACGACGGATGTGGGACGACGGACGACGGATGATTGAAGATTCACATTGGGTAATTCGAGTTTCATATGTTTACCATGTCTTATATGAGGCTAAAAAAGTAGCCCCCGGTAGAAAAGCAAGTAAGCACACACCGAGGGTAAACTCAGGGAGTACAAAAACACTCCCTCTATAATTAGACGAGTGGACAGTTTTGAGTCGAAAAAAGTCTCGATTTTCGATGCCGGATTCTTGTAACTCGATGTG
>JACNGQ010000360.1:4152-5907 GCA_014384025.1 Planctomycetota bacterium | reverse complement strand
TGGCTTTCGGCTTGTAGTGTTTTGCCGCCCTATAAATCCTCAGAAACGTTTCCTGAGCAACATCCTCAGCTCTGTGCCAATCTCCGAGGACACGGTAAGAGAGCGATAAAACTTTGTCCTGATGTTTCCTTACTATATCACCAAGGGAAGACATGTCTCCTTTGGCCAGACGAGTCATAAGTTCAGTGTCATTTGAAATGTCATTTGTCATGAAAGAGATTAAATTCCAGGATCTTTTAAAAAATACTGCTCTTATACTACTTTTCTGTGTCCCAAGTTCAAGCAAAAATAATTTCAAGAAAGACCGCAGGCTGTAGATGGCTCTATCCGTTAAAGGCATGACCGTGAAAGTTTCCGGAACCTTTTACGGATGTCATGAACAGATTGATTAACAAATTATTGTAAGGAGAAATGAAATGAAAGTTAAAACACTACTGATTGCTGTGGCTATACTAACTGTACTGGCAAGTATGACAGTTGCAAATCTCGCTGGGCAACAGCAAAGAGCTTCGCGGCCCTTGCCGGCCGCAGTTCAACTGACAGAGGCTGAAGAGCAGCACATTTTGTACATGCGTGAAGAGGAGAAGCTTGCACGTGACGTCTATCTGACCTTGTACGAACTCTGGGACGCTGAAATATTCGCAAATATAAGCGAGTCTGAACAGCGACACATGGATGCTATCAAAAACCTCATCACAAGATACGGCCTAGGGGACCCAGTTGTCGATGATGCGGTGGGTATATTTACAAATCAGGATTTTGAGACTCTTTACGACGAACTCGTAGCTGATGGATCTGTCTCTCTGGAAGAGGCACTGAAAGTAGGTGTACGTATCGAAGAGCTTGACATTGCTGATCTGGAACTGGTACTGCAAGATACCTCTATGCGAACTGTGAAACGGGTTTTTCAAAACTTGCTTAACGGCTCATACAACCACCTCAGCGCCTTTCGAAGAAACATAGAGACAGGCGGAACGGAATGCCCGAGTCAACTTGGGCTGGGCGACGGTACGTGCTCGGTAGACCAGGACGGAGGTATGATGCGTCGGGGCAATCGAAGATCCGGCAATAGGAGAGGTCAGGGCAATGGCGGCTTTGGTTCAGGAAGATGGAATCGTAACCGGCAGACGGATAGATTTGCACCACCGCAGTGAGCCGGTTGTCTTTAAAACCCTAAAGAAAACATTTCAAAAAGGGGCTGCATGTTACTATGCAGCCCCTAATTTATCATATCCTCACACCATGATCCCGGACTATTGTTATTCTGCTGATATGAGTTTAGATTGCGATGTAGTTTTGAATAAGTCACACAGTCGAAGATTTTTTTTAATAGAAGCTAAAATATTCCGCAGGTTCTGACACCTTGTCTTCGTTAAATAGGTGGACATGCAAAACTCGAGTGTTGCGATTCCACTTGAAAAGTAAAAAAGAAAAATCGGCATTGCCTGGCAATGAAAATTAAACTGAAACAATAAGAATTAAGGAGAACAAAAATGAGAACGAAAATGTCAGTAGCTATCATTCTGCTTGCCGTTGCAGCAGTGGGATTTATCGCTGTCCCTGTAAACGGAAGCACAAACGAGACCCGAAGAGCCCGCAGGGACCGACGACTTCAGGCCCTTGCTTCTCTCGAAGCACCTGTCGACCAACAACTGTCCTGCCCTGGCGAACCCATGGGTATGGGTGAAGGTCGTGGACTCGGAGCCGGCAGAGGCAACCAGATGGGCGGTCCTGGTGCAGGACGCGGCAGAGGCC
>JACNGQ010000360.1:0-4054 GCA_014384025.1 Planctomycetota bacterium | reverse complement strand
CGGCAGAGGCAACCAGATGGGCGGTCCCGGTGCAGGACGCGGCAGAGGCCAAGGCATCAATCAAGGCCGTGGAGCAGGAAGAGGCAACCGGATGGGCGGTCCTGGTGCAGGACGCGGTAGAGGCCAAGGCTTCAGCGATTGTGGTGGCGTCAGTCAAGGCCGTGGAGCCGGCAGAAGCAACCGGATGAGCGGTCCCGGTGCAGGACGTGGTAGAGGCTACGGTCTTAACTTTGCTCCGCGGAATCAAGTAGGATGCCGCTGATAAAAATACGTACATCGATATTAGTTTTACACACCTTGCAGCAAGATGGGATTGCCCATCTTGCTGTAAGGCTATTCGATTATTCCCCGGCTGGGATGAAGTTTTAGCGGAAGAGAATCCAGCAGGATACAACGCATATTACCAACAACACAATCCAGAGCCGGTAGTCACTAAAGAGCGGCACTTTCTCGGCAGGCGCAAAGCCGGACCACTCGAAACAGACTCCCTCTGTGCGGCTCTTAGGCGGAGCGGCAGTGAGCAGGCTGACGACGACCATTACTACTACGCTGAGCAAAAATGCAACGAGAGAACGATGCATAAATGAAATCATAATCGGAGTCTGTAGAATTGGAATCAGGCCCCCTTCCCGCATAGAATCGGCCATCATAAGAATCCCTATGGCAATTCCAAAGACCATAGCGCTGAGGGCACCGGCGTTATTTCCCCGCCGCCATAATATTCCCGTCAGAACCGCAGCAGCTATAGGTACTGCCATATAGGCCGAGACTATCTGGAGGTATTTCCAAATTGTGTCGGCCTTTCCTATAACCGGAGCCCACAGGATACCGGCGATTACGACGACGGCAATTGTAATTCGGCCGAGCCATATCTGGGCTGCCTGCGAGGGTTCGGTTTTAGTGAAACGCACGAAGAAATCACGGGTAACAAGTGTAGCTGAAGCGTTTAAGGTGCTGTCGAGTGACGACATCAATGCAGCAAGCAAACCTGCAAGCACCAGTCCCTTGATTCCGGCCGGAAGTAGTTCCGAGACTAAGGTGGGGAAAGCTTTGTCATGTTCGATATCAGGAAACAAGACGACTGCAACAACACCCGGAAGGACAAAAATAAAGACCGGCAGGATTTTCAAAAAGCCGCCGAAAATTGCACCCTTGCGGCCGTGGTCGATATTGCGAGCGCCGAGAGCACGCTGGACGATTACCTGGTCCATACACCAGTAGAAAATTCCGACAAAGAGGTTTCCGAACAGAAATCCTGTTATGGGATAGTCGGGATGATCGACCGGCTTTACCATAGACAAAAAGCCTTCAGGGGCAGAGGCTGTAAGCTGCGACCATCCTCCAGCCCGCGAGAGACCGAGTACAGTCAACAGGGCCGCTCCGAATATGAGAATTACCGTTTGCAAGACATCTGTGTAAACAACCGCCGACAAGCCGCCTATGGCAGTGTAAAAAGCTGTGAAGATTCCGATGCCCCACATAACGGCGGTACGGTCCCAACCGAAGAATTGTTCCAATACGATGGCGCCGGCGTACAAGGCTATCGAGACCTTGGTCAGGACAATCATAACGGTGAAATAGCCCGACAGGTACATCCTGGCCGTAAGACTAAAACGCCTTTCCAGAAATTCCGGGATTGTATAGATGCGAGTTCGTAAATACTGTGGTACGAAAACCACTGCAAGAATGATAAGACATAAACAGGCCATAAATTCGAAGCCGCCTGCGACGAGTCCGACACGGTGTGCATCTCCCGCCAGGCCGACGAGATGTTCGGTTCCGATGTTACTGGCGAACAGCGAGGCCCCTATAACCGGCCATGTCAAACTGCGGCCAGCAAGGAAATAATTCTCGCTGGTTCGTTCCTTCCTGGCAAAGAAAAGGCCAATCGCCACGACAATGACCAGATAACAAGCAATAATAAACAGATCGATAAATTCCAGCGTAGCCATAATACTGCATCCTTATGAATCTATCTTTAAATATTGACGTTCCTGTAATACCAAAGACCGTTCAAGAATGCAAGTCTTCAAGCCCGTGCCTGCCCAACCGGAAAGTATCTAAAATAAGAATAAAATAAATTTTTTAGCGCTTATTTTGGGTGTAAAATCAGACAATATAATGAATGCTGAATCAGCAATATAATATTTTGAGGTTAACCTTTAGAACGTGCCGGACGAGACAGAGACAAAATTAGTTGAAGCTGCTTTTGGCGGTGATATCGAGAGCTTCGGTAAATTGTGCCGGCGGTATTATCCGGCTATGGTAGCGGTCGGGTACTCGGTTCTGGGAGACCATCAGCTTGCCGAGGATGCCGCCCAGGAAAGCTTTGCCCGGGCGCTGATAAGGCTGAAGAATTTGAAGAATAAAACAAAATTCGTTCCGTGGCTGGCCGCGATTTGCAGGAACGTTGCCAAAGATATGGTGACAACTAAAGCCAGGCAAATCAGCACCTATGATCTTTCACAAGCAGCCCGGAATAACAACCATGATGATAACAGCAGCTCGATTCGCCGGGCCATTGAGCAGTTGCCTGACTCTGGGAAAGAATTGATAGTCTTGCGCTACTACAACGGCCTGTCTTATGAAGAGATTGGCTCAGTGTTGGGGATTTCGAAGGCCACGATTAATGGCCAACTAACAAGGGCAAAACGTAAAATGGCAAAATACTTAAAGCATAATGGTTTTCCGGAGAACCAATTATGAATGCAGATAGAAACAATAAAAAGTTAGACGAGCTTATCTCAAAGACCATTGGCCGGGATAAACCACAGTTCGATTTCAATAAATGGAAAGACAATCACCGGGCGGAAACGGAAGTTTTCAAATCACAAACAGCCGAGCAGGCAACTTCACGCTCTGTTCGGATATTTGACGTATGGAGAATAATTATGAAAAGTAGAACAGGCAAACTATCCACCGCGGCGGTCATAGTGATCGCGATATCGGTGGTAATCAGCTATTTCGGCGGCTCGACCAACGGCACCAGTGCCGTATATGCCGCTGCAATGAAAGCTCTGCAGCATGTCAAGACCGTTCATGTATCAGGTTGGACGACCTGCCTTCGCCCGCAAGTCCGGGATGAGTTGTTGGATACCTCAAAGCAGTATACCGTCGAGATATGGGAGTGGGTCACAGAAGACGACGAGTATCGAAGTTACTCCAGGCATGGCCATGTCACGTCATGGGATGACGGTGACAGATTATACGGATATGATGAGCACGATGACATTCTGTATATCCGTAAATCGCCTGCGTTTGTGACGCACATTGAATACCTTCAATCTGTCATAAACCTCTTGAGTCGACTCAAAGACAAGGGGCTAAAGGTAACCGAGATAGGCACGCGCACAATCGGCAACAGGCCGGCAAAGGGATGGAGGATTGTCGGGAGAGATGACAAAAGTGAGGACATGTGGCTCGATGCACAGACCAATCTCGTGTTGGAAATCAATGCGCATGTCCTTGACCGAGGACAATTGAAACAGTGGAGACACACCACGTGCAGCTATGATCAGAATGTCCCAACGAATATCCGCGAATATGTTCCACCGGTAACGGAGAACGTGAATTACAGCCGGAACCTCGACCCGACATTTAGAAGGTGGAATGCACATCTGCGTGAAATTGCCGCCTATTACCAGCAACACCCGCTGCCGGAAACGATGGAACTTCTGCCGCGTGAAAGTGCCGAAAACATCCTCAGACATTCGCCCACTCGGCTGCCCGGCATAACGGACGCCACCGGCTACCTGGTGCTGCCTGTCCAGTCTACCCTGGAGGATTTTCTTCGCCCCAATGTCAAACCCTATGGTTCGGTGCGCGTTCCCGAAGAGTTAAAGACAATGAAGCTCAACTATGACCTCGTCACCAGAGGCGAGCATACGCCGAGAGAACGGGCCGACTTTGTATTGAACTTTCTGGGGCTCGAGATCATTGAAGTCACCGAGCAACGCAAGGTCTGGGTGGCACACCATGACGGGCGTCCTCTAAAACCGTGGCAAGAAGTAAAGGCCCCTGTTTCTCGGGGCGATGCCCGGCATACGATGCCCGG
>JACNGQ010000359.1 GCA_014384025.1 Planctomycetota bacterium | reverse complement strand
CAGCTTGTCCACCCGTTACGCCAGAAGGCTCGCGACTGCCGGTCAGGAAGACCAGGCGTTTTCCGCCCAGTACGTCCGTTGGGCTCCCGCTGGAATTCTCCATTGTAGCTCCAGCCGGCAATTCGGCGATAACTATGCCACCAACAGGGCCTGTGTCCGCTGACACTTCTGCAATCGTGGCCAAGACTGTCCCCTCATCATCGAGGTTATTGTTATTGATCGATATGCCCCGCGACAGAGTTACCCCGTCGGTGGGAAGCGGAACCGCACCCTCGGCAAACAGATTGTCCATAGTGCCATCGGTCAGCGATATCCCCGCAAAGATCGGGTGGGTCGGGTCAGTGACCGTCAGCCTGATATCTCCGGTGGTGTCCGGCATATCCGTGCCGTCAGTAAAGCCCAAGCGGCTGGAACGCAGCGTGTAACCATTCAGGTTTATCATGGGAGCAGTAATGCTGTTCCACAGGGTGGCACCATCACCACCATAATGTCCGCTGGATGCCGTACGACTAATAATCACCAGATCCATGGTATTGAGGAATTCCACATCGGGAGTACCCGAGGTGAGAACGCGCACCACGTTGTAGCCTTGGGCCTTCAGCAGGTTGGTGTAGTCAATATCCGGTGCCAGGGTGAAGCCGACAGCAGCAGCATCAGCATGGGGTTCATCATCGGCGCCGTGGTAGGAGACCCAGGCAATATTCGGCCCTGGAACGGCCGATATACTGAGTGTGTCATGTCCCGAGGCAGTGATTCGAACTCCCTGGACCGGCACACTTGTCTTGAAAACCACACCGTAGGCATTCTGGCCATTCACGCTGACTCCCGTATCGGCATAAGGCCCGCCATCACTTGCTTTAACAAACTCAACCGGCGCTCCCAGTGAACCGTCGGCATAAATCGCCTGCCACATTCCCGCATCATTGCCGCCTCTCTCGAACAAAATGAAAGTATCTGTCAAGGACGGGAAAATTGTCTCCTGGAAATCAATTCCGTCTATCGACGATATGTTGGTACCTCCATCAATCGTGAACATGAAGTTGTCGGCTTTGGAGCCAACATCGCCTTCTTTTGCGTCCGACGTTCCGCTTACCGTGTTCGCAGGAACCGGATCTCCTTCGGCCCATAATGTTTCGACACCATCAAGAACATACCACCGCGTCGTTGTACCAAGTATCAGATCTCCATCGGCGACCAAATATTCGGTCTCACCATCCCGAATGCTGATGATTGCACCGTCAACCGCGTTAACATCCGCCAATCCGCTGAGTGTATCGGCCTCAAACACAGAAACAAGATCCAGCAAGAATGGAACTTCAACGCCGGCACACAAGAACTCAAGCTTTCCCTCATTGCTCTCGGCGGTAGAGGTCGCTGAGTACTCGGCCCACTCGGTCGTCAACTGAAAGTCTGTATACCCCCAGGTAACAGAGTTATCCGCGGCTTTCACCTGGAATCCCAGCGGACGGTCTGCTTCAGCTTTGGCCCAGAAGGTAGAAGTAAAGTCTGCTCCCAACTCGAGCGGAAATGATATATTCGCCACAATGAAATGCCAGTTCTCAACTCCTACCGGCTCAATCCTAAGGCTCTTGGCGCCATCAACGGCATCAGTATCGACGATGGTGGCGTTACTGCCGGTACCCTCTGCAGGGTTCCATGTAGCCCATTGATACCAGTCCGGATCGTCAAGGACAACATCATCCTCTTCAAAACTTGGATTCAGCGCCAGGTTAACGACTTGTGCATGAGTTGCCGCCGGCACAGCAACCAGCAGGAAAACAATAGAAATCAAATAAATTAATCTTCGACACATAATAGTCCTCCTTTAAAAAGCCAATTCACATTTGCTTTGGCCACACACCAATGCACTTTAATTTTAATCCTACTAAAAAAACTTACACCGTCACTACGACAGATACCTCCCCAGGATAAGAATAATTAACTGCGACTTGCCACAACCTCCTTCCTTAAAAAGACCCTATATGAACTGAGCCGTTAAATGAAATGTAAAATCTTCACTATGGGGCACAAAATTCCGACAACAATCATTTGCCTCACTCACAAATCTTCCGGCCAAGCTGATTTAACCGAAAATCACGGGGATTCTGCCAAGCTTCAAAGCCATATATCCAAAGAATTTACCCCTTATATTTATAACAAATTAGATGCCCTGCCGTCAAGGATATTCATTGAGTTTGATTTGTTTTAGTTAAACAGGATCAATCTTCCGTCGAACCGGAAGGAGCAGGAGGCGGCTCAGGGGCACGCCGGCGGCTCCACTTTTTCAGCCTTTCGAGCCGTTCTATCCCATGAGCATAATAGGCCTTGTTAAGCGACGAAAGGTGGTGCTGCCATAGCTCGTCCCGGGCTTCCCGCCAGCCTTGGGGTGTACGCACAAGCTTCAATTTCTCAATGGCTTCATACAGTGAGTCGGCAATAAGTTGATGGCCAAGGACGCTCGGATGCACGTGGTCCAGCAGCCATTCGCTGCCGGGAACTCCGTCCTTGCTGCGCTCGGCGATTAGTGTCTTGGCATCCACTAAAGGTACGCGATACTGCGCAGCAACATCCAGAATGGCCTGGTGCATGGGTTCCAGTATCCGCAGCGGGCAAATGTCCTCCTCCTTCGCCTGCACGAACCAGTTCTTCGCTTCGGCTGAGCGTCCAATATGCTCATAGCATTTTCCAATCAGATAAAGAAGTCCGGCGTGCCTGCTGTCAATCTCTACAGCTTGCTCAAGGAGTTTAATCTTGCCGTCCGCATCATCCCACTTAAGTTTCCCGGCCTGTTCCGACAACTCGGCGAATCGCTCTATTTCACTGGTGGAAAGGTCGCTGCCAAACTCCGACTTGAAAGGAGGGCTGTCTTTCAGATTTGATACAGGATTTACCAGTATGACGGGAACACCCGCACGGCGCGACATCCGAACCATAGTTTGAAGATTCCGGCCGAAGTGTTCAATAGTGCCCTGACGCCATATCTCATCGCGATGGTAGGATTCAAGACCATCGTCGAAATCGAGTTTGGCCTTGACTTCGCCGGGAAGAATCGTCTTCGATGTGTCTTTACGCCGGGCGCGCCTCGTTGAGATGAACTCATTTGCAAGAGAGTAGCTTCGCAGGTTGAGCAACGTCCGATGCACCCCGATCAATACGCGTGGGACTCTCTTAAGACGCTGGTATGTCCTGTCCTCGAGGAATTCGTTGTGTCCCGTGTAGATGATGAATAAATCAGGCTCATACTCGAGCAGCTCCCGCATGATGGGCACAAGGCGGTAGCTGGCATAGGATATTCCTCCGCAGTTAATAACTTCGAAGTTTGTGCCCGGCTGGGCGGCACGCAGGTTAAGTTCGAGCCATGTCGTAAATGACGTCTCTACGGAATAGGGTCTCCCCTGCACCGTTGAACCGCCGAGGCAGAAGACCCTGAAAGTCTGCGCACCCTTTGCGGCGGCGAACGACTGGGGGCAGAAGTACGTCAGACGTTCCTCGGCCGTCTCGAAGTTTGTGCCGGTTGAATCGAGAACAAAAAGGGGACGCAGGCCGTTGAACGAGACGTAAGGATCATCCGGACTAATCGAAGGTGGCCGTACGCACAGCCTCAGCACCAGCTCACCCAATATGAGCGGCGAGATGACAACGATCACAGCCGCAAGGTGAAAGAATACTGGGCGGAATTTTATATATAAATGATTTAACAACATACCTGAACTTATACTTTCATTATAACTACCAAATCTTTTACGGATTTTTAAGCGATTTCGGCCAATCAATAATACAGAGCCGAAGCAAATACACAAGCAAAGAAATAACATAATGTCTTCTTACATTTATCGGGCGGATTTGGTATCCTGTACGAATCAGGCTTTTCGCCAGGCATTTTGCAAGACGAAACTTATCTCAAGTGAGGCATTTATGAATTATTGCTTAAAAATCGTGAACATTGTGTGTGCGGCTTTTTATTTTAACTGTTGTTTATCCACTGTATCCAATGCCGGAACAGAAGACAGTCAGCAACATGAGCAAGGCCACCACTATACCGTGGAAATCGAAGAGATAGTTACAAGATACACACCCGCCAATAATGGCGCCGGGCCTATGTGGTGCTACGGCTCGACGGTTATTGCAAGGCAGGGAAAGGATGTTTATCTTTCGACCATTGAAACAGGAAAGGACGTTCCGCTGCTCTGCAACACTCGCTGGCAGTTATGGCATCGCACGTCCGATGGCTGGAGACTTGAACAAAGTGAGAAAGCATATCGCCAGCGTGAGCCCTGCCCTATTGCTGTATTTCAGGAAGGGCCTGTCTTTTTGTCGGCCAATCCTTCTACCAAGCCGGCGGGTGTTCAGTATGGGCAGTGCAAACCTCTGGTCCTTGAGTTTGACAGGGAGAACCTAAGCGGGAAAGTTACAACCCACACCCCGGCCTGGGCCGACGGAACCTATTTCACCGACCATTCCTATAGGGGCTTTGCGGCCGATGGCGTTAACGGTGAGCTTTTGCTTTTGAACATTAATGCAAAAACCAGTGAGCAATTCGTTTCGTACCGCGACAGCAACGGCCGCTGGCATCAAAAAGGGACGATTGAGTTTCCCATCAGGTCCTGCTATCCCCAGGTTAGTCTGCGCGACGGCTCAGCTCATGTAATGGCGATTGGTGATATTGTCGAACCGGTCGAGGAGTGGAGAAAGCTCAAATTCGAAAAGACGAATCGCAAGTGGGATTATGTCTTTCGGCGGCTGTTCTACACTTACACAGACAATATCAGGACGACCGGCTTTGCAGAGCCTGTTGAAATCGACACCGTTGAAGAAACAGGCGGCTATATTCGAAACCTTGATATGCATATCGATGCGACAGGTGCGGCTCATCTGCTTTATACAAAACAGCCGCATCAATATGCTTTTATCCGTGACAAATATTTCCCGGGCCAGGACATGACTATTAACCTCGAATATGTCGTTGTAAAAAATGGCAAAGTCGTCTCGGAAAGAACACTGGCACAAAGCCTGAAAGACTCGACAGGATTCGAGCCGTCTTTCGCTCGCTTTCATATCAGCAGCGACGGCAAAATCCATGTAATAGCAGCAGGTACGGGCATCGATAAAGGAAAACGCACCTTCGGTAATTACGTCGGTAGAATACCCGCCGGAAAAGGCAAGCCCGTGTTTGAGCGCATTGGATTGAAGCATCCGTTTGGCAGCTTCTTTACGAATACTCCTCGGGGCGGGTCAAAACCATCGGATGTTATCGATCTTTTCGGCATCGCCGACGACAATCCTAATCTGCGATATGCCCGAATCCGTGTTGTCCCCTCCGGAGAGTAAAACTCAATCACAACACCGATTACGAACAGTATGAGAATTAATGTTCTGCCATAAACAACAGGCAACTTTTTGCTCAGGAATTTAATGACGCTTACTTGATAAATTCCTCAAAATTTCTATTTTGCTTTCCCATTTATGCGTATCAATCCCGGCCGGCACACTCCGGCCCGATCTCCGCAATCCACGCCAGCACTTCCATACAAACTTCAGCATTTTCATTTCATCACCCTCATCTAAAGTACTAACAGGGCTCCTGCCCTCAATACACTTGATTCTCCCCTTCCCTGGATAACTCCTCAGCAAATACTGTATATATGTGCCGCCGTTGATAATAAACGTAACGCTTTTTTCCTTTTTGGCCTTTTAGCAAATTGGCTTTGAATTGGGTTTGAATTGGCTTTGTTTTGGCTTAAATTGGCTTTGAATTGGCTTAAATTGGGTTTGTTTTGGCTTTGAATTGGCTTTGTTTTTTGGCCCCGCAAAGCTGATAAAATTATGTAATTTGTTGTCATGTCTAAAGTTATGTTCATTTTATCATTTCCAAAATTGGGTTTGTTTTGCATAAAAAGCTTATAAATTCGTACGTAAGAATTCGTAGAGATTTGATA
>JACNGQ010000267.1 GCA_014384025.1 Planctomycetota bacterium | reverse complement strand
GCAAAGTAAATCCGCCGCGCATGTTCTCAGTAACTTCTTGCTCAATGAATTCCTGGGTTTGGTCCGGCTCAGTCCACCACGCCCGCAAGAGTTCACCTCGACACTCCAGCTCCACGAAGGCCCGGCCGGTATCATAACCGGTGCCCCAGAGTGCCACGAATGTTTCGCCCGGCTCAAGGGACCACTTAGGTGCGGCAAGGTGATTAGCTACATGAACACCAAAATGGCTGGCCTGGGGGTCCACCACATGAATGGTATGTCGAGCAGTAATCGGCTTACCGAAACGATCCTGAGTCTGAAGTATAGCGCGATAGATACCGGTGTCCAGAGCGACCGAGGTTGTGGTATAGCCTAAGGTATCTGTATTGAAAGAATGTTCGCTAATCAGTTCCGCCAGCTCCCAGGTATTTGGATCGGATAGGTCCGGCTGCGAGTCAGTTGTTCCAAAGTCTGGGCGTATTACCTTATCGGATTGCTTCAATGTGTATATCTGGACCAGGCCTTCGGCAGGCTCGGGCTGACCATCGATGGATTGGGTCGTTACGATTAACTCTACCGCTTTATCCTGTGTTTGCCAAGCGTCAGCATAGATGGTAGCCTGCAATGCAGTATATCCTGCACGAACGATGCGATCGCCCGAGCGTGTCTCACCTGTAGTGTCAGTCACATCTGCATGGACTGAATATTCAAATGTTGGTTCATCTTCCTCTGGAATAGACAGGTCCGGTTTGGCTGTAAAGTGAATCGAGAACGAGCCGTCGGTTTCTGTAATTGAGCTGCCGTGGGCAATAACCTGTGCCTCTGTTCTGGGGTAGATCCAGCGTGCCCACCAACACCAGATAGGAAACCTCGCTTGACACAGAACGCGCCAGTTTACCTGGGCACCGCCGATTGCAGCGCCAGTGTATGATGTGGCATTGCCCGGTACGATGACTTCGGCGTCGAGTCTGGGCGCCTCTGTGGGCGGTTCGAGTTCAACCTTGAACTTAGGACGCTTGTATTCCTCTACATTGAAAGATGCATAACCATGCGGACCATCCCGAACAGTCAGGGACATTCGTCCCATCAGGCGGTCTCGAGGGGCTGTAAAGCTGCCGCTAAAAGCACCATAGTCGTTACATCGGTGCTGCCAACGTTCAATCTCCTGACCGTTGATATCCTGGAATACTACTGTCAGTTGCCGGCCGGCTAAGGTTTGGTAGTTGTCTCTTACCGTGTCCGTGCTGATACAGATACCCTTGTAATGGATGGTCTGACCGGGGCGATAGAGCGAGCGGTCGGTAAAGAAGACCGTCTGTTGGTGGATTTCTGGATCATCCCATCTTGTAGAAGTATGATATGCATTCCTGCTGGCTAAAATATCACCTTCATATTCTGCAACGATTATAAAACTTTGATTGCTGTTATCAAATGGAAAGCTAAAAAAGCCATTCTTGTCGGATAGTATTTGATCGGCCTGCCAGTATTGGCGGTTTGTATTGTTATATATCCAGCGCGTTACCGTCGCATCTACAAGAGGTTCACCGGTTATAGCGTTGAGTACAAATCCCTCGACAATGCCATCCCGATGAATACTGCGTATGACCAGAGCCAGGTCACTAATCCAGATAGGTGCCACACTGACCTGGTTTCTGTACTCAGTGAAAGATGGATTATGGCTTGAGATCAGATAATAAAAGCCCTTTTCCAATCCTTCGGGTGCGGGCAATCTCTCAGTGCGCTGTTGATAATCTATAGTTGCAGGGAGGTCTTCACTCCACTCAAGTACCGGTTGTCGCTTAAGCAAGTTTCTTAGTTCATCATCGTTGATATAGTTCCAATTTGGTTGAATGGCATCCTCGACGGCAAACGGCACAGCCCTGAAAAAAAGCCTCGTTACGTTACGATAGGTTACCTTAATGTCCGGCAGTGGATCATTCCATACTCGCTCAGTCGTGATTGTGGCAGACTTGGCCTCGATTTGTTGTATCAGGTTGTTACACAGCAGACCGCCGGTGCTGTTTGGATACATATCCCATCCCCGGCTTGCGAGCATATGTGCCTGTGTATAGTCTCCCTGCTCGTGTACAACTCTTGCCCACTCATATAGTGCCCGGGCAACAATCTCGTTGTTGGACCATTGGTCCACGAACCGCTCAAGTGCCTCCATGTAAAAAACGGCTTTGTCAGATCCCAGGGCCTGGTTGTAGCCAAAGATGAGCCGATGCAAATCCGCGTCAATTAATGCGGACTTGTTAGAATCATTTTGATGAAATGTCAGTAGGTCTTGATACAATCTGATGGCTTTGAGTTTGGGTGATTCCGTATCCGTAGTCACAGGCTCCCATTGGATGAACTCGGTCACGGGCGCAAATATTGGGCTATCGGCCATAAACTCAAAGGTATCCCGGGGCAATACTCCGACCTGTTCGCCCGCACCGTAAAAAGACAAGGCCTCATGAGCCAGGAAGTCATAAAGTGTCGGTTTGTATGTGTCCGGAACAGTTCCTTTTTCCAGCAAATCGTCGAATTCTCCTATAGGGATAGCTTTAAGCTGCTGGTCCGCAGACAGGGCTGAAGTAAAGTGTAAGTCAATCTCTGCCAGAATACGGGGTAGATCCCATGTTGTGAAGTCCGCTCCGGGTGGTTCGGCGGTTTGAGTTCGTTCGATTATTCTCCAGCGATTTTGCTGGAAGTACTCCCAATACCAATGTGCAAGGACTGTCTCCATTACAGACTTCATCGGGGCCGGCGGAGATTTATCAATCTCAATTTGAAGGAGAACGATCATTTCCTCAACTTTACCCCCTTGAATCTGGCCCTCCAAGGCAATCTTCAAACAGATGGCTCTGGTGGCCTCTGCGTGTGCCTGATCCGCCATTGCTTCGGGGATAATCTGGTCCAGAACCGTGATTGCGGTCCGTGGTAGTCCCTTTTCAATCGCCTCGTCCACCTGGCTCCACAGGCTGTCTCGAGAATCTGCCATAGTCGTGCTTGCTATTAATAATAGAAGCAACAGGCTCAATAGCCATATAAGATGATTTGTTTTTCCTCCCATTTTGCTATCCCTTTAAATAAGAAAAGCTATAAAATATCATGATACTGGAAACTACAAAACCTTGACCTTGATTGTATTATACCAAAAAGACAGAACACTTATGAAATAATATACGCTGAAGTTATGATGGCACGGACAAATATAATTGTTCTGAATCTGCGTTCTCACTTATTTACGACCAAAACTATGATATTGTTCGTTCTCAAGGCTTATTTGCCCGTTGTTGGAATTGCTTTTCACCAGAAAACCGTAGCGCCCAAGTACTCCCAGAAATGATCCCATTTTCCCGTGCTGAAAAAACCTCAGAATTCTTCGGCAAATGTGTGTCTTTGTTTTGTCTCCATAGATGTCAAATTTGACGAATGATAGAAGCAACAAACCTCAAATATTTGCATAAAAAAACAGAGATTTTTTTATTCTTATCGGATTACCCTTCCGGACCTATGTCAGGAAGGTGTATACGGTAAAAATGAAATCATCGTATATGTAAATTTTTATTATATACAAACTTACATAATGAGTATAACTTTCAATAGTTTTGAGCTTATTGCAATGGCTGAGAGAATTGAAGAAGATGGCCACAGTTTCTATCGTAAAGCGGCGGAATTGTTCGATAATCCTCACATCCAGGATTTACTGGTTAAACTCGCCAAATGGGAAAATAAGCATAAAACACGTTTTGCAACCTTGAGAGAGCAAACTCCGAATCTTGACAATCAAGAGAGTAATATTGATTCTGATGATGATTTATCACTCTATTTGCAGGCTATGGAAGGCCTTGACGTTTTCACAGATAAAGAAGATACTATGGATCAACTTACCGGTAATGAACGAATGAAAGAAGTCCTTAGAATTGCTCTTAGAAAAGAAAAAGATTCGGTAATCTATTTTGTTGCTTTGAAAGCATTTGTCCCAACAGAAACCGGAAAAAAGAAGATAGATGATATCATTATGGAAGATCTGCGGCATATTGCCATCCTCAACAAGTCAATTAAAGAGTTCATATAAGGAAAGTAGGCTCCGGTCGGAAGTAGGAATATGACCTCAATAGATTACGAAATATCCGACAAAGACAAGCTTAAGCTTGTGATAACAGGAAAACTGGATGCTGAGGCTACAGGTAATCTTTGGCCTCAGGTTTTTAGGAAAATCGATGAGATTAATCCACAGATGTTAAGCGTAGATGCGGTCGGTATTGAGTATTGCGACGGAGCCGGAATTGCTCTACTATTAGAGCTAAAGCATAAGCAGGAACAAAACAACAGACAATTCCTGACTATTGGTTTGAAAAGCGAGTTTGAACAGCTCATGACACTCTTTGATCCTGGGAAGCTTAGTAAATCTGACAAGGAAAGAGCTTCGTTTGTGCGTTTTGCTGAAAATGTCGGCAAGGCTACTTTCAAGTTATTGCAGGATTTAAAGTCACAGGTCAGCTTTACAGGAGAATTGTTTGTAAAGCTTCTGAGTACACTTGTCCATCCTGGAAGTTTACGGTGGAGAGATACGTTCCTGATAGCAGAGAAATCTGGTGCTGATGCAATAGGTATCACTGCTTTACTTGGTTTTTTAATCGGACTGATTCTGGCTTTTCAATCAGCAGTAGCAATGAGGACCTTTGGTGCAGAAATATATGTAGCCGATCTTGTTGTATTATCTCTTTTCCGCGAACTTGGCCCGCTCTTAACAGCCTTTGTTCTGGCTGCTCGCAGTGGTTCTGCTTTTGCGGCCGAAATAGGAACGATGAAAGTTAACGAAGAGATTGACGCACTAACTACAATGGGGCTTGACCGAGTTAAGTTTTTAGTTATTCCAAGAGTATTGGCCGCAACGTTTGTCACACCACTTCTGACTATGTTCAATAACTTGTTTGGTCTGATTGGGTGTGGGTTGGTCATGATTTCAATAGGATTCTCTCCTGTTACATTTATGAACCAGATTCAGCAAGCGGCCAGTCTGACTGATTTATTTAGTGGCCTTGTTAAGACTTTTGTTTTTGGTGCATTGATCGCAGGCATTGGCTGTTTGCGCGGTCTAAGAACCGGAACCGGTGCCAGTGCTGTTGGTGATTCGGCCACTCGTGCAGTTGTAGCAAGCATTATAGCAATAGTGATTGCTGATGGTATTTTTGCAGTTGTCTATTTCATTGTAGGAATTTAGGGCAAAATGGATAGCAATACAAAACCTATAATTCGAGTCGAAGATGTTACAATTGCTTACGGTGACTTCGTTGTAATGAGAGATATAAACTTTGAAGTTCAGCAAGGGGAGGTTTTTATCATTCTGGGCGGTTCAGGCTGCGGTAAGAGCACACTGTTAAAAAACATGATTAGCCTTGTAAAGCCTGTAAAAGGGAAGGTCTTAATAGATGGTATGGATATCGTAACGGCTGAAGGACCTGAACTTTTGACGATTCTAAGTAAAATAGGTGTGATGTATCAAAACGGAGCTTTATTCGGCTCTTTGAATCTGATGGAAAATATCTGCCTTGTGCTTGAGGAATTTACTAATCTCCCCCGTGATGCAATGGAGGCGATTGCACGGATGAAATTGACTGTAGTTGGTTTGGAAGACTCTGCCCACAAGATGCCTTCTGAACTGAGCGGCGGTATGAAAAAGAGAGCTGCTATTGCCAGAGCAATGGCCCTGGATCCGAAGATACTATTTCTTGATGAACCCTCTGCAGGTTTGGATCCAATTACCTCGGCGCAATTAGATGAACTGATTTTGAAGCTTTCAAGGACCTTAAAAATTACCTTTGTAGTGGTTACGCATGAGCTTCCCAGTATATTTACCGTTGCTGATCGAGTTATCATGCTCGACAAACAAACTAAGACAATTATTGCCACAGGAAAGCCGGAAGAACTACAGAAAACAAGCGACAATCCATGGGTTCGTCAGTTTTTTAATCGGCAGACAGAATTAGAGGTTTCGAAATAGAAGATTACCAGTTAATTTTTCGAGTGAACATAGTATTGGATGGGTTATTCAAATGAGTATGAAACCAAGTTATTTCAAAATAGGTTTATTTGTCATTGTGGCAACTTTATTAATATTAGGAGCCATAGTAGTTTTTGGCTCCGGAATACTTACCCAGGAAAAGATATACTTTGAGACTTACTTTGATGGATCCATCAGTGGTCTAAATGTAGGTTCCCCTGTGGAATTCAGAGGAGTGCGCATCGGCCAGGTCGAAGAGATCGCATTCATTCGTGACAAATATGAATTGCAGGAACAGTCTTCAGATGTATTGAAATATGGAAGTTATGTTATGGTATTGTGTTCTGTGCCTCGGGAGAATCTACCTGACTTTTCGTATGAAAAAAGAGTCTCTCAGATATTTCAGATGGTTACCGGAGGTTTACGTTTACAATTGGCATCCAACCTGCTGACCGGCCAAGCTTATTTACAAGGAAACATTTTTGATCCTAATCGGAATCCATTACTTAAAATAGCTTGGGAACCAGAACATATTTATATACCTTCAGCACCAAGCACATTTACGACAATGAAGGATTCCGTGGACAAGATAATGTATAAATTGCAGGAAATTGAAATAGGCAAGTTAGTGGCTTCTGTTGAGAACATTTTGAATTCGTTAGATAGTGCAATTAATGAAGCCAAGATTGGGGACATTGGAAAAGAAGCAAGAGAACTATTGACTCAAGCAAGAACAAAAATCGAAAAGCTCGACACAGAGAAGATAGGTGAAGCTGCTCAGCATGCGCTTGCTTCAGTGGATCACGCCGTGGCTGATGCAAATGTCCCGGAATTAAGTCGAGATCTTCAAAACTTAATCGTTGAAGTTCGTCAAACAAATAAAAATCTTCAGCAACTGCTTGCGAGTTCAGAGCCGGTTTCCGGCCAAAGCAATCTACCTGAGATGATTGCCCGGCTTAATAAAACATTGGTTAGGATAGATAAGCTTGTTTCGACAGAAAGACCACAAATTGAGATGATCTTAGCCAATTTCAAGGAGATTTCGGATAATCTCAAATCCTTGACCGGTAATCTAAAACGAAATCCGTCGGATCTATTGTTAAGTAAACCACCATCACAATCGGAGGCAATAAAATGACCAGAAGAATTTTCTCGTGTTTATGTTTAGGTATCTATGTATGGCTGGCCATGCTTTCAGGCTGCAGTAGTCAGCAGGCTTACAATAAAAAGTACTACATGTTAAGTGCAACTCGTGAGAAAGAATCAATCAAGGATGAAAATGATGGAATTTTAGAGGTACGTCATTTTACAATCGATTCTGCATTTAGTGACAAAGGGCTCGTTTACCGTATAGGTGAGTTTGAATATGAGACAGATTTTTACAATGAATTTTTGGTCTCGCCATCTGCTATGATAACAGAAAAGGCACGTACCTGGTTATCTGAGTCCGGTCTTTTTAAGAGAGTATTAGATTCGGGGAGCCAAGTAGATTCAACTCATCTCATTGAAGCTAATATAACCGAACTTTACGGTGACTTCAGAGATAAGTCATCACCTAGAGCAGTAATGGAAATTCGCATATTTCTTTTGAAAATAAATCCTGGTAAAGATCCTTTCTTTGTTCACGGAAAAACGTATATATCTACTGTTGGTGTTGACTCTAAAAGCCCCGAGGGTCTTGTCAATGCTTTGGGCCAATGCCTCGAAGAGATTCTGTCAAGTTTGGAGAAGGATTTGGTGGGAAAATTATCCTAAAATATCTTTACACTAACAAAGACAGTGAATCCGTATAGCAATTACAATGATTACTTTCCATATTAATTGATTTCGGATAGCTTGTTTGCAAAATGGACTTAAAAAATATTTTACTTTTCTGTGGCTAATGGGGCATCGGATATACATATACAAGCTCTTCTGCCTCCAATGATGTGAATTGCAGGTCGTATGCGTTCAGTGGATTCTGCGTCATTGAGCAACGAACAGACTATAGATCTCATTGCATCGATGGCCCCAAAAATGAAGAGAGAAAAGTTACAACTGGCCGTTTTCGGTCTCATCCATAAAGTCCCGGCCGGCTTCTCTCCTTGGCCGGTTTCTCTGGTCTGCTCATGTGAATTCGCAGCTTCAAATTAATGGTAAAGGTCCTTAACCCGCCTTCTTGTTCCTTTGAATGTGTTCTGGATACTCTCCCTGGTCAGACCATCGACAAGCCATCCGGTTCCAAAGGGGATATTGCCGGTATCGGTGTATACTCGGTAATAGGCCAATACCTGACCGTCCATGTCCGGAAAGTCCTCGATAATCCATTGCCCATAGGTGTCGACCACCGTTTCCTTGGCCTTGAGCCCGGGCCAGGGAAGCTTCTTCCAGGACATTAGTGTTCTGCCATCCTCGTTCTTCGAGTGGAACTTCAGGCGATATTTCTTGACGAAGCCGAATGGTAGTCCAAGTTTGTGATCGACTATTGTCCCTTCGTCGGCGGAAATTCTAACCGTTATTTCCTCAACGTCGGGCATGAATTTGGGGTAGCTCGCGTAGTCAGCGAGTACGCCGGACACCTCCTTCAGCGTTCCCGAGATAAGGCCTATTGCCTCATATTCCTGTTTGTTCTTCTCGAGTTTCGCAACCTGGCGAATGACTACCTTCCCTTGGGTGATGGACGTCCAGTATGTGTTTAGCAACCTGTCCTTGTCAGCCTGGTTTCTCCTCTCCATGTAAGCGACGTCCATCAGGATATAATCCCCGGACACTTTGACCTTACTGGCTCGAAGAGAATCGAGTTTCTCCAAGATAGCCCGGTCGTTCAGAGCCAAGCCCTTATCTCCAGCGGCTTCGGCAGCGAGCGCCCGGTTGAAGTAGAAAACAAATCGGTCCGAGTCCGATCCCCATTTCTTACTTATGCACAATGTGAATTCCTGAATGGCCTTCTTGAATTGGCGAGTCCTGGCCAGTGCCACACCAAGATTGATGTGAGTGTAGTAATAATCGGGATCAAGTTCAGCGGATTTTATAAAGGTATGGATTGCTTTTTCGTACTTGCCATCGTGACAGAATTTGTTGCCGCTCAAGTAGAAGTCGTGTGCCGTCTTTAGATTGTTCTGATCCGCAGAATTTGCATTGCCGATCGCGCTGTTCGATAGAAGAAGACAGGACGACAAGATAAGTATTCGAAGAGCAATCATTCTAGCTGGGATTTCCCATTTACACTTCACAGAACCACTCCTGCAAACTTCAAATCTTATAATAACGTAATTCCATCTCAGTTTCAACAATATTCCGGCAGGTTCAACATGCTGCGCCTGTAATTAAAAAAGGTGTAAGAGTAGTGTTGAAGTCCTATAAAATCGTGCGGTTTTTCGGTTACATCTTGTCGCCAAAATGTCACCACAAATGTTGATTTATTACAAAAATACAAATATTTTTTTGACAATTTTCAGGTTAAATCGGATTAATTATACGAAGAGAAGAAACTTAGCTATCCGGAGGTCTTTTTTGTCCCCCCCGTGAGCCTACGTTACTATCCTGTCTTGCCAGCTCCTGGGGAGGATGATGTATTTAGGCGGGAAGATTACGCCAGTGCCGCAGCGTTCTTTGAGAAACTCGTGTCTTCTGCAGACGAGGCAACGCGAATTAGTGCATTAGTCAGACTCGGTCGAGTGCTGAGCAAAGCAAACGATCTGCACTCCTGGATACTTTCTGCCTTTTATTCGACGGCAATCTTCAAGACGGCTTTGTGGATTTCTCCGCTGCTTACCAGTGGAGCGTGGGCATCCTGTGGGAAGAAGATGACGAACGAGCCGGCCAGCACCGGTGTCCAGCTATCGGGCTGGTCCCTGAAAAACTCGATGTCCTTATCGGGGTCATAACTTGTATCGATCAACTTACAATCAGCAGTTGGCCTGAAGCCCATCTCATCCGTCCCGGCTATGACGTATTGAATATCAACGTACTTGCGGTGCGCTTCGAGTTTCGCTTCAGAGCGGCTCCGGCCGGGGCCTTTACTGATCATGCAGAACAGGCGGTCGCCGTCGATTTCATACCGGTCGGCCGGCAGATCAACCAAACCATCCTGTCTGAGGAACGCAAAAGCTTTTTCGAACGCCGGGTGCATGTCGTAATAGTCTTCGGCAT
This sequence comes from Planctomycetota bacterium, assembly GCA_014384025.1. Lineage (GTDB taxonomy): Bacteria > Planctomycetota > Phycisphaerae > Sedimentisphaerales > Anaerobacaceae > NIOZ-UU13. The sequence continues at coordinate 19,817 of JACNGQ010000267.1, read as the reverse complement.
TCTGAAGCTTATCCACTATAATATGGTCTCTTTTCATTTGTACTTTGGCCTCCTTTAGCCTCGAACAGGATGTGAAGCCGATAATCAAAACAAAAGCAACAAACCCAATTCCGAGACGACGATAAATAATCCTTTTATCCATAATACCAACTCTCCAAAAGCAAATAATAGCAGAGCCCCTTCGACAGGTCCGAAGTCACATATTTCTTCTTGCCCACACCGGGCCATAATACAACGAATCGGCAGTTAATGCCAAAGAATTTCGTACCTTGTATCTTGCTTATGAACGGTCGTACAAATTGAATAGAAAGACACAGAAAACAAATCAAAAAATGTCTCTGATTTTGAGACAATACCGAAAATTTCAATGTGATATCGGATTTAGTAAACGGATGAAATGAGGTACCAGATAGCTGTGCGGGTAAAAAAACCGGCGCAATCTTCAGTTCAAATCAATTGCCTTTTTTCAATATAGCTTCCAGTACAGTGCGTATCTTTGTTGAATTCGGGTCAATCTTTATAGCGGTGTTAAGCTCTTTGAAGGCCTCGGTTCTATTGCCTTTTTTATCCAACATAATACCCAGGTTGCAATGTAAAATTGCGCTGTCCGGGACAAAAAGCAAAGCCTTTCGACATACATCAATGCCCCGGTCAATATTGTCGCTGTTGTACAATATCTCGACCAGCTCATTATATGCTGTTATATGAGTCGGCTGTAACTGCAGAGTTTTAGAATAATATTCGATAGATTCATCAATCCTGTTCTGTTTATGATATGCCCGTGACAGGTAGTAATGTGCTTCAATACAGGTGGGTTTGATTCTTATCGCCTCGAGATAATGAGCGATAACTTTATCAATATCACCCAGTCCGCGTGAGACCGCCCCCAATGAGGTGTTTGCTAAATAAGAATGCGGCAAATGCTTCTGCACCAAATAAGCCTGTTCGACCGCAGCTTTATAATCTTTCAAACCTTCGGTTAATAATTTTCCATAATTCCAGTGCAGCCGCCAGTCCGAAGGTGATTTCTGAATTACTTGACGATACTGTAGTGCAATATTTTCAAGGGCATCGGGAACGAGATACATTTTCAAGCTCTCGATATTCCGCTCCATTTGTATCAGGCGCTGCTGCTGGTAAAGCTGGTTTGTGAACGGCGGAATTTTGATAAAACCGTTAAGGACTTTATCAGCAATCCGGTATCTATCCCAGCCAGTGCAGGCCAGGCGTTGGGCACATTCGTCTTCGGTTAATATCTGGTGTTTATCAGCTCGCTGCGATTTTATCAAATGTGGAGGAAGTGCCTGCTGTACTTTTTCAAAAACTGCTTTGGCGAGAAAATAATTACCTTTGAAATTCAAATGTACATGCTCATAAAACAGTTCCTGCCCCGGAACTGCATGTGGGCTGTTTCTTTCGAAAACCTCAGTTGTGTCTGTCAGGTAAATACTTTCTGCGGCGCTGGCGGAGGCCACGTTGCGAATAATATTATTGATCCGTGTGTCGGCGCGGAAACGAAGTGTGTCCAGCTCGCGTGCTCGAATATATCTTTCCCGCGCCTTTTCATATTCAGCGAGAGCCCAATAACAGCGACCCAACCGAAACTGCAAATCGGCGTAATGTTTATCAATCTCGGCGGCTTCCAAATAGCGTTCAATAGCATCGGCGTAATCACCTTTTAATTCGAATTCGACACCTTGGGCGTAAATATCATCCCACTTTTTCATTTCTGTCGGGTCTAAATCAGGCAGATGCAAAGAAGCGAATGGCGGGCTATCTTTAAGGTTGCTTCCAACTGTACAGAAAATTATTTTGCTGCGGCTTTTTAAGGCGATTTGCCGAATATCTTTTAGGTTTCTTTGGAAATTGCGGTAAACCGCTTCTAACTGAGTGGTATTGGCCCTTACCTGTTTGTTGAGAAACATTGTCAATCCAAGCCATTCTTTGGGAGCATTTTTTTGAGCACCAGCCGAGTCGGCCAGGTCGGTTAATAGCTGTCCCAGTCTGGTTGCTTTAAGGGCAATTCCGGTACGGATGAGATGTAAATTGGCCAAAGGAAGAGTATATACGGTTCCAGCTCCATAGGGGCCGTTCACTTCGTTGTTTCCGAGATATACTATAAACAGGTCAGGATTATTGCGGGCGCAGTCTTTTGCTATCTGCAGGACGACATGGGAATTGGTGGCTGTTATTGCGGTGTTAATAATTTCAAAGTTTACTTCCGGATATTTATCTTCCAGCATTTTCTGCAGAATCCGTCCAAAATTAAATGCAGGTTCCGGAGTGCCCTGAGCGGCAGAAGCACCGAGTATAAAAATTCGATAAGTATTGTGCGACTTTTGTGCAGGGAAAATGAAAGGCTCCGACTCACGTGCAATATTTTTAGGAAAAAAACGCCAGCCAAATTTGACATTGTCGCAGCAGGCATCTGTGCCATTGACCTGACATTTAATAATCGCATTGGGGGAGAAGCCGTAACCGGCTATCCTCAGAGAAAATTCGGCCAACAACAGCAGAATCGGAAAAATTGTAAGAGCTATAATGCGAAACAACCACAGGCGCCGAGTGGCTATCATCCCTGGTGGTATTGGTTTTTTGTCGGCAACTTTTTTCGGATTATGGTAGCCGGGATTGGTTTTGGAGTATGGGGTGTTGATGACCATTTGAACACTCTATAAATGCCTATTCATGCCTCAACGATTCAATCGGGTCCATATTGGCCGCACGATAGGCCGGATATAAGCCAAAGATTACGCCTATCACCCCACTGATTCCGAAGGATAACACCATAGAACTACCCGTAATGACTGTAGGCATATTACCAAAATGTTCTACCAATAATGGCAGAAGAGAACCCAAGGCAAGCCCTACGATACCTCCAGATAATGTTAAGATTAAAGTTTCTGAAAGGAATTGAATTATGATGTCACGCTTCTTTGCACCGAGGGCACGGCGGATGCCAATCTCACGAGTTCGCTCACTCACGGTAGCCAGCATTATGTTCATAATTCCGATACCACCAACCAGAAGTGAAATTGCAGCTATTGAACCGAGCACGATGCTGAAAATACGCTGGGTTTGTTTTGCCTGGCGCAACAGTTCCAGCGGAACAATTATACGGTAGTCCTTCTTATCTTTATGAAGACGTGTCAGCAAGGTATCCAAAATATCGCGCATCGGTAAGACCTGGTCGGTTGATTTAACCTTCACGGTAATCTTTTGCAGTTGTACTTTTTGCATACTTTCTCTGCCCCCGCTAAAGCTGGCTTGTATCTCGCTGAATCGTGATTTGGCGGTTGTCAAAGGTAAATATACGCTACCGGTCGGGCTACTATCGGAACCGGTAGTCTTGGGCATCGAATTGCCAAAACCATTCTTCTTATTCTCTACAGATGACGACCCAGATACACCAATAACGCGGTAACTATTCCCCTGTATCTGAACATCTTTTCCGACTGGGTCCACAAATCCGAACAGGCCACTGACAAGCTGTTCATCGACCACGCATACACTGCGTTGCCGGTGTAAATCAATACTGCTTAAAAACCTGCCATGAACCACACGAAGCGGTGAAATCTCAGTAAACCATGGAATAGAGCCTATGATTTTAATCCCCACCTTGCGTTTATGATATCTCGCTTCCTGGTCTATCTCGCGAATGGGTACAACGACCTCGACATCGTGCAGGGTATTTCGAATAGACTCGGCATCCTTATAGGTCAAGCCGTAGCTGTCCATTCTATTTTGGTCTCCACCAGCATCTGCTCGTTCCTGAGGCGGCTCGACCGTTTCAATAATCAAATTCATACTGCCAAGCCGTGCTATCATCGCCTGGGATTCCTGGCTGGCTCCTTCGCCTATAGCGAGCATAGCGATCACAGAGCAAACGCCAAAAATTATACCCAGCATAGTTAGAACAGAGCGCAGCCGATGCATCCATAAGCTCTTAAAGCCTAACTTAGCCGTCCTTTTAATTCTGACAAATCGCATAATAACCAAGGTTTAGGATTTTTCTTCTTCTTTTTTCTTTTCCTTTGTTTCTTCCTTTTTAGTTTCCGATGCCGTCCACCTCGGTGGATTAAGCAACACTTTCTCGCCCTCATTCAAACCACTTTTTATCTCGACAAAATCATCGTTAAACAATCCAGTTTCAACCTCACGTTTCTCCTCACGGCCGCCTGCCTTAACATAGCACAGTTCTTTTTCGTCCACGGTGACGACCGATTGTATAGGCACATATAGAACATCATCCAGCTCATCAATAAGAATTTCAACTTTCCCCGACATACCGGTCTTGATAGAATCGTTCGTTCCGTCAATACTCACATCCGTAGCGTAAACTTTAAGGTCCGGATTCATCCAGCGATCGGGATCAGCCAATGGGGCCTTTTTCAGCACCTTGCCGGTAAAGACCTCATTCGGAAAGGCTGCAATCGATATCTTTGCTGGCTGGTTCGGCTCAATCTTATCAATCCAGGTCTCGTGAATCTTGACCTCGACTTTCATTTTGGAAGCATCAGGTATGGTAATAATCTTATAGCCTTCAGGTATTTCCGCGCCCTGTTCAATTTTGTACCTGACCCACTGTTCCGTACTAGACCAATATACAACCTGACCCGAGGCAGGGGCCTTAATAATGCAAGCTTTAATCTGGTCGTGCAGTTTTTCCAATCGCTTCGTTTGCATTTCAAACGTGGCTTTTGCGCTCGTAAGCTTCGCCCTGGCCTGGGCCAGTTGTGCACGGGCACGTGCCTCTGTTCGTTCTAAGTCAAGCTTGGCCTCATGATAATCGCTCAGGAACGTCCGGGCTTCTTTTGGAAAATCGTAAAGCCGAAACAATTCTAAATTTTTCAAAGCCGCTTTCTCTTGAACGGTAAACCGGTCAACGTCCAGCTTAGCACTTTTCAAATCCAGCTCTGATGCGTAATTTGCATCGTAAAGCTTTTGAGTCCCTGTTAATACATCAGATGCTTTTTCCAAACTTCCCCTGGCAAGAAGAATAGCATCTTTTAATGTATCAATTCGCCTCGAGGCCTCGCCACCTAAACTATTGGGGTCGTTAATCAGCGATGTCAGATCAGGATTTATGTTGGGATCACTCACCATTTTATCAACTACTTCCCGTGCAATGTCCGCTCCCAGATACTTATGAAAGTCCATCAGGGCGAATTCCACCTTCAACTTGGCTGCGGTAACGTCACTTTCATTTTGTTTTACCTGGATAAGATGTGACTCATTCGCATCGGAGAAGTTTGCCTCAGCAGTGGAAAGCTCAATTTCTCTTTGCGAAAGCTGCTCGGTCAACTTCGAAGAATCCAGCTCCACCAGCACCTTGCCGTCATTTACATCTTCCGGAGTTATATTTGTACCTTCAGGCACTATGTTGACTATCGTCGCCCGCCCTTCCACTTTGGACTTAATATCTACCGAGTCAACCGCCTTGATGTCACCGCTTTCGGTCACGCTGATAGTCAGATCGCCGCGCTCTACAGTAAAGAGCCCCGTTCCCGGATTCGAATTATTAGAACCGCCTGTCTTCGGGCGTAAAAATCCGAACACACCTACCGCAATAACTACCGCTATGGAAACCAAGATTATAAGAGATCGCCTGGCTAGTCCGAAATTGCAGGCTACTTTGTTACATTGACTTTTTGTGTTCTTTAGTGTCATCATATTATCTCTCTCGATTGCACTGGCTGTTTTTACCCCCACATTCCGTCAGGTTTGGCCTGCAAGGTGCTATTGTCCCGGAAACCATAGTTATTCACATTTTGCCTATTCTCTATTATATAGTAAATAGTTCCAAAAGAAAGAATATACATAAGAGAAAAAGCCCCCGCCCTTTTAAGGAGGGTGGTTATATACACATAAAGACGGACAGGGACTTCTCTAATATATAAGACGTTTTCTGATTGAAAATGTTACAGCTTTTTTCGAAAAAGTTCTGAAATATTGCAAAATAAGTCCAGATACCATTCTCAGGATTTTCTGCATGACTACTCTGAGAGGTGTTTTATCACTCTACAATGGCCAAACTCAAGCCGAAGGTTATCTGAAGGATTTTCGAAGGTCAGGACTATCCGAGGTTGTGGTGGGAGTTAGTAAGCAATTGACTATTTTCTATTGGGATTGATAAGTGGATGAGTGAATAAATGATATATTGGGAAATAACAGGGCAAGCGAATTAAAAATAAATCCCTGCTTTAATTAGGGCCAATGAGGAAATTAAAGCAGGGATAAGAACAACTCACTATGGCAGTAGTGAAGTTAGCTATAATATATTTTATTATCAAACAAATCGTCTTTACTGCCCTAAGCTACAAGGCGCTCAGGGCAGCAGGGCGATTGTTGTATTTTATTATCTGAGCAGCATCATAGCCATCTGAGGCATTGTGTTGGCCTGAGCCAACATTGAGATACCGGCCTGTGCCAGCACCTGGTTCTTTGTCAGATTTGCCATTTCCGTAGCCACATCGACGTCGGAAACGCGGGATTCAGATGCCTGCAGGTTCTCAGTACCAATACCAAGGACCGATATCGTACCTTCAAGACGGTTCATTTTGTAACCGAACTTGGCTCGGGCGTTATCTTTGGTGTTGATTGCACTGTCCAATGTTACCAATGCGTTCTTGGCGCTGGCAACATCGGCAATGGTCAGGCCTGTGATATTAAGACCGCCGGATGCACTGGTTATATTGCTGCCGGTAATGGCGATGTTGTCGGTCGAAAGTTTGCCGAAGTGGATTGCGACAGAAGCGGAATTATCGAGCATCTTGATACCGTTAAAGGTGGTTGCTCCGGCGATACGGTCGATTTCCAGGCGCATTTCGGAAAACTCGTTCTGCATAATCGCTCTCTGTGCAGAGGAGTACGAGCCGGTTGCCGCCTGCTCGGCCAACTGCTGCATACGCACTAAGGCATCATCGATTACTGCCATGGCACCTTCCATAGTTTGGAGCATACTAATACCATCATGAGCATTTCGGATACCCTGCTCCATAACAGCAAGGTCGGATCGCATCAATTCGCGAACAGCCAGGCCGGCCGCGTCGTCTTTTGCACTGTTGATGCGCAGGCCTGACGAGAGCCTTTCTACGGACCGAGACAAGGCATCGTAGCTCACGCTCAGGTTCCGTGCTGCGTTTACAGCCATTAGATTGTTCTTAATTGCTAACATTTCTTTGACTCCTTAAATCCTTTAAACAGTTTTCTTGTGGTTCTTCTTAAAGATTTCCAATAATTCAAATGTTAAAGTGCAATAGTCTCGCTAAAATAACATTTATCATATTGCTATTGTTTGTCGTCCAAAAAGGAACGCATAATTATCCATTGGCTATTTTCTATCGTCTAAAATGGAATAAGCCTTGGGGATTTTGCTATCATATGTGCCTTATTATTATGAATAGGCCGGTAATCCGGATGGAATCGAGATTAATTCCGTATAAAGGCTGTTAAAAGATTTTTTCTAATAAAAGCTTTTGATACTGATTATCGGACAATTCAGACCAGACATTTTTTTAAGAAGTATCTTTATCGGACGTATCTCGAATGTTCCTTAAACAGGAAGGTTGCAAAAATACGAATGTGTCTAAGCTGAATTTTTTAAATAAAGAATAGAATATGGCTGGATATAAGGTTCGCAAAAGCTATCGCATGATTATCATAAGGATAAAGTTTGGAAATATATCTCGAGCTTATTTATAAGCATCAACATAGTCAAATCGATTTATCAGAGCTTAACAGGCTTAATTGAGACACTTTGGCAAGAGTCCTGATTTTTTCAGAACTTTCTATTAATTTGGCAGGAAATGAGATAATTGAAACTTAAAAGTGAAATCTTCTTTATATATCTATGGTTCAACATTGTTTGAAACAGCAATGGATGGAACAGTATCTTGATCCCATAGTTGAAGGATGCATTTAAGTATATCTGATCTGCTGATAACACCTACTACTTTGCGATTTAATGTTATCGGAACTCTTCTTATAGAATTGTCTCTCAAACAGTAACAAACATCCAGTAAAGGCTCCTTTTCTTCAAAGTGGACAGCAGGTTGTGTCATAAAATCATTAACCATCCTGTCTTTTTCATCATCATAGGTGTGGAATAATCTGAGCACATCCTGTTCTGAAATAATCCCGATCAGAGTCATATCATCTTCGACCACGGGGACGCCGGTAATGTTTTTTTCTGCCATAAGCCTGATAGCATCGATCACAGGGATGTTCTTTTTTATGCATACTACTTTCCTGTTCATAATGTCTTTTGCTTCAAGCATCTTGTGTACCTCTTTTAACTAATTTATTTTATACATTATAAAGATATTTTTCGGCAAATTACATTTTCACTACAACAATAGATTAATTATCAGGAAAATACTTTCCACATCTTATTTAATTCTTCCATTAGCTTGACGACATCACAAATCATTTGAGGATCATCTTTTATATTAGCCAGGGACAGGCGATTACTCATAAAAATATACCGTTTTCGAAGATTTCTCGCTATTTCACTGCCAGGGTCCATTTCCAAAACCGCATTAAGCTCATCAATTATGTCCACAGCCTTATTGATATAACGGCTTTTTGCTTCGTAATTTTTCTTCTCCATCTTTATTATGGCCAGTATCATAAATTTGATTGCACTATCGTAGAGCATTGAGATGAGACGGCCTTTGCTTTGCATACTGACTGTATTGTCCTGATATGTTGCGATTCCATCCATAATTTTGCTCCATTATATTCTAATTAACACTCATACAGCCCCTCATGAAGCCTATTGTGTTAAATGTACCTACACCCTCGTTATCGAGCAAAAAGAGGGGGGGCTTAAGGGATTTGTCTATTGTATGTAGCCTTTTATCTTGAATAATTAGCATATTCCTGACCCACATGCAGGAATATACTGTTTTATTTGCAAGCCAAGTTGCCGAAAATTAAAGCATGGAAATTAAGTTATTGGCCTACTACCTTGATAATTATTACTTTGAAAATGGAGATTTGTAGTCAACCTTCGTCGCTGGGGGCGGAGTAGGCCATTGACTTTTCCTGGTGATTAAGTGCCGAAGTGTTTTTTTAAGAATCCGGGATTTGGTCAGTTACCGAGTGGGATTTTATTAGAAAAGGGCGAGCTACATATGCAAGAATCGAAACGGATACGAGTTTTGTTGGCAGAAGACCATGCAATTGTGCGTGAGGGATTGCGTTCGCTACTTGAAAAACAGCCTGAAATAGAAATAGTCTGTGAAGCGGAAGATGGGCGAGCAGCGGTTGAGCGTGCGCGGGAACTGTTGCCCGATGTAGTAATTATGGATATAACCATGCCAAAGCTCAATGGGGTCGAAGCTACACGACAAATTACCGAGGAAATCCCTCAAATCAAGGTAATTGCCCTCTCTGTGCATTCCAACAGGAGCTTTGTCGCTGACATGCTTGAGGCCGGTGCGGTAGGATATGTTTTAAAGGAATGTTTGTTTGACGAATTTGTTCAGGCAATACATGCTGTGAGCGCCGGCAAGACTTACCTTAGCTCCAGAATAACAGGGGTTGTAGTTGAGGACTATATAAAGCGTTTAGTCAACGTTTCTGACTCTCCGTTATCGTCTCTGACAAGCAGGGAACGGGAGGTGCTTCAGCTCGTTGCCGAAGGAAAGTCAACCAAACAGATTGCTTTAGAGCTGCATGTAAGTACCAAGACGATTGATGCGGGCCGCCGCAAAATCATGGGGAAACTCAATGCTAATACTATAGTTGATTTAATTAAAATTGCAATCGTTGAGAATCTGGTCAGTTTTGACCTGGATAGAGTTACAACAGCGGCAATGGCAGTCTAAGGGCCGATAATTTATATTTTAGCGAATTAAAAAATGAGCCCCTGCTTTAATTAGGGCCAATTAATGAAATTAAAGCAGGGACAAGAACAACTCACTATGGCAGTAGTGAATTTAGCTATATTATACAATTTATTATCAAGCACATCGTCTTTACTGCGCTAAACTGAAAGCTGATTATCAGACATCAAAGCGACAGGCCGATTAATGTGCTTCTACAATCCTTTATCGAATAGAAAAGAGGGGACTTAAGGAAATTCCTTGGTTCGCAGAGGTTTTATTTTCTAATATATAGTAATTGGCTACTCCTACATGAGCATTATGCTATGGTTTTGGCGTGATTGTTGTCTAAAACATGCCGAATGTATAGTTTTTGTATAACGCAAGGCCATCCTGATAAGACTATTTCCTTGTGAAGATTACTTCCAATATTAATTCAAACTTGTCGCGGGCTACAGGATGTTCCATTTTTAATATCACTTTATCCGGGATTTCCTTTTTGAAAGTCTGGATTAACAGGGTGTCATGCCAGTTTAAGAAAAGGGTGTCCTTATCGATAAAATTACAGGTTGCCTGCCGGAAGGCACCTGAATTTTCGAACCACCAGAATCTATATATCTGTGCCTTTTCATCCCATGCAAAAATTGCGTGTGCTTTTCCTATTTGCTGGGGTGCCGAAGATAGGGTACATTCATAGTCAAAATAAACGTATCTATCATCCAGCGCTCTTTTGAAAGTTCCGGTGCCGGAGCCCGTGTAAGCTTCAGAGAAGGCGCTCTTCGAAACCCTGTATTCCAGGTTCCAATTACCCAATAAAAAATCAAATTTCTCCATCATTTCTTTATTCAGCAAAGTACATTAGATTGCTTCGATAGTCGAAGGCGGCTTGTTTGCTATGTTGTATGTGACGCTTACTACGCCGGGAACTTCCTGTGTAATCTCTGCGGCCAGGTTGGTCAGGGTTTCATACGGGAGATTTGTCGGGGTTGCGGTCCTTGCGTCGATACTGTCCCAGCAGCGCAGCTCAATTTGCAGGCCGAAGTCGCGTTTGCCGTCGCGCATTCCGGTTACGCGGTCTTCATGGAGGATGGCCATGTACTGAAAAGCGTCGGTGTTTTTCAGTAATCGTTCGACGATGACAGTGGCCTTACGGACAGTTTCTATGCGCTCCGGGTTCACCTCGCCAATGACACGTGCGGCAAGGGCAGGGCCGGGGAAGGGGATGCGGTCGAAAAGCTCGACGGGCAGGCCGAGGGCCTTACCTACCCTTCTTACACCGTCCTTGCGAAGCTGAATTAGCGGCTCGATGATTTTGTAGCCGAAGGCCTCCTGCGGATCGATACCAAGCTGCTCGAAGACATTGTGCTGGCGTTTGATGCCTGCGACGGTTTCATCGACATCGGTCAGGATAGTGCCCTGGAGAAGGTGCTTTGCACCGCTTTGCCTGACAAGACGTCCAAAGACATCTTTGTAAAAGGTCTGTGTAACGGCTTCACGTTTTTGTTCCGGGTGGGTGATTCCCTTGAGTGCAGCGAAGAACTCCTTGCGTGCATCGACTACATCAACCGTGACGCCGAGTTTTTCGAAAAAACCCACGACTTGTTCGGATTCTCCTTCTCTCATTAGGCCGTTTTCGACGAAGACGGTCTTAAGCTGAGACCCTAAGGCGCGATGGCCGAGCATTGTGACCGCAGATGAATCGACGCCTCCTGAGAGGGCGTTGATGGCCGTTCCGTCTGTAACGGCGTCCTTGATTTCTTCTACCTTCTCAGATATGAATTGTTCGGTGTCAAGTTCCTGAGCGATGATCTCCGTAATCATGTGGTAACCTCCTTTTTTGTAAGAGCCTTTGGGTTGTTGTTAATACGGCCAGCAACCTTCGCCGTATATGCGAGGTCGAAGCCCGGCCGCGAGTTCTGTATTTTCTGCCTTCAGTTACGAATTTAACTGCTGTATTACCGTTTTGTCAAGGGCGGCTTTCAGTAATAGTGTTTCTTTTACTTTTGGTGTTTTTGCATATAATCGAGAGTCAGATAAGACAATGCCCTGATGCCGAGTTTGAAAGAGCTTTCATCGATATAAAAATCCGGACTGTGGTGCGGCGGGGCATCTTCGGTCTTGGTGCCTTTGGGCATTGCGCCGAGGAAAAAATACAGGCCTGGAATCTTCTTCTGGAAAAATGAGAAGTCTTCGGCGCCGGTTATCGCGTTGACGAGTTTTACATTTTCATCGCCTGCGACTTGGTGCAGGGAGGGCAGCATCATTTCGGTAAGCTCGGGGTCGTTGTATGTTACGGGATATCCTTTTGTGATCCGGACATCCGCAACGGCCCCGGCACTTTCTGCAATTTTCGTTGCGGTCAGACGTATCTTCTCGTGAATCTTGTCCTGCATATCGGTATTTAGTGTTCGGATTGTTCCTATAAGCTCGACCTGCTCGGGAATAATATTGCTTCTGACTCCGCCGTGAATGCTGCCGATGGTTATTACGGCCGCTTCTTCGGTTAGTTCTGTTTGTCTGCTGATGATTGTCTGGAGTCCTATGATAATCTGGGCAGAGACGGTAATCGGGTCAATGCCGGTCCATGGTGTGGAGCCGTGTGTTTGCTTTCCTTTGACTGTAATGCGAAGACCGTCAACGGCCGCCATTATACTTTGAGGGCGGTAGGAAATGGTGCCAACCCGACCAATCGAGCGAACGTGTAAACCGAAAATTGCATCGACTTTGGGATTTTCCAGGACACCCTCTTTGACCATGAGTTCGGCGCCTCCTTCTTCATCCTGCGGGGCGCCTTCTTCGGCGGGCTGGAAAATAAATTTCACACTTCCGGGCAAATCCTTTTTCATCGAAGAAAGAATCTCGGCGACACCCATTAGAATGGCGATGTGGGCATCGTGGCCGCATGCGTGCATAACTCCGACGTCGTGCCCGTCGTATGTGGAGCGCACTTCGGAGGCGAACGGCACATCGACGCGTTCGGTGACGGGCAGGGCGTCGATGTCGGCGCGAAGTCCGACGACCGGCCCGGGTTTGGCGCCTTTCAAGAGGGCTACAACACCTGTATGCGCAATTCCGGTCGTTACATCCAGGCCGAGATTTCTCAGGTGCTCTGCAATTTTTTCAGCCGTCTTGAATTCCCTGTTTGACAGCTCCGGGAACTGATGAAAATGGCGGCGCCATTCGATGACCTTCGACTCAATCGTGCCGGCCAACAAGTCGATCTGTTTTTTCAGCTTTTCGTTGGCATGTGCTGTTGTGAAGCTTGTGACGATGAGTAAGCATAATAAAATCCGCTTCATAGTCTGAACCTCCTTCTTATTAGAGTTGTGTATCAGCAATTCAGCGACTGTGGTTCTATAATATAACAGAGCGGTTCGTAAGTAAAGCTTATCTTAAAGACACGCAGTTGTGGGGCCTGCTTAAATTATTGCCTTTATACAACCTCAGTGCCGAGTGGGGCATCTGATTTGATGTAGGGTAAAAGCACGAGCAGGGCTGTTCCTGAAATAATCATTACTATTCCGAGGATTTGTGAGATAGTCAAGAAGGCGATTTCGTATGGATTGTCGTCTCTGATACATTCGATTAGAAATCGAGTGACGCCGTAGAGGATTAGCATTAGTGCAGTTATTGAGCCGGGGCGGGTTAGTCTTTTGGGAGGGAGACCGGAGTCGGCTCTGGCCAGACCTTTACGCCAGAACAAATATAGAATAAGACACAACAGCAAGGCGTTTGCGGATGAGTAGAGCTGCGAGGGGTGTACGGCAAGACAGCGATACCTGCCTTTTGTGACTTCATATCGCTGGGTTTCTGTCAGGTCCTCCAACGGCGCTGGATACCATTTGCCGGCCTCGTCATAGAAGCTGAGGTAGTCGGCCTGCGGCAGATGAAGGTGCGGGGTGGTTCTGTTTCTCTTTGGGTCGGGATTAATCTGACTGATGTAAACGAACGATCTGTATGGAAAGCGGACACCCCAGGGCAGGTTCGTAGGTTTGCCGAAGCAGTCACCGTTTAAGAAGCATCCTATCCGCCCGAATGCCAGTCCCATCATCAGCCCGATGACGATAATGTCCAGATACCTGCGGACGGGGAGTTTATGATACCGCAGATAGATTAACAACAGGCCCGTCGCCACAATTACTCCGCCGAGGAATTCGAGGCCTCCCCGCCATGTGTAGATAATACTGAGGAGATTGCCGCGAAACGTCTCGAAGTGGTGGGCGACGAAGAATAGCCTGGCACCGGCCACTCCAGCTATAAGTGAGTAGAATGCGACACTGGTAATTATGGCCGGATCCATGTTCGCCCTGATGCTCAATCGCCTCATCAAGAGAAGCGCCGCGAGGAAGCCAAGCACCATCATTGGGCCGAAGGTGCCGATTGTCAGGTGAAGCAAGGGGATCTCAAACAAACCTGGATACATATCAAACTTTCATTAACAATGAGGCACATGTTCGGTCATAATTTGCCGGCAATGGGCGGGCCGGCTATCTTTACCACCAGCTTTTTTTTCTACTGTTTCTATCTAAAAAATTACTGCCCCAGCCCAGAAGTATATCGTTTTCGAATACCAGCGGTGTCATTTCATCAGAAGTGGTTTTGCCGTCGGATTGCCAATCGGTTATATAAAACCACATCTGCTTATTTCCGTAAAACTCACTTTTGTAGGGTTTGCCCATAGCTCGCCTGACCTGGTCTGTTGTCATACCGACCTTCAGATTGTCGAGCTGGTTTCTATTGGCGCTTGCTTCGAGACCTTTGACGGCGCCGCAACCAGCCATCCAGCCGCTTAAAAGTAATATTATTATTCCCTTTGTCATAACTTTATCCCTTCTTTTTTAAAAAACTTAACTATATATTTAATTTCGACCTTTTCCAAAGCGGTTATTTATTTTATTTTGACCAAAAAACAATAACCGACCCTTTTTTCCTTGATTTAATGGTTTTTTGGCTGTATATTATATATCAATCGCGAGGAGTTTCAGGAAGCTCATGGAGGATCAATAAGGAAAGACCATCAAATTTATATTAATTAAAAGAGTCTTTTCTCTTTATCAGGCTAAGCGCAGGAACCTGCCACGGGTGAAGGTGGAGGTGGTAGTGCGTGGATTGGCCGAGTTAACTTTGAGCGAGGAAATTTATCTCTATTCAATATAGCATCATAGCATCGTATTTCGCAGATATTACTTTTGTTGGAGATAAAGTGTGGCTGCATGGTTTAACAAGAAAACTGCCGAGGCAATGGCCAAAATGGCGGAAAGCCTGAAAGCTGAATCTTTGGCAAGGGCACAAGCAGAGGAAAAACTCAAGGCGGAAATTGAGTCCAAAGCCGCGATGGAGCGAAAAGTCAAGGCTGAAGCCGAGAAGATGCTTATTGCTCAGTATAACAAGTATAATGCTATGGTGGAAAGAGCCGAGGCTAAGGCCAAGGAGGCGATGGCGAGAGTCGGGGCTCAGGTAGAAGAAGCAGAACAAAAGATCCTGTCGTATGAGGAGGCATTAGCTCAGGCGGAGGAAAGGCTAAACCAAGCCAAAGAACAGATGAAGACCGAGGCTATTGCCAGAGCAAAAGCAGAAGAGAGGCTGAAGTCTGAAAGGGAAGAACGGAAAAGAGTTGAGGCTCAGGTTGAATGTGCGATGGCGGCGGCCAAAGCTAAGGAAGAAGAAAAAGTCCATTTGCATGAGGTGGCGCTGACCGAGGCCCAGGAAAAGATCCAATCGTATGAGATGGCGCTGAGCGAGGCGAAGGAAAAGCTAATCGAAGCTAAAGGACAAGTAAGGGCGAAGGCTGTTGCTACAGCAACACATGGCCCTAAGGTCGGAATAAAAGAACGCCAAAGACTTATTTCACAGTCTGTAGATGGGGGACACGGTTTCAAGCGAATTCACGGGCCCGTTTTTCATCCGGGGAATATAAAGAGGAAATTTATTCTTTTGTTGGTGTTGGTGATTTTCTCGGCCCTAACATTTGGGCTGAACATAGCTGACGAACCATCGGTGGCCGAGCCTGGCGGTGCGATGACGCAGGAGCAGGCACCGGCGCCGGATACCTTAGCGGGAAGTGATAACGATGGAGAGCAAGTGAATTCCGATGTGGCAGCAGATCTGTCCGGCGGGAGCTTGACTGAACCAGCTCCCGGTATGACTAATGCACCGGTGTTGAACAACGGAATCGAGGACAATGTCACATTCAAAGTCAACGAAAAAAGCGTTCCAGTCTCAGGTGTCCAATCATTGACCATTACGGCAAATCCAATACCGCTCAAACTGACTGCGTCAGGGGGCGACACGAACAACGTTGTCCAATCCAGTGATAACAACCGCTGGAAAACCAATGTTGGTTCAGACATATCCTATGAATTTTCAGACATTTCTATCCCTGCCAATGCTGCAATAAGATCGGTCGTTCTTTTTGTTGAACACTTCGAGGAAGAACGGTTTGCCGAGGGAAAATTAGAATGGTCAATAGGTACGGGCTGGCCGGGCAAGCCTGTGGTTTGGGCCGTAATGAAGGCACCGGTGCGTGAAGGAGAATCAAGTGAGGCTATTGACGCATGGGATATTACAAGTGTCGTAAATACAGCCGAAAAGATAAATTGCCTTCAGTTACGAATTACAAATAATAACAACGTTGCTAATGGACAGACATTAGTGGATTATGCTTATGTGGTTATTGAGTACCGCTAACGTATGTTTTTTCTGAAGTTCACAATGGGTGAGATAATGGCGATAATTAAAGCTGATTTTTTAGGATTTATTTCTAATATCTGCGATAAATAATCCCATTTGTGAGGAATTTCTCTTGACTTTTATCTTTAAAAAGATACAATGAATATTAGTTAAGGAGGATGATGGGAAAGCTTATTTTTTTCTCTGTTTGCAGAACCTCCGATGCGAAGATTTGTTATTTTACGGGTCGAACAAAAGTAAAATAGATCTTATTAAAATATCGTTTGAGTATAAGGGCCCCTGCGGGTTTACACATTCCATTTTCCTCCTTACCGCAGGGGCTTTTCAATTTGTTAGTTTTCCATGACATTTTCGTGACAACTCCAGTCTTCCGGCAGATTAAAATGAACTGCAAGCTTATTGATGTCTTCTACAGAAAATGCGACAATATAAAGATTCTAAAGCAGGCAGTTCGAAAAAACTGTGGGATAGTCATGGAATTTAAGAAACGCAATACCAACACAATGCGTACACGTGGTCACCACAAGCAAGTCCTTTTGTTTCTGATCGCTGTCGTTCTTCCCAGCTCCGTGCTGATTGTGCTTACCTGGCACATGATCGGTCAGCAGCAGGAGCTAAGCGAAAAGCGTCTGGCGGATGAGCGCCTTCGCCTGGCAACAGAAATTGGCCAAAAACTGCTTGTTCACCTTGAAGAAATCAAGCTGCATGAGGTGAGCGCTACGGCAAGTGGGGCAAAATCGTTAAACACACTCGAGTACACCAGTGGTGAGGTTATTCTAACGGGTCTGGCTGATGGAGAGCGGCTGTTGCTGCCCTGGGAAATGAGCCCGACCAATAACAGACTCTCTATGGGCAAGACTGCATTCTTCCAAAAGATTCGTCGCGCCGAGGAAGAGGAATTTGTCCGAAGGCGGTATGCTCAAGCTGACACCTTGTATCTCGAGGGCATCGAGGAGGCACAACAACCAAGCCAGCAAGCCTATGCGCGGCTTTTAAGGGCCCGGGTCCTCACAAAATCAGATGAATTGGAAGAAAGTTTGGCGGAATACCGCAGGATTTTGGCAGTCAGTTCTGAAATAACCGACGAGCATGGCATTGGCTTCTGTTTATATGCGGCTGGTCACCTGCTCGAAAGAGGTGATTCATATAACGAAGTCATGCAGCTTATCAGAAGTGAGCTAAGTGCGCAGCGCTGGCTATCACCTGCCGAATCTTACATAGTCCTGGACCTGGTGAATGTACTTATCAAGTCCGGTCCAGAGTTTGGCATCCGGCAGCAGGCGGCTGAGGATTGTCAACGAAAAATTCTGAAGCACATCAGCCGGCAGGAAAAGGCTCTCGCCCTGCAAAAGGACTTTGGGAAGCTGGCATTGACGGCCCAGTTGAAAAGCCCAGAGCAGGAGCCTGAATCTACTTGGGCTGCTTATGGCGAGGAGCCCTGGTTGGTGAGTCTGGCTCCGGCCTTACCGGGCGGGCAGCGCCTGGCTATTATCGTGCGAGGTGAGAGTATTCTCGATTCGATCACTTCGAGTACTCCTTATTCAGAAACGATTCTCGCAAATGTCCGGTTCACTACCGGCGCAGGCGTCGAGGGAGAATCTTTGGGGCCGAGTTTTCCCGGATTGAAACTTGCCTATGCAACAGACGGCAAGGCCTCACTGTTAAGTGACTGGGGTCCTCAACGTTCCTTTTACCTGATTGCACTACTGCTGGTCTTGTGCGTGACACTTTTTGGAGCATATTTTTTATGGAGAGATGTGGGTCGCGAACTGCAGATGGCCGAAATGCGCTCTCAATTCATCGCGAGTGTTTCACACGAGCTGAAAACGCCGCTGACCGCCATTCGAATCTTTGCCGAAACCCTGCTTCTGGGCCGTCCCGAGGATCCGCAGGCCAAATCAGAATATCTCGATACGATTGTCAACGAAAGTCACCGTCTAACACGACTGCTGAACAACGTTCTCGACTTCTCAAAGATCGAGAAGGGTAATAGAACATATCGGAAAGAACCGGCTTGCCTGTCCGAAGTCGTTAATGCGGCCGCCCAGGCAACACAGTACCCTCTCAGGCAACAAGGCTTTCATCTCAACGTTCACATGGAAGGCGAGCTGCCGGAAGTCCGAGTGGATCGAGACGCCATCGAGCAAGCCATTCAAAATCTTCTTTCAAATGCGATGAAGTATTCGGGCGAGTCCCGAGAGATCGACTTACGGGTGCAAAAGAGGGATGGTCAGGCGGTGATTGAAGTTACAGATCAGGGTATCGGAATCGACGCGGCGCAACAGAAACGTATTTTTGAGAAGTTTTACCGAGTTCCCAGCGAGGAGAACGAGCGTATTCCCGGGACAGGTCTGGGTTTGGCGCTCATTTTCCACATCGTGCAGGCCCATGGAGGACACATCGAGGTACAGAGTATTATCGGTAAAGGAAGCACTTTTTCTATTTACCTGCCTTTGGAGAATAAACGATGAGCCGAATAATCGTTATTGAGGATGACGTTGCGATACTACGCGGACTCAAGGACAGCCTTGAGTATGAGTCTTACGAGGTTTATACCGCGACCGATGGTGAACAGGGTTACCGACTGATCCAGGAGCACTGTCCCGATTTGATTGTTCTGGATTTGATGATACCCAGGATGGATGGATATGAGCTTTGTCGCAAGGTCCGGAGCGAAGGAATAGCCACGCCGATTCTGATGTTGACGGCAAGAAGCGAGGAAATGGATCGTGTGCATGGATTGGACATTGGGGCCGATGATTATGTCACCAAGCCGTTCTCGGTACCGGAGTTACTGGCTCGCATTCGTGCTATCTTGCGCCGTGCGCAATCCCCGACAGCCCTTCCGGAAAATCTCCGATTTGACGATGTCATTGTGGACTTCACGTGTTTCGATGTCAAAAAAGCCGAACAGGTATTGAAACTATCGCGTAAGGAATTCGGTGTCCTGCGTCTGCTGGCCGCTCGGGCAGGGCAGGTAGTCACTCGCAATGAGCTGCTCGACGAAGTGTGGGGCCATGAGAGTTATCCCACCACGCGCACGGTTGACAATCATATCGCTTCGCTTCGTGCCAAGCTTGAAGATGATCCTTCAGAGCCGCGACACCTGATCACGGTTCACGGTGTCGGCTACAAACTGGTCATCGAGGCCTGACATTTTCATGACAGAAAGCAGATGATTCTATGACAATGTTTTTGCAAAGAATTTACAATTGCCGGACAATTCCGTGACATGCGGGAGGGCCCAAAACGCTACGATTTACGGAAAACCCGTAACCGTATTTTGTAGAAAGGAGT
>JACNGQ010000223.1 GCA_014384025.1 Planctomycetota bacterium | reverse complement strand
CTCAAAAGTGGACATACGTCTAATTATAGAGGCGCAGCTTTTTTGCCCTCTGAGTTTACCCTCGATGTGAGCTCACTTGCTTTACTGTCGGGGGACAATATAAAATATGAAATCTGATATATGAAATACCCAATACCTAATACACCGGACTTTACCCGAGTTTATCTCCCAAAACGAAACTCTACGAATTCTTACGTACGAATTTATAAGCAAATTATGCAAAACAAACCCAATTTTATGCGGTTTTCGCCTGAAAACGATGATTTCACGAAAAAACAAAGCCAAAACAAACCCAATTTAAGCCAATTCAAAGCCAATTCAAACCCAATTAAAGCCAAAACAAACCCAATCAAAGCCAATAATCGATATTCAATTAATATAGGGCACAGTTGAAGTTATGAGTTTAGAAGGTAAAATAAATGATTATGGAAAAATATTCACCAGACAAAAAATATGACTTAATGACAAAAGACCAGGTTCGCGCCGTCGATTCATGGGCGATAAATACACTTGGCATCCCCGGCGTAGTCTTAATGGAAAACGCCGGCCGAAGTTGCGCCGAGCTTATTAAAGAAAAATTAAAAGCCGTTACTGCCCCAAAGATCTGCATCTTCTGCGGTACGGGAAATAACGGCGGCGACGGATATGTAATCGCCCGCCACTTATTGAACAGTGGCTTTAAGGTTATCGTGGTGATATGTGGCGACCGCCAAAAGGTCAAAGGCGATGCGAAAATAAACCTCGATATTTTAGAGAAATTAGACCGGCCGATTGAACAGCTAAATCTCAAAGAAGATGATGTGCCCGCTCGGGTCAAAGCGTTTACAGCCGATGCCGATATGATTGTTGACGGCCTCTTTGGAACCGGTTTAAGCGGAACATTAAGGGATGATTATATACGATTGATAGAAGCCATAAATGCCTGTGATTGTCCGATTCTGGCGGTGGATATTCCATCAGGTCTGGATTGCGATAATGGCCGGCCTTTCGGTGCGGCTGTTAGAGCTACCTGTACTGTAACTTTTGTTGCAGTTAAAAAGGGCTTTGTATCACAATGCGCAGCTTCATACACTGGTGAGATATTTGTTGCCTCGATAGGGATCGAACCGGTTTCGTAGCTCCTGTTACGAACTTTGCAACGCAGCCTGTTCTTAAAAGGCGCCGGCCTTGCTTATCTGGCCTTTGTAGCCGATGAAATACAGGAATCTTTCATACCTGAATATTGGTATCCAAAGGGTCTGGGCCTGACTCTGAAGCTGGTTATAGTGGCTGAGCTGTTGCTGCAACGCCTCGTATCTTTGCATTGCTCCCGGATCCGCTTCCAGTTGTTCATAGGTTGGTTGCTGTTGCGGTACCTGCGGCTGATCGCCAAGAACCAGAAAATCTGTGTCAACTGAAATGTTGTCCACGACTTTGCCGCCCCATTTTTCGATAAGTGATTTTATTCTGCCGGTTGCATTTTCGTCAACGTTTCCGTCGTTATCAAGGTCAAAGTCGCCGGCAATAACAAACACATTTGTTTTGTCACTTTGCCAAATTAAATTTGCCGCAATGTCACCCAGTAATACGGGCTTTTTTGAATCTGATTTGGTAATACGAGCCGCACAGTATGTGTCCGCTACATCGAATACTTCGATTTCGGCCTTTCCTTTGCCGTCTTTCGGGACGGAGCCGCTTCTGTCATAAACCGTGAAGGTTAAGCCTCTGTAAACGCGCTGATCGGTGCCGATATTCAGATGGACTACCTGGGCCGAGTCGTCAATTAATATTATTTTGCCGTCAGCCCTGTGAGCCAGCGCTTCATGGTCCGGCGGCGGCATAATCTTCATGACCTCCTGCTGAGCACGTTTCATAATACCCTCAGTCTGTCTCAATTCCGCCTGAGTTTTCAAAAGTGTGCCTTCGGCTGTTTTCAGATCGGCGTTTGCATCATCCAATTGCTTCTGGAGATTTGCAATCCGCTCTGTAGTGCTCTGTTCTAAGCGGGCTTGAAGATCGGCGTAGTCGGCCTGCATCTTATTGACCAGCGCTTGTAGTTTGTTTTTCTCTTCTTCGATAATTTGTTCTTTATCGGAAGAGGCTTTTTTCGTAATCTCAACTTGCGCTATCTGGTTATTCAGGTCTTTTTGTAAAGCATCTTTTGCTTTTTTGGTGTTATTCAGTTCTGCGACTAAATCACTGATGATTTTCACGAGTCCTGTTGTATTAGGGTCTGCAATAGTGATATGTTGCTGAGCCAATTTGAGTGCATTTGCAACTTTTATATTGGCATCATTGACTTTCGCTTCGGCCGATGTCGTTTCCGGGTCTCCGCCTACGATGAGAGATGTCGTCCCGTCAAGATGCCCGACCATCGTACCGAGCCATGTTGTACTACTGCTTGCTTTGGTTCCGACTATCCTGCCCAATTCGTTAATTTCTCTGGTGTCGGCAAGACCATCAATCTTGTTTTGCATTTCTTCAAGTCTTGTGCGTTTATCCTCGGCTTCAACATAGTAAATAACCGCGATTGTGGTCGCCACAATAAAGAGCCCCACAAAGGTTATTAGTGTGTAGAGCATAGCATTGCTTTGCTTTCTCCTGCGTGCTGGCATAGTAAAACTCCTCACAAATACAGAAAAATCACCCTAAATAGCTTGTTTTCAGAACTTATTATAGCTCTCAGCGGCTTCTGAGTCAATAAAAAAAAATAACAAATAAGCCTTTTTGCTATAACATTGATGTTTGAACAATTGCCTGCCCGGTTCCAGCTTTGACCGTATCTTACCTCCTATAATCTTAAAGCCTCTCTAAAAGGCCTGATAATTGACTTATTTGGCGGATAATATGCTGTGCGGCGGCCCCGGCTTGACCGCAAACCGATGTGTGTAAGCGGGCCGGGCGGAGTATCTGGATGGTCACAAAATCTAATTTATTCGGCGCGATAAAATCCTTTTTTTCATTATCTGCGATATAAACCGTATTTTCCGGCCTGGCTTCTAAACTCTTTAATATTTTTTCAAACCCCACAGGGGACGGTTTCCAGAATTCCCTGCCAAGCTGTTCGGTATAGATTATGGACTTAAAATATTTTTCAATGCCTAAGGCCTGAACCTTCAATTGTTGCCCAGGCAAAAAGCCGTCTGTAAGCAGAGCCAATGTGTATTTTGTGCTTAGTTCACAAAGGGAGTCACGGCTGTCCTGCGGCAACGTAATTTTGGGTTTGTGCCGTCGATAAACCTCTATTAATTCTGAAATAAGCTCATCATCATAGCTTAGCTCAAGCTCATCCAGAGCTGCGTTGAAGGTCTCGGTACGATTGCCTGTATTGAATTGCTGCCAGAGAACCTCATAAATACGCTTCATATCGGCCCGAACCATGGTGGAATTGGCTGAAGCTGATTCATACCGGTTGGCAAGAAACTCGGCTGCGGCTGCGAAGCCGCTTTTGCAATACTCGATTTCATCGTAAAGTGTGTCGTCCAAATCAAAAATAACAGTTGTTATCATCTTAT
Source organism: Planctomycetota bacterium (assembly GCA_014384025.1). Lineage (GTDB taxonomy): Bacteria > Planctomycetota > Phycisphaerae > Sedimentisphaerales > Anaerobacaceae > NIOZ-UU13. The sequence continues at coordinate 26,533 of JACNGQ010000223.1, read as the reverse complement.
ATCCCTGCAGTATTATTGCGTAAAATATACACTATCTACTATATGCTTATTACGGTATAATTTTACGCATTAACGGCTCAAATGTCGATAATTTTAAGTGAATAGTCTTTAGTGAGTGACTTTTTTCCTGCACACGAATGACTCGCTGAAATTCGGCAAGTAAATGTAAAAAGGCGAAGCTATGAAATTTTTGCAAATAATGCGTCCTCTGCACTGGACCAAAAATATGTTCTTGTTTGCAGCCCTTATATTCGGACATAAACTTAATGATCCTCTGGCTATCGGAAGGGCGATTGGTGGTTTTGCCTGCTTTTGTTTGGCAGCTTCGGCTGTTTATATCCTCAACGATATAATTGACCGTCAAAGGGACCGTCTCCATCCCGAAAAATGTAAAAGACCCATTGCCTCCGGCAGGGTGGTTATTGGTTCGGCCGTTGTAGTTGCTGTTCTGTGTGCTGCCGCGGCGTTTACTGCCGCCTTTCTACTTGATCCGTTATTTGCGGCTATCGTACTGATGTATATTATACTTATGGTTGTCTATTCGCTTTTGCTAAGAAGAATAATGATTCTCGATTGTGTGGTCATAGCGACTGGTTTTTGCCTGCGGGCAGTTGCAGGAGCTGTTGTAGTGGAAGTCTTTATCTCGCAATGGCTGATTATCTGCACGTTTGCTTTGTGTCTGTTTATGGCTTTTGGCAAGCGTCGCGGTGAAATAGCCCTGCTGCAGGAAGACAGCGAGTTATTTCGAAATACGCTGAGCGGCTATACGACCGAGCTTCTGGCTCATATGATCGATGTAACCAGCGGCCTGGCGGTGGTGTGTTTTCTGCTTTATGCTATGGACGACAGAACTTTACAGACTTTTGGTAATAATCATCTTGTCTATACTACCCCATTGGTTTTGTATTGCATTTTCCGTTTCAGCTCATTAATACAAACGGGAAAATACCTGGGTCCGGTGCAGCTTATTCTAAATGATTTGCCGTTTCAGATTGGTTTTGTAGTATGGGTTATTGCAAGTGTCGTAATTGTTTACGCCGACAAGCTCGGTATTTATTTTGGTGGCATTGTCCAATAACGACCTTTGGGTCATGATTAGGATTGATTATTAAATGGCTGAACAAAGATTACAGAAGGTTTTAGCGGCGGCAGGCGTTGATTCACGCAGAAAATGCGAAGAGTTGATACTTGAAGGAGTTGTCCGAGTAAATCGCAAGGTGGTAGATAAGCTGCCGGCTTTCGTTGACCCGGAAAAAGACGTCATAACCGTAAACAGCAGAAAGATTCGTGCTGCACGGAAAGTATATTTTATTTTGAATAAGCCTAAAGGCGTCATTTGTACCAACCGTGATCCTCAGGGCAGAAAAAAAGCGATAGATATTGTCCATACAAACGAGCGAATCTTTTGTGTCGGCAGACTCGATGCAGATACCACGGGTTTGATTATTCTGACGAACGACAGCGAATTGTCAAACAGGTTAACTCATCCCAGATACGGAATAGCCAAGACCTACGTTGTCAGGATTAAGGGGGAAATTAAACCCGAACAAATAGAAAAGTTAAAAAAAGGAATCTGGTTGTCGGAGGGCAAAACCTCCAGGGCATCGGTGAAAATATTACAACGCAGGCACATAGAATCTTCGATTGAAATTACTATTCGACAGGGCCTTAACCGCCAGGTGCGCAGAATGCTGGCGAAAATCGGTCTGCCTGTAAAATCACTGACGAGAACAAAAATCGGCAGGCTTGGAATACGAGGACTCGGCGTCGGCAAATCCAGAGAACTGACCAACACTGAAGTGGCTTATCTGAAAAAAGTCACCTCCGACTAATAACTCGATACACAAATGCCGATGGAAGATCAATCGCCCATTAAGATAAAAATCAGTGTTAATCTGAAAATGCGATTGAAGGTTTTGAATTAATGAGTAATAAACACCGAGCCAAAAAAAGGAAATCATTATCACATTCTCAAAGAGAAGTCCTGCATCATAAAACTCAAAGGCACTCACAGGATGACAAAAAGCAGGCCCGGCCAACAGCGATAACCGGCCGGCGTTTGTGGCTGTTTCGCATTATCGCTGTTACAGTATTTCCGGCTCTGCTGTTGTTGGTTGCCGAGTTGTCTTTGAGGACAGCCGGTTACGGTTTCTTCCCCCATGCGATAATGAAATGTCAGGTTGACGGCGAGGATGCCTACTGTGACAATGTCAAATTTGGCTGGCGCTTCTTTCCCCGAAACATTGCACGTGAATCTGAGTCGTTCGTTTTTCCTGCCAACAAGCCGGACAATACTTATCGGATTTTTATACTTGGTGCTTCCGCCGCTCAGGGCACGCCGGAACCGGCATTTAGTTTCGGGCGGATTCTGCAGGAAATGCTGCACGATAGATATCCGGGGGTAAACTTTGAAATTATCAACACCGCAATGACGGCCATCAATTCCCATGTCGTCTTAGAGATAGCAAAAGACTGCGCTCGCCACGACCCCGACCTGTTTATCGTATATCTCGGCAACAACGAGGTTACCGGGCCCTATGGAGCTGGGACCGTATATACTCTGCCTTTGGTTAATTTGTCTGTCATCCGTACCGGCATTGCCCTCAAAGCAACCAGGCTGGGACAGCTTTTAACCGGCCTGGCCGATTCGGTCGGTGCTGAAAAAAATACTCCCAGAGTTTGGCGCGGCCTGGAGATGTTTCTCGACAATCAGGTACGGGCCGATACTCCTCCATTGGAATCGGTTTACAGGAATTTCCAAAGAAACATAAAAGATATTGGGCAAATCGCCTTAAAAAGCCGCAGTAAAATAATTTTCTGTACCGTAGGCAGCAACTTAAAAGATAACCCGCCATTTGCTTCTCTGCATAGATCGGATTTGACCCCTACAGAGATGAAAAATTGGGATGATATTTACCGGCAAGGTGTCGAATTCGAATTAACAGGTGATTACGCCGATGCTATTGAACGCTATCTGGAAGCCGCAAAGATTGATGACCGTTACGCCGACCTGCAGTTTCGGCTGGGCCGCTGCTATTGGGTTGTCGCCGAATATGAAAAGGCCCGGACAAAATATATTCGAGCACGTGAGCTGGACACGCTTCGTTTCCGCGCTGATTCGCGGATTAATAATATTATTCGTGAGACAGCCAACGGCAGGGTAGCAGAATGTATTTATCTGACGGATACAACTGAGGTCTTTGAAAAAAACAGCCCCAACGCAATTCCGGGCTGGGAGTTGTTTTATGAGCATGTACATTTGAATTTCAAAGGTAATTATTTTCTCGCTAAAGCAGTGTTTGAACAATTGGAAAAGATACTTCCTCAGCAGCTGGCTCAACTTCGGCAGGCTGATAATCAACAAATATTGACCGAGGGCCAATGTGTTCAACGCCTGGCCTACACCGGTTGGGATAGATACCAGATTGCCGATAAGGTACTTAAAGACTTTATAAAAAAACCGCCGTTTACCAACCAGCTTTACCAGCAGGAGCGCATAAGACAAATGGAGCAAAATATCGAGGCCCTGAAAATTTACCTTGCTCCCGAAGCCCTTGAAAATTCCGCACTCCAGTATCGTCAGGCGATTCAGAAGTCACCTTCGGACTGGCGCCTGCATTGGAAATATGGGAAATTATTAACTGAAGGTTTTAAGGACTATCAGGCGGCGGCCGAGCAATTTCGGCTGGTGCGGCAGTTTTTGCCGCATTCTTATATAGTTTACACCGCATTAGGAGCGGCCTCACGCGGACTGGGGGATATCGATGAAGTTGTCGCTCAATATCAGGAGGCGATACGAGTTAAACCCACATGTATTGATGCGCATTACTATCTTGCATGGGCATACAATAAGCAGGGCAGAATTGATGAGTCTATAGAATATTATTACAAAACGCAGCGATTACAGCCGACTCACGTGCCGGCATATAACAATCTGGCTGAGATACTGTTCAGGCAGGGCAAAATTGACCAGAGTATTAAAGTATATCGTAAGGGCTTGCTTTTTGTCCCGAACAGCTCAATTCTGCATTGTAATCTGGGTATTCTGTTGGACAGGCAGGGTAATAGAGCTGAGGCCGTCAAAGAACTTAACACTGCTTTACAGATAGACCCGAACTCACCCAAAATACGTAAAGTACTGGAAGCTGTCCTGAAAAGAGGCAATTGACCTGACCTGAAAACATCACCATTTATTTTCAAAGTACTTTTAGCCTGCGTAATCGCAAAATCGATGGAATTTCGCAGAAATCCTTTGGAGAAAAAGGATTTTTGAGATAGAAAAGGCTTTTTTGCAATTATATAAGGTTTACCCTTGCATTTTTTATGTAATATCATATATTTACCGTTTCCGATGGGGTAAAATCCCGTCCTAAGTTAAAAATAAATAGAACAGGAGTGTATTTAATGTCGAGAGAGTGTTTCTTTACGGGCAAGCGAACCATATCGGGCAGAAGCATAGCCCGGCGTGGTAAGGCTAAATATCTTGGCGGTGTTGGTAAAAGAGTAACCAGCAGTACCAAAAGAAAGTTTAAGCCGAATATACAAAAGGTTCGAGCGGTTGTTAACGGCAAGGTTTGCAGAATTAAAGTTTCAGCCAAAGCCATTCGTATGGGTCTTGTGCAAAAGCCTCTAAAGCGGGATTACAAGCCCGCCGAAAAGGCCGCTGACTGACAAAGCATGTTATCAAGAATTTTCTTTATAGCGGGGCGGGTTCTGCCTCGCTTTTTTTCTTTTGGTGGGGATTGAAAATGGCAAAGAAAATCGACCAGAACCAAGTCATAAAAGTCGCAAAATTATCCCGGCTGGATTTAACCGAAGACGAGGTCCAGGAATTTACCGGGCAATTAAGCGCAATCCTTGACTATGTCGAAAAAATGAATGAGCTGGACACCGCCGGTGTTGAGCCGTTGGCGCATTGTTTGCCGGTCAGCAATGTTTTGCGCGAAGATTCCGCCAAAGAGTCGCTCGGCACAGAGAAGGTTTTGGCTAATGCACCCCAGAGGGATGATGAGTTTTTCAAAGTGCCGAAAATACTGGATGATGGTTCCGGTGCGTAAAAGAAAGTCTTAAAACGGATTTGGAGGTATTAGAACATGAAGGTGAATTATTTAATGTGTTCTTTGTTTATGTCTTTGTTTTTGATTGGTTGTGCACAGATGGAGAAAAAAATGAACTCAGTCCCGCCGGGCTCTCAGCAATCCCAGATGTTTGAAAAGAAAATAACAACAACTGTAAGCTGTAATTATTTGCTGTTTCTGCCGGAAGACTACGGGAAAAAACGGCAGAGCTGGCCTTTGATGGTATTTCTGCATGGTGCCGGTGAACGCGGCAGTGATTTGAACAAGGTAAAGGTGCACGGTCCGCCGAAGATAGTCAAAAACAGAAAGGATTTTCCTTTCATCGTGGTCTCTCCACAGTGTCCCGAAGGCGATTGGTGGACGGAGAAAGTTGAAGTGCTCATAAACCTTGTGGATGATATCGCGGCTCGGTATCAGGTCGATAAGAAAAGGATTTATCTGACGGGTTTGAGTATGGGCGGGTATGGCACCTGGGCCCTGGCCTCTGCTTATCCCGAACGCTTTGCCGCTATCGCGCCTATTTGCGGCGGTGGCAGCCGTATTATGTCCTTGAGACTCAAAGATATACCCATATGGGTTTTTCACGGAGCAAAAGACCAGGTGGTCCCGCTCGAAGAATCCGAAGAAATGGTCAATGCCATAAGAAAACGTGGCGGCGACGTCAAATTCACAATCTATCCCGATGCCGGCCATGATTCATGGACCGAGTCGTACAACAATCAGGAACTTTATGATTGGTTCCTTGAACATCGTAAAGAATAGCAAGAATAAATAATCTGATTTTCAACGATGGAAGAGCTAAGTGCAAAGGAATTGCGCGATAAAATCGCGGCCCGACAAATAAGCAGCCTCGAAGCGACTGAAGCTGTTTTTAAGCGTATAGATAAGCTTGAGCCGGTCATTGGTGCTTATATCAGCACTTATCATGACCTTGCGTTGGAAAAAGCCGCGGACGTCGACCGGCGAATAGCAGCAGGCCAGTCCGTAGGCCAGCTTGCTGGTGTCCCTGTTGCGCTAAAAGACAATATGTGCACTACTTTCGGAGCTACTACCTGCGCTTCGAGGATATTGGAAAATTTCCACGCACCCTACAACGCCACGGTTGTTGAAAAACTTCTGGCCGCCGATGCCGTAATAGTCGGCAAAGCAAATATGGACGAGTTTGCGATGGGTTCGAGCACGGAAAACTCCGGCCTTAAGCAGACAATCAATCCGTGGGACGCCTCCCGTGTGCCGGGTGGAAGCAGCGGCGGTTCCTGTGCGGCGGTAGCGGGGCGTTTGTGTTTTGCGGCACTCGGCTCGGATACAGGTGGTTCGATTCGCCAGCCTGCCAGTTTCTGTGGAGTCGTTGGCTTAAAGCCGACATACGGCTGTGTTTCTCGATACGGACTTGTCGCCTACGGTTCGAGCCTGGATCAAATCGGGCCTATAACGCAAACTGTTACTGATTCGGCTTTGATGATGAATGTAATAGCCGGCCACGATCCTGCCGACAGCACAAGCGTTGACGAAAATATTAGTCCTGTCTTTGATTATCTTGAAAAACTCTATGAGCCTCTGGATAAGCTTACAATTGCAATTGTTCCCCAATTCGCTGCCGGCGCCGACCGGCAGGTGCAAAAGGCCATCACCGAAGCGATTGACGTATATAAAAAGCTCGGAGCCGAAATCATAGAAGTAAATATGCCTCACCTGGATTACGCAATTGCCGCCTATTATCTCATTGCTACCGCTGAGGCATCGAGTAACCTGGCTCGATATGATGGCGTTCATTACGGTCATCGAAGCGAAAAAGCCGAAGATTATATCGAGGTCTATTCCAAATCCCGCGCCGAAGCGTTCGGCAAGGAAGTCAAAAGACGAATTATGCTCGGAACCTATGCCCTTTCGAGCGGTTATTACGATGCTTATTATTTGAAGGCGCTGAAGGTCAGAAATTTAATACGTGCCGATTTCACCGGCGTTTTCGAAAAATGCGATTGCATTATGATGCCGGTTTCCCCGACGACGGCTTTCAAAATCGGCGAAAAGGTCGATGACCCTCTGACGATGTATCTTTCCGATATTTATACTATAGCCGCCAATTTAGCCGGCATCCCGGGCATAAGTGTTCCTTGCGGTTTCGACGATAATAATCTGCCGATAGGCCTGCAGATACTTGCACCGGCCTTCGGAGAGGATAAGTTATTGCGGATAGCGAGAATGTTTGAAAACCAGACCGACTGGCACAAAAGAAAAGCGCCTGATATTAGTTAAAAAGAAAAAATGAGCAGTGACTTGCACTACAAGCTGATAGTTGGATTAGAAATTCACGTACAGCTTTGCACGAAAAGCAAAATGTTCTGCGGCTGTGCGGTCGAATTCGGCCAAAAGCCTAATAGCAGGGTATGTCCTGTGTGCCTTGGTATGCCCGGTGTCTTGCCGGTGATGAATAAGCAGGCGTTCGAATACGCCGTGCTTGTCGGGCTGGCCCTTAACTGCGAAATTGCTCAATTCACAAAGTGGGATAGAAAAAGCTATTACTACCCTGATTTACCGAAGAACTACCAGATAAGCCAGTATGATTTGCCGCTAAGTGCAAACGGCTATATTGAAATACCTCTTGAATCCGGCAAGACTAAAAACATCAGCATAATAAGAGCGCACCTCGAAGAGGATGCCGGCAAGAATCTGCACACGGCAGGTAATTTTTCTCAGGTGGATTTGAACAGGACCGGCACACCCCTGTTGGAGATTGTTACCGAACCGGATATGAACAGCGCCGCTGAAGTCCGGGCGCTGGCGGTTGAACTTCAGCGAATGGTCAGGTTCCTGGGAGTCTCTGAGGCCGATATGCAAAAAGGGCACATGCGATTTGAGCCTAATATCAATTTGATTATCACCAGAGACGGCACCGAATACAGAACTCCAATAGTCGAAATAAAAAACCTCAACAGCTTCCGGGCACTTGAAAGAAGTGTCGATTACGAACAGGCAAGGCAGCTTGATGAATTTCTGGAGAACGGTGTTGTAATGGGAATGGGTAATAAAACAACCCGCGGCTGGGATGATGAAAAAGAGATAACCGTACTGCAAAGAGAAAAAGAAGAGGCCCACGATTACCGATATTTTCCCGATCCCGACCTTGTACCGGTGAAAATGACTCCCCAATGGCTGTCGGAAATTCAGGGCCGCTTGTGTGAGCTGCCGATTAAAAGACAATTGCGCTACGTTGATCAGTACAAGCTCAGTGATTACGACGCGGGGGTATTAACTGCTGATCGCTCGACATCGGACCTGTTCGACGAAGCGGTCAAGGCCGGTGCCGAACCGAAACGGTTGTGTAATATAATAACTCAGACCGGCTTGAAAATTGCAAATGAAAAGGGGTGCAGTGCGGGCGATTTGGGGCTCAAAGCTCAAAGTGTTGCAAATTTGGCCGGAATGATTGAAGGTGGTACTATCAGTGCCGGCTCCGCAGGACAGATATTTGAGGCGATGGTCGAGACCGGCAAAGAGCCTGAAGTCCTGGCTGAAGAACTCAACCTGATTCAAAAAAGTGATGCAGGTGAGCTGGAAGCGATAGTTGACAAGGTCCTTGCGGATAATCCCAAGGCCGTTGATGATGTAACCGGCGGCGGCAAGAAAAGCAAAAAGGCACGGGGCTTTTTATTAGGTCAGGTTATGCAGAAATCGAAAGGCCAGGCGAATCCAAAAGTCGTTTCCGAGATTCTCGTGAAGAAACTTGGTTAAGATTCCATGACAGATAAACGGAGAAAAGAAAATGAATCCCGTTAGACATTCCTTGTGCTGACAGATGGGTATTTCTAATGGGGAAAAATTTTGGAAGGAGATATAAATGTCTAACGGGATGAAGATAGAAAAAAGCTGCAATGTAAACAAATGTGCAGTCGAAGTCGAGGGTGCCGAAGGTGTTGAAATAAGATGGCTTATTTCCAAAGACGATGGGGCGGAAAATTTCTCTATGCGGATGTTTGAAATACAGCCCGGCGGGCATACACCTTTACATACTCACCCTCACGAACATGAGGTCTTCGCAATTGAAGGTAGCGGAATCTTTGTTTACGAAGGAAAAGAGCACGAGTTTGGCGCCGAATATGTAATATTTGTTCCCGGTGGTAAGCAGCACCAGTTCAGGAATACCGGCGATTCCGTTTTGAGAATGCTTTGTCTTATTCCGGCGTCGGCAGGATAAGAAGGGGGGTAAGTCCAAAAGCCGCCGCCGTCCAGTAAAAAAATTCCAGATAACACTTAAAGCTCGACTGAGCAATATTATCACAAACGAAAGATGATGAAAGCAGATGCGAAATTAATTATTTGTTCAGCAGGCTTGTTCCTTTTGTCATTATCGAGATTTGCATACGCTGATGCAGATTGGACATATAAGAGCAGATATAGTGTATCTTTTCCGATTATTGATAGATGGGAAGGTGCTGTAATCTCAGAGTCGCGTTATAACGATGATATGAGCGACCATTATAGAATATCCCGCAGAATGGACCGTACTTAAAATTTCACCTTATGCTTCAGAAGAGATATTCTGCGATTTTGATGCCGGGCAGTTAAATGGATATCGGCTCGAAGCCGGATTTTCGATGCAGCTTCTGAAAAATTCGGAATTATGCATTGCCTATCAGTTTGGCAACGACAAAAAAAGCGATGACTGGACGGATACCAATTATCTTATTACATACTTAGAAATTTCTTTTTAACGGAAAATCGGTCCCAAAAAAGTCAATTATCTGTTAATATCTCTGGTTATTAGCCGACATAAGAAGTATTCTTACCTAAATTGGACTGTAGTGGTTTAGTCATATCAAAATGGAAAAGATTGTTAACGTCAGCACTGGACAAGTGAAGATTGGTAGAAAGGGTGAAATATTAAAATCTACCGCAATAGGCTCATGTGTTGTAATTGCGGCCTATGATTCCGGAAAAAAAATTGGCGTAATGGCACATGTCATGCTGCCGGGACGAGCGCCAAAGAACGGCTACGGCGAATCTACAAGATACGCCGCTGACGCTTTAGACCAGATGATAAGAATAATAACCGCTCAAGGAGCGAATTTGTGCGATCTTGGGATTTGCCTCGTGGGAGCGGGAAATATTCTGAAAAAAAAGGATGATACTATTTGTAAAGATAACATAGAATCAATTACACAGTTATTGAAAGAAAAGCATATTCCTGTAAGGGCCGCGGTTCTCGGAGGCACGGAAAGAAAAAGTATTTCTATGGATATTGAAAGCGGGAGTGTCTATTATACAGAAGGTGACAGAGAAGAAAAGATGCTATGGAAATCAACCCGCGGATATTGCGGATATTCAAGTACACGGTAGAAAGGTTCATCGATGTGGGACAAAACTGAAAGACAGGCAGAATCATACAAAATTTGGGCAATGGCCGTCCTTTTAACCTGTGTTTGCTTTTCACTTTACTACTTTCATGTGATACTTGGAATTGGCACTATCGTTACCCACATTTTCTATGTTCCGATTATAGTAGCATCTATCTGGTGGAAGAGAAAAGGTTTGGTCGTGGCCTTGTTTTCATCCGGGTTCCTCATTGTCAGTCATGTTTTCATCAGGCCGGATGTGGCTAATAATGATGATTATTTTCGGGCCTTAATGTTTATAGCTACCGCCTTAGTAATTGCCGAGTTCAGCAGGGGTATTGCCAAGGACCGTGAGGCGTTGCAAGCCGCCAACCGGCAGTTAAGAGCCGGTGAGCAGCAGTTAAGAGATAACAACCAGCAGTTAAAAGCCGGTGAGCAGCAGTTAAGAGCCGCCAACCAGCAGTTGAAGGCAAATGAAAAACAATTAATTAATGAGATCACCGAGCGCAAGAAGGCAGAGGAGACTATTAGGGAAGAGAGAGATAGGGCCCAGAAGTATCTCGATGTTGCAGCGGTAATATTCGTAATTCTCGATGTAAACGGGAGAGTAATCCTCGTTAATAATAGAGGTTGTGAGATTTTAAGATACGAAGAAAAAGATGTTATTGGTAAAAACTGGTTTGATAATTTTCTGCCGAAACGTATCAGAAAGGATGTAAAGAATGTCTTCAAAAAATTGATGGTGGGGGAAATAGAGGCTTTTGAATATTTTGAGAATTTCGTTCTTACTAAGGATGGGGATGAAAGAATAATTGCCTGGCACAATGTGCTATTAAGAAATGAACAGGGCAGCATTATCGGGATACTGAGTTCGGGAGAGGACATCACCAATAGAAAGGAAGCAGAGGAACAACTGCTTGACTATCATGAAAAGCTCAAATCTCTGACTTCGCAGTTGTTGATCATAGAAGAGCGTGAGAGGCACCGCCTTGCTACGGAGCTGCACGACCAAATCGGCCAGTCACTGGTTATGTCGAAAATGAAATTAGACTCACTGCGTCAATCAATATCTTCCGGCGAATCTGCTGATGTCCTGGGGGAAGTCTGCGATTGTCTCGGGGATGTTATTCGCGAGACGAGAACGTTGACATTTGACTTAAGCTCGCCTATACTGTATGAGCTTGGTTTTGAAACGGCTGTATCAGAGTGGCTTGATGAGCAAATCAGAGAAAAGCACGGAATACAAACTGAATTTCGAGATGATGGGCAGCCAAAACCGCTTAATAATGATATCAAAGCGCTCCTGTTTCGTAATGTTCGTGAGCTGCTCATAAACATTATCAAGCATGCGAACGCACGAAAAGTAAAAGTTTCTGTCAGCAAAGCTGGTGAACAGATATGCGTTATTGTTGAAGATGATGGAGTAGGTTTCGAACCTGCCAAAATAGGATCGAATACTGGTTTTGGAATTTTTAGCATTCGGGAACGATTGGAACAGTTGGACGGGCATCTTGAGATCGAATCCGAACCGGGCCGTGGCAGCAGGTTTACGATGACCGCACCGCTGAAAGTTGGAAAGAGTACCTAAGGAGTAGAAGTATGAGTATAAGTATCTTAATAGCTGAAGACCACGCAATTGTACGTGAAGGTTTGCGCTCGCTGATTGAGAAACAGCCCGATATGGAAATAGTCTGTGAGGCCGAAGATGGGCGCACTGCGGTTCAGCGTGTCCGCGAGTTTTTGCCCGATTTAGTCATTATGGATATTACCATGCCGAATCTAAACGGAGTTGAAGCTACACGCCAGATTATTAACGAGTTCCCTCAGGTAAAGGTAATTGCCCTGTCAATTCATTCGAACAGGCGATTTGTTGCTGATATGCTCGGGGCCGGTGCCACTGGCTATATATTGAAGGAATGCCTCTTCGACGAGCTTGTTCAGGCAATACAGGCTGTAGCCGCCGGTGAGAGCTACCTTAGTGCCAGAATTATGGGGATTGTGGTTGAGGACTACATAAAGCGTCTGACTACCGTTGCTGATTCACCGTTATCGTCCCTGACGAGCAGGGAACGCGAGGTGCTTCAGCTCATTGCCGAAGGCAATACCACCAAACAAATTGCATTAGAATTGCACGTAAGCACCAAAACTATCGAGGCTAACCGCCGCCAGATTATGGAAAAACTGGATGTTCACAGCATAGCCGAGCTTACCAAGTACGCCATACGAGAAGGACTCACATCCCTTGAGCACTGAGCGCCCTATATTGCAAAATTCGAAGTATTGTTATCTTAATCTGCAACTATTTTATCTTTTTGCCAATCCACAAATAGGGATTCCCCAGTCTAATATTAGGAATATCCTGCTTGTTCTTTTCGCCTATTTTGACGATTAAGTCTATAATAATAAAGGTTTTATCAATGGATTGACAGGCTGTTAAGTTAAGTAGTGTTGCGTTGGGGGATGCCGGCCTGTTGTCTCGGCTTAGCGCCGAAAAACATAGGGGTGAATAAATGGTTGCCTAAACACTGTTTTGGATTATCGACAGTAAGTGAAGTTGATAATCCGCTTCGCCGAGGATTTTAGGGCCAAAAGCTCAATTAGTTGCCAGATAAATGCTGAGTTTGCTGAGCACCTGCCGTGCGGTAGGGGGATGGGGGGCTGACGGTGTTTTTCACGTACCTGTTGATTCTTCAAATCTCCTAAATCAAACTCTTATCACATTCAAGTTGCTGTTTTCACACCCGGATGGAATGCAAAAAATCACTGCGAATTGCTTTGACACCTTTAGCCGATAGGGCTATCCTGATTGTTATAATGTTATTATTATATGGAAAATATAGAGCAAAAGATAATTATGAATCGTCGTGATTTTTTGAAAAGTTGTGCCGCAACGGCAAAAGGACTTGCACTGTCGAATTGCCTTTTTGCAGCCGCGGGCTGTATATCCTCTGACAGTTCTGCCCAGGGCAGTATAAGCCGAAAACCACCGAATATTGTTTTCATCTACATCGACGATATGGGCTGGCGTGACGTTGGCTTTATGGGCTCTCAGTATTACGAAACACCGAATATTGACAGGCTTGCGGGCCAGGCAATGGTCTTCAGAAATGCCTATGCTAATGCTCCTAACTGCGCTCCATCACGGGCCTGCTTACTGTCGGGCTGGTACGGTCCGAGGCATGGTGTTTACACCGTTGACACTGCAAGTCGAGGCCCATCGAAGCAAAGGAAGCTTATCCCTATAGAAAATACCACAGTCCTTGATTCAGAAATTGTAACCATTGCCGAGGCCATCAAGCCCGCCGGTTACATAAGTGCCAGTATTGGTAAATGGCATCTTGGTGATGATCCGCAGTTCGGTCCGATAGCTCAGGGCTTTGATGTCAACATTGCCGGCTACAGCGCAGACCATCCCGTAAAAGGTTATTTTGTCCCCTATAATAATCCCGAGCTTCCGGATGGTCCGCCGGGCGAATACCTCACCGATAGACTTACGGATGAGGCGTTGAAATTTATTGAAACCAACAAGGACAAACCCTTCTTTCTCTACCTGCCTCATTACGCCGTTCACACACCACTGCACGCCAAACAGGAGTTGATAGATAAATATAAGAAAAAAGCCGGCTCTAACGGGCAGAACAATCCGAAATACGCCGCTATGATTGAGAGCACCGACCTGGGTGTTGGGCGTATCGTTAACAAACTCGACGAGATGGGCCTTACTGACAACACCATTGTTTTCTTCTTTTCCGACAACGGCGGCGTTAAAGGTATAACTTCGAACCAGCCCCTGCGCGGAGGCAAGGGAATGCTCTACGAAGGCGGAATTCGTGAGCCGATGTTTATTCGCTGGCCCGGCGTCGTTAAGCCCGGAACTATCTCCGATACGCCGGTAATAGGCATTGATATGTATCCGACAATTCTCGAAATGACCGGTGTAAAAAAGCCCAAAGGAAAACTGTTGGATGGCAAAAGTATTGTACCGCTTCTCAAGGGACAAAAAAGTTTAAACCGCAAAGCTCTTTTTTGGCATTTCCCGGCCTACCTCCAGGGAAAAGCCGAAGGTGCCAGAGACCCGTATTTCAGAACTCGACCCGCTGCGGCCGTGCGAATGGGCGACTTCAAGCTCATCGAGTATTTTGAAGATGGCGCCCTGGAGCTTTACAACCTGAAGGAAGATATATCTGAACGGAACAATCTCGCCTGGAAAATGCCCGGAAAAACCGCCGAACTTCATAAATTGATGCTTGCATGGCGCAGAAAAATAAATGCGCCAGTCCCAACAAAACTCAATCCTGATTATAATCCATAGTCCGGCCCGAAAGATACAAGACCCTCCAAATGCTGTGAAATTTAAGAGAGTTTGGATTTTAAAATTTTGCTTTCTGTCCCCGCCAGCAGTCTTTTTATGTTTTCCCGGTGACGGATAATAACCATCAGTGGTATTGCGGTTGCAGCGACAAGTAAAGGCCACAGGCTGAAAAAATCCCAGCCCGGCTTAAGGATTATAGCTACAATCAAAACCACTGGGAAACTAACGGAACCGACTATGGACGCTAAGGACACATACCGCCATATCAAAACTACCACCGCCCATATTGCAATGGCAAACAATGCGCCGATTGTATAATAAGGCCAGAGCCCCAGCGCTATACCAAAACTAGTTGCGACACCTTTGCCGCCTTTGAATTTTAAATATATCGGAAAGATATGACCCGAGATAGCCGCACAACCCACCACCAGCCATAACAGCAGCATAACAACCCCCGCCGGTTCGGCAATGAACATTATAATCAGCATTGGGACCATACCTTTCAGCACATCGAGCGCAAAGCAAACATAGGCCCATTTCCTGCCGAGCGCCCTCGATACGTTGGTCGCCCCGATATTACCTGAGCCTATCGAACGCAGGTCCTTGCCGTGTGCCTTTGCAATGAGCAGTCCGAACGGTATCGAGCCGAGCAGATAAGCTCCTATAACGGCAGGTATGAATATTAAATACATTATTTTCCGCCTTTCCTCTGCAATATAGATTCATAAACAGACGCCATTTGTCTGGCGGCTCGACGGATGGAGATTTCTTCTTCTATCTTATCTTCAGCAATAGCTTGTGATGCTTTTTCGATATTATTTGTATCTGTGAAATAAACAATCGCCTCGGTTAATGCTGATATATCTTCGGGCTTGTCTATTACTTTACCGTGTCGGTTGTTCACAAATAAATCGGTAGCGCCGTTGAATCTCGTGGTTATCACAGGTTTACCCACCGCTAATGCTTCGAGAATATATCTGCTGGACGGGTCATAAAAAGTAGGCAAAACAGCAACATCGGTTACCGAAAGGGCGTTTTGAATATGCCTGACTTGACCTAAGAAAATAATCTTTTTGTGGATTTTAAGCCCTCTTGCAATTTGGCGGTATTTGTGTGCGTGGCCTTCACCGGCCACGATTAAATAACTTTTTCGTTCAGTATCATAACCTTCCGCTGCCGCCATTGCCTTTATTAAAATACCCAGTCCCTTTAATCTGAAATTATTTGCTGCGAACAGGAAAAGGATCGGATTGTCTGCTTCTTTAAGGCCTAATTTAGCTAATATCTGCGTGCGCAGCCTGTCGACTTGGTTTGTGTTAATATGTTTGTCTGTTTTTACGCCGTTGGGTATGACTACTATACGCTGCGCATTGGTGCCGTAGTGTTGCTTAAACTGCTCTGCGACATACTCCGAAAGTGCCGCTATTAAAGGCCCGTCCGGTCCAGATGCGAGCTTGCGCTCGGCACGAAGAAGTATGGACCGTCGAAAATTGGTAAAAGCTGTCAGCTTCTTATAAGATTCGAACACTTTGTTTTGATAGCTGGCCGCGTTACGCAAAATAGATTCGGCATAAGCCCCGCCCCGTGGTTGATATACATCGGCGAAGTCAAAAGGTAATACGCTGTGAATCAGTCGGTACTGATTTTCTGATAAATGTTTCTTTAGTGCTTCTGCGAAGGTAAAGAAACCGGTGCGCATACCCGGATTGTCCTGGCATAGAATATGAATATTCTTGGCTTCTGTTTGTCCTTTTGCCGCAAGTATGTGAACTTCAAAGCCGAGCCCCGACATCGCACTTGTCAGCTCGAAAACAGAACGTTCTGCTCCCCCAAGTGCCGTATTTGTCCTTTCGATAATAATCGCAATTTTCGTTTTCATCGCAGGATTATAAACCCATTCTTCTCAGCCTGCAAACGGTACTGCTCTGCCGTGCTTGATATCGTGCCGTGCCATCTGCTCTGCTTTATTTATTACTTTACGAATAACTGCCTTGTCTTTTCTTCTCAACCTGCTTTGACCGGCATACGTCATATAAAACCGCATCCGGTCAGTCTTCGAAAAATTCTTGCCCGGCGACGAATAATAAACCTGTGCTATATCCTTTATCTGAAATCGCCGCCGCATCAAAATCGGCTTAAAAACTCGTGCAAGGTCTATCAGATAAAATTTGCCGCTCTCGCCGTAGAATATGTGCGCCAGGTAAAGGTCTCGATGGCGGTAATTAGTCTCGTGAAATTTTTTTATAAAAGTTGCCGCCTGAACGATAAAATTTCTTCGCTGTTTCAGTTTTTCGTTTAAAGCCGGCCCGTCGAAGCAGTCCGGTAATTTCCGTTCCAGGGATTCGGCGTCTGGAACTTTTTCGCTGATTACGAAGCTCCTTGTCTCGAATAAAGCGTTGCGTTGTTCACCGTATGAGATAGCTTTTGGGGTATTGATGCCCGCTGCCGTCAGTTTATTGGCCGCGTCGAACTCATGAAAAGCCTCGCTTCTTCGGTTGTGATGTGACAGCCAGTTTTTAAGCTGGACTAAGACCGGGGGGCAGTCATAGCGTTTCATAAATACTGTAGTTGATGATGTTTGCTCAGGAATATTTATTTCAAACTGTAAGCGGGACCTGTAACTGGCAAGGTTGCTTTTAGTCAGATTTTTGGCCGCATCGAAAGAAAAAACATCTTCGATGCAAGTTAAGCCCGATTCGCTTAACGCCGTTTGATATTCTCTGTCTATGAAAAACGATGTTGAAGTTTCGATAAACTCTTTTTGGCTCAGCACAATTGCCTGTTTGCGATTATTTTCAAGCAGCTCTTTTGCGGCTTCACAAACCATCTCCATACTGATTGACTCCATACATAGATGTTCGCTCTTGTTACATTTTGGCTTACTGCACGGAGCGCAAAGAATGTTGCCGATAATCTGAATTTCATTTTCATAATTCGTATCTGTCCAGATTGGGTCGTTGGGCCCGAACAGGGTGACCACTTTTCTACCAAGAGCTATAGCTATATGTCGCGGCCCCGTATCGTTACTTATGACCAAATCCGCAATGGAAAAAAGCGTTTTCAATTCGCCCATACTTAACGGGGACTCGGCTAAGTTGATAAGTTTGTGCTTGCTTGAGCTGCAAATTTCTTTGGCTATTTGCCTCTCAACGCTCTCAGGTGCAACGGAGATGACTACGGTTGCGTTATATTTGGTAATCAGCCGCCCGGCCGTTTGTGCGAACTTGAGACTGCTCCAGCATTTGCTTGGACCAAAAGCTCCGCCCGGCACAATAATTACAAGCGGGCCCTGTGGATTTAAGACTTCCGGTAATTTGTTGCTGAGACCGTTTGTATCTTTTGGGTCGATAAGAAGCTCAAGTTTTCTCTCGGTATTCTTGCAGCCTAACCATAATGCAATTGCAAGGTAGTACTCGACCATAGAAGCAGGCTTGAATTTGCCCCTGCCCGCGCGGGCTGGTAGTCTCTGCGGATAAAGCTTCTCCGTCAGTAACAGACCTCGCCATTGGCGGGCATAACCCACACGCGAGGGTATTCCTGCCAAATAAATCGCCAACGCCGATGCAAATGAATTCTTGAAAAGGATTGCATATGTGAATTTATGGTCTTTAAGCTTTTTTGCGATTGAAAACGGATTGTTGTCGTTTAGCTCCAGCCATCTGTCGTTAAAGCGGCTTGGTGACAAAACACTGCGGACCATTTCCGTAGCTAAAAAAGTAATTTTGCAGGTTTTGAAATGCTTGCGAATGGCCCTCAAAGCCGGCGTACAAAGTATGGCGTCGCCCATTGGAGAAGGAAGCCAGACCAGAATTTCGTCTTCCGTAATTTGTGAATTCCGGCGAGGAGATTGTGATTCGGGATTTGATTTGCACATAGCTATTTTCGCCCGTGCATTATATAGAAAGTTAATGACATAAGCTGAAGAACCATAGCAAAGCCGAGCGCAGTGAAAACAGAGTTGTCCTGTCTATTTGGGCTTATCAGGAACCATATACTTATCAACAAACAAAACAGAACAATAATTTGTATAATACCGGCTATCAGTCTCATTATCGAAAACTCACCGAACATATCGGTTCGCTGCATATTTTTTAATTGTGTGTTAATGCTCTTTAGCAGTTGTTCTGTTCCTTCACCGGCAATTTCCTGTTCTAACTGTTTTGTCGGCTCTGCTTGAGTCTCTTCCGGCGTTTGTTCAAGCTTTTGCTCCTCGTCAGAAAAAAACGGTTCTACAACCTCTGGAGTCAATTCTGTGGCTTGCGAAACCGGTTCAACGGCTTCGGGAATTTGTTCGGCAACTTGCTCAACCGGTTCAGCGGCCTCGTAAACTTGTTCGGTCTCTTGCTCGACCGGTTCAACTTGTTCCTCAGGCTCCGTCTTAGTTTCTGCTTCGGCCTCAATCGACGAACGGTGATATTTTTTTACTATATTCACAACCTCCTTGATGTTTATGGCCTTATGGTCCGGCCTGGGATCGTTTGGTTTGAGCTGTCGTTGACGGGAAGGCAGGTCTATCAATATAGTTTTGCAGCCCGCCCGCAATCCGGCTTCTATATCGCTGCTGCTGTTGCCAACGCACCAGGATTGGTCGAGATCTAAATCCATCTCCTCGGCCGCTTTCAGCAGCATTCCCGGATTAGGCTTTCTTAACTCACTTTCTTGACGATATTTTTTTACGGCTCCCTCAGGATGATAGGGACAGTAATAAATCCCGTCTAAAAACGCGTTCTTTTCGGCTAATAGCTGCTCTAAACGCTTGTGAATTTCTCCGAGGACTTTCTCCGTAACAATGCCGCGGGCAACCGCCGATTGGTTGGTGACAACTACCAGCTTATACCCCAGGGCTTTAAGCTCGATAAGTGCCCTCGGCACCCCGGTTAGCAGATTGACCTGCTCCGGACTGCTGATATACCCCGGGTCTTCAATCAAAGTATCGTCACGGTCTAAAAATATCGCTTTATAAGACATATCTGTAATAATTTGTTCTTCAGTTTAACTTTTGGTAAAACGGCACTCCACAAGGTCGCAGATTATATGATAAGCAAGCTGATGGATTTCCTGGCTTCGCGCTGTTGATTCGTCTTCGGCACAAAAACAAATATCGGCAATTTGTTCCAGCTTGCTGTTAATCCTGCCCGTAAAGGCTATTACACAAGCACCTTTGTTCTTCGCCGACTCAGCGGCGGCAATAACGTTAGCCGAAGTTCCGCTGGTCGAAAATGCCCATAAGATGTCACCTTCTCTGACCAGCGCTTCGACCTGTCTTGAAAAGACCTTCTCATAAGAATAATCGTTGGCAATGCATGTAATAACCGAAGTGTCCGTTGAAAGCGCCACAGCCGGTAAAGCCTTTCGCTCCCTCTTGAATCTCCCCACAAACTCACCGGCTATATGTTGGGCGTCCGCTGCCGAGCCTCCGTTGCCGCAAAGATAAACCGTGCCGTTTTGTTCTAATGATCTTATTATCGCTTGCGAAATGGCGGCGACCGTTTCAATGCCGCTTTCCTGAAACTCCGCAGTCATCTTTTTATGAGTTTCGATGGTTTCTATAATCTGTTTTTTTATATCTTCGTCCATTACGATTTTGTTTCCAGTGACTTCATTTTCTCTATTGTTACTGTCGAGCTTTTGCCTTCTACAAGTGGTGCAAGAAGAACCTTGCCGCCGTAGGATTCTACGAATTCCCGGCCAACGACACCTTTCTGAGCCCAGTCCTGGCCCTTCACTAATATGTCCGGTTTTATCTTCTTGATTAAATTAAGCGGGTCCGGCTCATCGAAGACTGTGATATAATCAACTACTTCCAGTGCAGCTAAGATGGCGACCCTGTCATGCTGATTATTTATGGGCCGTTCAGGCCCCTTAATGGTCTTTACAGATTTGTCGCTGTTGAGCCCGACTACTACTACGTCACCCTGCGCCTTGCAAAATTCCAGATATTCGATATGTCCTCTGTGTATCACATCAAAACAGCCGTTCGTAAAGACTATAATACTTTTCCCCCTGCGATGCCATGTAAGTTCATCGAGCAAAAGATCAATCGACCGTACCTTGCCGCTTTTACCCTGACGGACAATCTCATCGGCAACTTCCTCGATAGTTACCGTTACAGTTCCGAATTTTTCCACTTCAATTCCACCTGTTATGTTGGATAACTGCACGGCGGTTTTATAATCGAAACCCGCCGCTAATGTTATTGAAAGCGTCGCCAGAACCATATCACCTGCTCCGGTAACATCATAAACACTGCGGCTCCTGGTCGGTATGATTTGATTTATATCTTTTGCCCTGAGATATGCGCCTTCTTTATCAAGTGTTATTACCACAGCATCGAGCTTAAACTTTCGTGCAAGCTCTTCTGCCGCCTTGTCTGCGCTTTGGGCATCTGTGATATCGAAACCGACCGCCGAGGAAGTCTCCTTACGGTTCGGCGTAATAACACTCGCACCCTGGTATTTGGAATAATCGCTTGTCAGTGAAGGATCAACCAGTACCTTTTTATCTGCTTTCCTGGCAGACTGTATCATTTGCTGGCAGACCGACGGACTCAGAAGACCCTTGTCATAATCCTGTAAACAAACAATATCAGCCGATGTTAATTTATCGTGATAAATCTGTAGAATTTCTTCATATTGCTCATCAGTCAGAGGTTCTCGTGGTTCATAGTCCATTCTGATTAGTTGCTGCTGATGAAGATGCTGGGCCAGACCTATGAGTCTTTGTTTGCTGATAGTGGGGTGGTTGACTGCTGTAATCAAACCGCTGATATCGGCCCCGATTTCTGTCAGCTTCTTTGTAAGGATTTTACCGTTCTGGTCGTTTCCGATAACACCCAGACAGTAAGGCTTTCCCCCCAAAGCCGCTATATCGGCCGCAACCGAGCCTGCCCCGCCGCAGCGATATTCACTCTTGGTAACTTTCAGTACAGGAACGGGCGCCTCCTGACTGATTCTTATCGCATCGCCGAAGATATAAACATCGAGCATAAAATCGCCCACAACTAAAACTTTCGGCGAGCCAAGATTTGTTACCGTTTTCAGTAGGTTTTCATACATAAAATATAAATCCTTGGTTAAAAGGTCCTAAACAATGTCATTCCAGGCCTCGCCTTCTTGTTCACAACAAAGCAGCGGGGCGTGGCATTCTCGTTTTTTCAACAATGACAAATCTTTCCTTCTTGGATGCTCTAATTACATTTTCGGCATTTTACCTGCTAACGTCTTTTCAATCAAGCCCCATAATTTCTCCTCCCCGGAAAGAAATCGTATCTCTATGCCTATATATGCCAGTGGAATCTCTTTGTTGGATGATACCGGTCGGGTGATTTTGTTCTGGTCTTTCTGAGTAGTCAGTATCAAATCCGCCTTCAGCCTTTCGGCCTGTTCGAAAATATCAGCTATACAAGCCTCTGTATAGTGATGATGGTCGTTAAAGATTATTGAACCTACAAGCTCAGCTCCCATAGTTTTAATTGTAGTCAAAAAGGAACCCGGATTTCCTATTCCGCAAAAGCCAAATATCTTTTTGCCCTTTAATTGTTCGAGACTGATTTCTTTATTGTCTGTTGATTTAACATAAGCAGGGGCATGTATCGACCTCGAAATTACCATATCAGGATTGATTAAACGCAGTTTTTTTTCAAGTTCGCTTAATTCATTTTCAGCGATTTGGTCGCACCGGGTAATAACAACTGCACTGGCCCGCTTCAGCGATGAAACAGGCTCTCGAAGCAGACCTGCCGGAAGCATCCTGCCGTAGCCAAAGGGCAGCGTAGCATCTATTGCGACAATATCCAGATCTCTCGCTAATCGCCGATGTTGAAATCCGTCGTCCATAATCAGCACTTTCGTGCCGAATTTAATGGCAGCTTCTTCCGCGCCTGCAACACGGTCTGGATTAACGATAACTTTCACCTCTGGACAGCTTTCGGAAAAAATTGCAGGCTCATCTGTCAATGTTTCAGTCTCTTGTGCACTTGTTTTATAGCCTCGCGTGAGAATCGCACATTGATGATCTGAAATTATCTTCTTGCACAGCCATATTACAAGCGGGGTCTTACCCGTTCCGCCTGTTGTTATATTGCCGAGGCTTATTACAACTGCATCTGCACTATGTGTTTTCAACCATCTTGCCGAATATAAAAAATTACGTAGGCCAATAGCAATCGAATAACCGACCGAGGCAAGTCCTAAAAGTAAACGCAATATCACTGCGCCAAAACCTGCCTTTTCACCCGAAATCAGTTTATGAAAATCGTCTTGGTTCATTGTTTAACCGGTATCTAACAAATAATTTACAGCAAATAATAGTAAATGGTCGATGGTAAATAGTAAAGTAAATCTTGATTTATGTCTTTGGGAGAGAATTGGAATATGCAAAGCAAGGTTCGTAAAAATGACATCTCTTGATTTAAGTTATATGCTTATGGTTGATGTACTAAAACATGCAGATATTGAGCTTGAATCAGAAGTTTTGATACTGATATATTTACAGGAAGGCCAGGTCAGATGATAACGCAGGATGATGTGATTTATTTCGTAATTACAGACAGGTTTTGCGATGCAGATAGCAGCAACAATACCTTAGTAGATACGAACGAGCCGAGAAGGTATCACGGCGGTGATTTTGCAGGCATAATTGAAAAAATACCGTATCTGAAAAATCTCGGCATCACGGCGTTATGGATAACCCCGGTCTATCTCAGCGTCGGTCGCGTCGGCGATAGCGATGGATATCATGGATACTGGGCACTGGATTTCAATAAGGTCGATCCGCATTTATACTCTAATGACCCCGCTTTGGCTCAGGGCAGTAAGGAATACTTGAAACGTCTCTCTGATAAATTGCACGAAAACGGCATAAAGCTCATTCTCGATATGGTTGTTAACCATACCGGCTATCATAATGAAACTTACAATCAGTATCCCGAAAAAGAAATAAAAGACGACTGGTTCAACAAAAGCAATGGTGATGATTTGATTAAAAGTCAGTTATGCGGCCTGCCTGATTTAAATCATAGCAAGCCGGATGTAGTTGATTATTTCATCAACAATATCACTGAATGGATTGAGCAGACCAGGATTGATGCGATTCGTATGGATACCGTTAAGCATGTTGAAGACACGTTCTGGTATCATTTTAAATCGTACGTCAAAGGCAAGCACAGAGATATAACGCTGATAGGGGAGGTACTGGAGTGGGATATCGATTCGATTTCAAGGTATCAAAAAGAGCACGATTTTGATACCCTCTTCGATTTTCCCCTATACGAGGCAGTCAAAAAAACCTTTATCTACAACCAAAGCATGACCTCCATCGCAAAGCCGAGGCTTTCGCAATACGAGCCTCGAGGGATACTGGATAAAGACAAGCTCTATACGAATGCCAACCGTCTGGTTACTCTTCTCGACAATCATGACCTTAGCAAAAGGTTTATGACCGAAACTTTAGATAGATGGGGACACTGGGACAGGCTCAGGGCCAATAAGATACTTAAACTTAGTTTGTCGTTTTTATTTACGACCCGGGGTATCCCTCAGATTTATTACGGCACAGAAATTGGAATGGAAGGATACGCCGATCCCGACAACAGACGTGATATGCGATGGGAAATATTTGGTCATGACTGCATACCGCTCGAACAATACAAGCTTGAGAAGGACATATTCGACCACACAAAAAAGCTTATCGATATTAGACGTCAGAACGAAGCCGTTCGATACGGCTATCTTTTCACACTGTTCGCGGATTACTTTGCCTATTGCTATATGAGAGAATTCAAAGGCAACACGATAATTGTTGCGATAAACAATGGCTTTGAGAACATGCCTTCTCCACTTGCGGTTGAGATTGATAAAAACACAAATATCCCTCAGCGTATCAAGGATAATCTCAAAGACAAAACGTTCTTCAATCTGCTCGATTCAGCAGACACGATTGCTGTCGAAAACGGCTCTCTAAATATTCAGATTCCCGGAAAAGAAGCAAAAATCTACAAGGCTTCATAAAAAAATGCCCTGTGATTTTAAGTTGTAATCTTTTCAATAATAGCATCTGCCATCTGGCTTGTGCCTACGGCGGTCGGGTCATCTCGGTTTGGCTTCATATCGTAAGTAACACTCTTACCCTCGGCTATCACCGCGGCGACGGCATTTTCGAGCTTGTCCGCCTCGGCCATTTTGCCCATATGTCTCAACATCAGAACGCCGCTGAGTATAAGTGCCGTCGGGTTGACCTTGTTCTGGCCTTTATATTTCGGAGCGCTGCCGTGTGTCGCCTCGAAGATAGCCCCTTTCTCGCCGATGTTTCCGCCCGGCGCAACTCCGAGACCGCCGACCAGACCCGCACATAAGTCACTGATTATATCGCCGTAAAGGTTCGGTAGCACGAGGACATCGTAAAGCTCCGGCTTTTGAATCAACTGCATGCACATATTATCGACAATCCGGTCCTCGAATTCGATATCGGAATTTTTCTTTGCAACTTCCCGGCTCACTTCGAGCCACAATCCATCCGTGAACTTCATAATATTGGCTTTATGCACGCTCGTTACCTTTTTACGCCCTAACTTGCGCGCGTAATCGAATGCGAATTGAACAATACGCTCGGAACCTTCAACTGAAATAGGCTTTATGGTTATACCAGAATTTCCCCTTACCTGTTTCTCGCTGTGCTTGTTGACCCATCTTATCAGCTCATCCGTATCATCTTTGCCCCGTTGAAACTCAACGCCGGCATAGCAGTCCTCGGTGTTTTCCCGCACAATCACAAGGTCGATATCGGAATATCTGCTGCGAACGCCTTCATAGCTTTTGCACGGCCTAAGGCACGCATATAAATCCAGCGTCTGACGAAGATGAACGTTTATACTCCGAAAACCCGTCCCGACCGGCGTGGTAATCGGGGCCTTAATCGCGGTACCGGTTTTCTTTATCGCCTCGATTGTTTCATCCGGCAGCGGGGTACCTGTCCGTTCCATTACATCAGTGCCGGCCTCTTTAATCAGCCAGTTGATATCCGCACCCGTTGCATCGATACATCTTCGAGTTGCTTCTGCTATTTCCGGGCCAATCCCGTCGCCCGTAACTAAAGTTACATCAGTCATATACATTGCTCCAAAAAAGTTATAAAAATCAGATATTATCTTTTAATGCCCAAAATGTCAATGATTGGCTTTGATTGGGTTTGAATTGGCTTTGTTTCGGCTTTAATTGGGTTTGAATTGGCTTTGTTTTGGCTTTAATTGGGTTTGAATTGGCTTTGTTTTTGAGCCCCGCCAGCGGGGCAAATTCTTCGTAATTGCTTGTTATGTCTATGGTTATATTCATTTTATCATTTCCCAAATTGGCTTTGTTTTGCATAATTTGTGTATCTGGAAATATGTTATAATAGCTGCCAGCGTACAGTGGAGAGCGGAGAGCGTATTGGGTATCGTGTATTTTATATCTCATATTTCATATCTCAGATTTCATATTTCAGATTATCCCCCGACAGTAAAGCAAGTGAGCTCACATCGAGGGTAAACTCTGAGGGCAGAAAAACCCCATTAGAGTATAAGGCACTCTAACGGGGCAAGACACTGCCTCTATAATTAGACGGGTGTGCAGTTTTGAGTCGATAATTTGGGCTTTTTTTGAGGCTGGATTCTTGTAACTCGATGTGGGAAAAGGAGATAAAAAATTTTTAAAATTTAGATTTTTGTTTTTAAGAGTGAGCGTTTTTGACTGATATTTTGCCACCGAGCACACCGAGAACATGGCGCGGCTTCGCTTCGCTCAGCCGCAACCAAAAAGGATAGCGTTTTAGCTATA
>JACNGQ010000356.1 GCA_014384025.1 Planctomycetota bacterium | reverse complement strand
TCTCAATCAAAAGCTGTGTACGACTGTAACTGCGAATATTGCTCATCGCCATAAATGAGTCGCTGCGCTGAATGTCGGTTTTTATCTTCAGTCTCTTCAACTGCTGCTGCGTAAGAGAGTCGAATACTCCTTCAAGCAGGTTCTCGCCTGTTGCAACAAAGTGAGAAAGCAGCCTGTTCTGGAAATTAAAGAAGGTCGCAGGACAAAAAGGTGTCTGTTCCAGCGTATCCAATCCCAAGGCTGTGCGAGTAAGCAAATCGAAATCAATGCGGTCGAATAATTTTTCGGTTGTCCAGTTGTTGTGGTACATCAGTATTATGGAAGCCACAAGAGAATTAACAGGAGCATTTGGCCTGCTGCAGTTGTCTGAGTACAATGCCGAAAATTCTTTTTCGTTTATCTTGCAAAAGACTAACCGATAAAACTCATATTCTTTCGACTTCTTGAGTTTTTTAAGCTTGGCTTCCGGCAACTGGCTTGCGATACCGAATAAAGATGACTGGAGATGAAAAGTGTTTTTGCGGAACATCCTTTTTCCCTCGTGAAAATGATTATTTTTATCAAAAGCCATCATACATAATTCATTATGAAAATCAAGCCAAAACGCTTCCAGGGCACAATATTCTGAGCTTTTCGAGCATTACCTTTTTAGAGTGGACTCATTTATATTTTCTAAATTGCAGGTAATCTTGTAAGGATATTCCTTGACAGGAAGACAAATAATTTGGTATAAATAATGTTAAGTATGCCTGTTCGTATATAGTCAAGCACCTGTGGGCGTGAAGTTTATTTTCAGGCAAATTTCTAAAAGTAAATTGAGGAGGAATATTTACAGATCGCAGATTTTCCTGTAAGGATTTTGTGCACCTGTTTTAATTATTCATATCGATTGTCAATTTTTACTATTAAGAAAAGATGTTTTGGTGTGTGGCCAAAGCATTATTATCAATAACTTATTTTTAAGGATGATTATTATGTGCAGAAAATTAATTGTTTTCGTTGCACTTCTGTCTATCGTTGCTGCAAATGCCACCTTTGCCGGCATGGTCGTTGAGGTTGAAAACGTTGGCGGTAATGATTCTGTTGAGGACCAACTCTCAAGAGGTATGTATGTGGACAGTAGCGATCTGGAGCTTCCAGATGATGGCGGTTTACAGGTAATAGGTTTGCGTTTTCTGAACGTCCAGGTCCCGATAGGCGTTGAGATTACGAATGCGTATGTTGTGTTCACAGTTGAGGACGTCTCAGGTCCTGATGCCGTCAATCTTATCATCGATGGCGAATTGGTTCCGAATGCCCCTAAATTTACTGAAACTGATTATGACGTCAGTAGCAGGATAAGAACGGAGGCTAATATCGAATGGCAACCGGGGGCCTGGCCTACAGCAAATCAAAAACAACATACTTCGGATATTTCCACCGTCATCCAAGAAATAATCAACCAGGATGGCTGGTCTTCCGGCAATGCCATGGCGATAATAATCAGCGACAATCCCGACAATCCGTCTCAAGGAGTTAGGGTTGCTACCTCCGGAACAGGAACCACTACGATGTTGCATATAGAATATGGCAGTAAACGTGCTTACTTACCTGCTCCGGCTGACGGTGCATACTATCGGGACACTTGGGCGAGTGTTGCGTGGAACAAGGGAGATACTGCGGCTTCGCATGATGTTTATTTCAGTGAAAATCGAGCTGATGTGGAAGCCGGCGCCGAGATCGCTTTTTTGGGTAATCAGGCAACGGAGTTCTTTGTCGTCGGATTCCCCGGCATGCCTTATCCAGATGGCCTTGTGCCGGACACGACATACTACTGGAGGGTCGACGAGGTTGAGGCCGACGGTACAACTAAACACGAAGGTTTTGTCTGGAGCTTTAAAGTTGCACCTAAGACCGCATATGAACCAAAACCGGCTGTAGGAGCCGAACTTGTAGACCCGAATGTGGTCCTTAGCTGGCAGCCCGGTTTCGGTGCAATAGTTCACACCGTATATTTCGGCGACGATTTTGACGATGTGAATAATGCGGCTGGCAGTCTTCCTCAGGGAACTACGAATTTCACTCCCGGAACACTTGAATTTGCCAAGACTTACTTCTGGCGGGTCGATGAGTTCGATCCCCCCTTCACGCACAAAGGCGACGTCTGGAGCTTTACTACTGAGGGCGCCGTCGCGAGCCTGGACCCGGCCAATGGCGCCGTGGATGTTTCTCAGACACCTGTTCTCACATGGGTGCCGGGAGTCAATGGTGCATCACATGAGGTTTACTTCGGCTCTGATAAAGAGGCCGTGAAAAACGCCGATACAAGTTCCCCTGAATATAAAGGCAGCGGCAACCTTGGTTCCGAGAGCTATGAGCCCGGACAACTCGAGTGGGATACTACCTACTACTGGCGTGTTGATGAAGCCAACAGCGCCAATGCCGACAGCCCGTGGACAGGCCCGCTCTGGAGCTTTACTACGGCCAACTTCCTTATCATTGACGATATGGAGAGCTACAACGACCTTAATGAAGATGACCCCGCGAGTAACAGGATATTTTACTCTTGGATAGACGGATACGACAATCCGGCCGCAAACGGTTCCGTCGTTGGTCATGCTAATCCTCCCTTTGCCGAGCAGACTATTGTTCACAGTGGCAATCAATCGATGCCGATGATCTATGATAACGCAGTCGGTAAATCTGAGGCTACTCTAAATTTGACTTCCAATCGTGACTGGACGGTAAAAGGTGTAAACAAACTGACTATTTGGTACCGAGGCGCTTCAGCCAATGCTGCCGATACGATGTATGTTATGCTCAACGGCAGCGCTAGTGTTGACAACGGCAATCCTGCTGCGGCACAGGCATCTACCTGGACCGAATGGAATATCGACCTCCAGGCATTTGCCGACCAGGGCGTAAATCTCGCCAATGTAACTTCGATTACTCTTGGTCTTAGATCGGGTGCCGGCGGTTCGGGTATGTTATACTTCGACGACATTCGTCTCTATCCACCCGCACAGTAATTAGGAAGTGACAATTAATTAAATTGCCAATATTGTGATTCGTATCAATTCGGGGCCTATGCCGATTAGGTATAGGCCCCTTTTGATTAGATTTCTCTCTAATTTCTTGACACTTTATTAATAGATATCGAACAACATAGACTAATTTTCGCAAATCCTTAACTGATAGTTTCTAAACGCAATTAATCGAACGTCCGACGCCCCGTTTTCTGCGAAATATCTTGTGTCCGTTCTTGCTTCGGTTTCGAGCCCTAAAACCCATTTTTCTGGACCTTTTTATTTTACTGATACGATGATTTTCCATCTCGGATATCTCCATGTTTCAATATATGGCTTTCTTAGCCTAATTACAAAGACGGTTATTATAAAGGATTCTGCTTTCCTTTCAAGACTATCTTTTGTGCAGACGCGAATATTTCCTGAAAACGTATAAAGTGATTCGACTATTTGTGAATATTTCAGATCCGAATCTTTTCGATATTAACCGGCCGAAGGCACCGGAAATTGATAATCCTGAAATTCATTTCTCTTGGTATTATTGCTCTTAAGATGTGCCGCATACAAGAGATAATGTTCGCAGCAAATGTTTTCGAATATGGAAGGCGGGCCCATCCAGAGTCTGCGGTGTTCCAGTCTTTTAATTTCCAGGAAACCTTGTGGCGGGCGTGTGGTTCCATCAGAAGATTTTTCCCGGTAAAACAAACGATTGGAGTACAATGTCCTGTTCTCACAAGACAAGAGTCTTTCACGTCCGGTGACTTTCATACCGAATTCCTTCGCCTGGACGGAAAATACCGTCCCGTCGAAAAGTTGAAAAGTACTGTTTGTAACGGCATCAACCGCATCTTCCAGATCATCCAGAAGATGTATTGTGGCATTAAAATCCTCTTCTGTTGATTTTGGCAGGCCGAAAATAAGCATAAGAAGATTCGAGATACCTGCATCGTTTGAGTCTCGTACTATTCTGCGAATCGTCTCAACGTACGTTCCCTTTCTGCAGATATCCAAAAGACGCTGTGAGCCGCTCTCTATCCCCCAGCTAATCCATCGACATCCCGACTTAAAGAGCTTCTCAAGCACCTCGGGATTATAATCGTCTGTCGGTCGGCACATAATATGGTAAAAGATATCCAGCTTTTTGTTCACTATTTCCTCAGCGAGGCTCGTCATATCAGCAGTTTCAATGTACTGATCGGCAAAATAAAAATGCCGAATGCCATTTTTACGCCTGAGTTTTGAAAGATATTCGACGAATTGTATTGTATTTCTCTTGCGATATCCGCTGTAAGAAAAGTTGTGGGCGCAGAACCGGCATTTCCGCCACTTGCAGCCGCGGGAAAAGACAACCGGCGCCACAGGCTCGGGGCTAAGATACATATTGAGATTTAAATCTGTAAATTCCGGCAAAGGTAATCTTGTCAGACTGATAGTGTCCGTTTTTCGGTTTCTTAAGACGTTCCCTGTTACCCGATGAACCAATCCGGGAATTTCCGGAAAATTCCTGCCTTCACAAAGCATCTTCAGTCCGGATTCGCCTTCGCCGTCGAAGACTGCTTCAACAAAGGGACACATATGAAGAATATCTTCGGCCTGTAATGCCGAGATCATCGCGCCCCCAATGACAATTTCGGGTTTTACTGTTTCTCTGTTGTATCCTGTAAGAAACGAGTTTGTGGCATTCAGATATTTTGCAAGAGCTAAGGTAAAGATAATCTGCCTGGGATACATTACAGAAAAACCTATAAGCTCCGGATCGTTCTCTAAAACAAGGTTTGATTGAAAATCCAGCAGTCGTTGAAGCTCGGTGGTTAATGTTTCCCTTTCGAGGTAAAATCTGGCCTCCAGGTTATATTGTTCCAATAAGGCAAAAAGCTGTTTCCATACGGTCTGATGTGTTCTGTACTGTATTTCATCATAAAAATATCCGTATTTGCCCTGCATGAAATTCCGAAAAGGCAGATATTCATTTTTTTGGTCAATCAGCCAGTTCCATGTGGCCGCATTCAAATCAACCGAACGTAGATTGATGTCCTGACTGCTTGCTTTGATATATGAAGACAAAGAGGCTATTCCGAGCGGAACGTATGTTGGATTCGCATTTGGTGTAAAAGCGAGCACTGCTCTCATATATATAAACCTTTTGTAAAACCATATCATTAACCTATTTAAAATCGTACATTATATATTTGAGTTATATTTTTCACAATAAACAAATATTACTGCAAATCTGTCGAATGGGTAAATACGGCCTTGTTGTCTTCTATTTATCACCCAACCAGGTTGGGCCTTTTGTTATATCGACCTTTAGCGGAACATCAAGACTGATAGCGCTAATCATTTGCTCTTCTATCCATTTTGCATGGTTGTCGGCATCGACTGCGGGCAGCTCGAAAACAAGCTCATCGTGAATTTGGAGGATCATGCGAACAGGTAATTGTTCGGCTTCGATTTTTTTCTGAATGGTTATCATTGCTACTTTTATTAAATCGGCGGCAGAGCCCTGAATAACCGTGTTGACTGCGAGCCGCTCAGCCTGCGAACGTTTGCCTGCGTTTTTACTGGACAGGTTTTGGATTTTTCGCCGGCGGTGCAAAATGGTCTCTGCGTAGCCGGTCTGCTTAGCGAGGGCGATGCAGTCGTCCATAAATTTCCGGATTGAGCTGTAGCGGGCAAAATAGTCTTCTATAAATTTTTTGGCTTCGCCCTGGTTTATTCCGATAGTCCGCGAAAGTCCGAATGCCCCCTGGCCGTAGATGATGCCGAAATTCACGGCTTTGCAGCGTGAGCGCATCTCGCTGGTTACGTCTTCAATCGCGCAATCGTAAATCTGCGATGCTACGAAACGATGAATGTCCCTGTCGTCGGCGAAGGCGTTCATCAGGGCGCGGTCTTTTGAAAAATGTGCCAGAAGGCGAAGCTCGATTTGTGAATAATCGCAGCTTAAGATGCAATCAGATTCTTTTTCGGTGATAAAAGCGCC
>JACNGQ010000042.1 GCA_014384025.1 Planctomycetota bacterium | reverse complement strand
TGTTCTCTGTGGCTGATTTTTTATTTATCAATCGTCAATCTTTCTGCATCGCCCCAGAGTAATTCCAAATCGTAATAGTCCCGATATTCGCTGTCGAAGATGTGGATAACGACATCGACATAATCCAGCAGAATCCAGCGTGCCTGTTCATAGCCCGCCCTGCCGAAACGCTGAAAATGAACTTTTCTCGCAGCTTCGTTGATTTCATCGGCCACGGTGCGCATCTGCCTGTCGCTTATGCCGGTAGCGATTACAAAATAATCGGTAGCCGGAGATTTCCCGCTCAAATCCAGAACGACAATATCACTGCAATGCCTCTCAGCGGCCACTTTCGCAGCAGCCAGAGCAAAGGCCCTTGCCGGTTCCAATGCTTTCTTTTTTTGTGTCTTTGGCTTGGCCACGGACACTTTCTTTTGTGTCTTTGGTTTGGCCGCAGAAACTTTCTTTTGCGTCTTTTTCTTAACAGTTTTTTTGGTTTTCTTTTTTGCCAAGTTCTACATCCTCACATTTAATAAAAACGGGGCAGCCTCTCTGGCTGCCCCAATAGATTACTCTTATTAACCGGTCGCGTCAACTGCGCAACTCGGAATACCATATCCTCGATTACTTAAAGCTGATGCCAAGCCAGTCGCTGATAACCGGCGAGAACTTTACCACAACGCCTGAGAACACAACGCTGACCATAGTCATCAGCTTTATAAGAATATTCAAACTCGGTCCGGAGGTGTCCTTACATGGGTCGCCAACAGTGTCACCAACAACCGCGGCCTTGTGTGCATCCGAGCCTTTGCCGCCGTGAGCGCCTTTTTCAATGTACTTTTTGGCGTTGTCCCAGGCGCCGCCGGCATTGTTCAGTGTAATAGCAAGAACAAAACCACAGCTTAATCCCCCTGCCAAAAGCCCCATCACACCTGCTATACCAAGTAACAGGCCGGTGACAACAGGAACTATAATCGCCAGCAGTGACGGCAGAATCATCTCTTTCTGCGCGCCGCGTGTGGAAATGGAAACACAGCGGGCATAATCGGGCTGCCCAGTCCCTTCCATAATACCCGCGATTTCCCTGAACTGGCGCCGGACCTCATTGACCATGTCCCCGGCTGCCCTGCCGACCGCCTTCATTGTCATAGCACAGAATACAAAGGCCATCATAGCGCCAATGAACAAACCGCAGATTAACTTCGGATTCATAATATTGAGGCCATAGGCATTAACAAATTCCATAATCGGGGCGGTCTTGACATTGACCGCGCCGGCAACACCGTCCGTAGCCGCAAATGCCACCTCGCCAATGCGATATATTCCATCGACACTTTCTGATGCAAGCCGGCCAATCCATATACGAACCTCTTCGATATACGCAGCAAGAAGTGCCATAGCCGTCAAAGCCGCTGAGCCGATAGCAAATCCCTTGCCAGTCGCCGCGGTAGTATTACCAAGGGCATCGAGGGCGTCTGTTCTTTTTCTCACCTCTTCACCGAGGCCGCTCATCTCGGCGTTACCGCCTGCGTTGTCCGCAATCGGGCCGTACGCGTCGGTTGCCAAAGTAATACCCAACGTGGCAAGCATTCCAACCGCGGCAAAACCGATTCCGTAAAGACCCATCGATATATTTGAAAAACCGCCGGCAAAACCAAAGGCACACAAAATACCGATGACTATCGTTATTACAGGCAAGCCTGCCGAAAACATACCTGTTGCTAAGCCGTCTATAATAGTCGTTGCTGCACCCATCTCTGCCTGCTCGGCTATCCCTCTCGTAGGCCCATACTCGTCGGACGTGTAATACTCGGTAAACTGGCCTATCAGCACACCGGCAACAAGACCGGAAACAACCGAGCCGAAGACACCCCATGTAATCCATTCGGCATGGGCCAGCCCAGCAACAGCCGCAATAATCAGCACCGAACTGCCCATCGTTCCGAAAAGTAATGCCCTGAGAAGGTTCTTCTGGCTGGCGTCCTCCTTGCAGCGAACCATAAAGATACCAATGATAGAAAGGATAATACCAAGGCCCGCAACAAGCATCGGGGCAAGAACAGCCTTGAGAACCATCTCTTGTGACGACAGTGTCAAAGCCGCCCCCAACGCCGCTGTTGCAAGTATCGAGCCGCAGTAGCTTTCGTAAAGGTCCGCGCCCATACCGGCGACATCGCCGACATTGTCGCCGACATTATCAGCGATTGTGGCCGGGTTTCTCGGGTCGTCCTCGGGAATGCCCGCTTCGACCTTGCCGACAAGGTCCGCCCCGACATCTGCCGCCTTGGTGTAAATACCGCCGCCGACACGGGCAAATAAGGCCTGAGTCGATGCACCCATACCGAAAGTTATCATCGTTGTCGTAATTTCCACAAGCTTATGATGATGGTCCATACCAGCCGGTACAAGCTGCAATCCCAGAAATTTCAGTCCTGTCTCCATATGGGGTATAGTATAAACAATCTTATCAAGAATAAGATACCACAGCGAAATATCCAGCAGACCAAAGCCCACAACGACAAGGCCCATAACCGCACCCGAACGAAAAGCGACCTGAAGGCCTTTATTCAGACTCTCGCTTGCACCCTGAGCGGTACGGGATGAGGCGTTTGTCGCCGTTTTCATACCTAAAAAGCCGCATAGCCCGCTAAAGAAACCGCCCGTAAGAAACGCAATTGGAACAAACGGATTCTGAACCCCCAGATAAGCACAGATAGCGAAGATTACCAGCAGGATTGCAAATACCAGGGCTACAACGCTGTACTGCCTGAACAAGTAGGCATAAGCGCCTTCACGGACGTAATTAGCAATTTCTATCATTTTCTCAGTGCCTTCGGGCGCTTCCATAACCTTCTTATAGAAATAATACGCAAATCCCAGGGCAAATATCGCCGATACCGGCGCAAGCCACCAGCTCAGTGGCGTACCCGCAAGCTCAGTCGATCCGGAACCTTCCGCCGCCATTGCCGCCGCACTAAATGCAAATGTCGGCACCAAAAATCCTATAGTACTCTTCATAACTTTCACTGTTTTACTCCTTAGAAATTGACTTTCATCCCGACTATCACGAAAGACTTAAAATTACCACGCAGTTTAACCAAATAGAGTATCTTTTCAACTTTATTATTTTTGAGAAAAACAAAAATAGGTCAAAAATGCATAAGTTCAGAAAAAAAGTGCAAAATTACTAATGCCTGTTTTCCCTATTTTCCCAGGTCATGTGTGGTAATCAGCGTTGATTTTGACATATCCGGCGCTTAAATCGCAGCCGTAACAAAAATCGCTTACCTTGCCCGCCCCTAATTCCACAGTTATGGTGTGCTCAAGTTGAGAAACAACCTTACTTGCCTTTTTTCTATCAAATTTTATAGGGGCGCCATTCTTAAAAACAGTTACATCATCGAGCTTACACGAGAGCTTATCCGGATTCAATTTCACCTTCGCCGATCCTACGGCACAGATAATTCTGCCCCAGTTGGGGTCGCCCCCATGGACTGCGCATTTTACCAGCGGATAATCGGCAACCGCCCTGCACGCCCTCGCAGCATCGGCTTTTGAAGCCGCACCTTTGATAACCACCTTAAACATCCTTGTTGCCCCTTCGGCATCGAGCGCCATCTGCCTCGCCAAATCATCACATAACTGGCCAAGCACGTTTGCGAATTTTTTATACCTTGGACACTGACTCGCTATCGGCCGGTTACCAGCCAGCCCGGAAGCAAGTATTATCGCGGTATCATTCGTGCTTTGATGCCCGTCAACAGTAAGCCTGTTCAGCGAATTTCCTATGGCCGCTTTTAAGGCCTTCGAAAGTAATGGTTTTGTTATAGCTGCGTCCGTAGTAATAAAGCAAAGTGTAGTCGCCATATTCGGTGCAATCATACCCGCTCCTTTGACCGTCCCGGCCATCGTTACTTTCGCACCTGATATTTCAAGCCGGCGCACGGCTTGCTTCGCCCGGGTGTCGGTGGTCATTATAGCCTTCACAAAATCCAGGCCGCTTTCAGATGAAGCGGAGAGTTGTTCCGCCGCTTTTGAAATACCCGAAGTAATCTTACCTATAGGCAACTGCTCCCCGATAATACCCGTAGATGCAACAAGCACATTA
This sequence comes from Planctomycetota bacterium, assembly GCA_014384025.1. GTDB lineage: Bacteria > Planctomycetota > Phycisphaerae > Sedimentisphaerales > Anaerobacaceae > NIOZ-UU13. The sequence continues at coordinate 1,931 of JACNGQ010000042.1, read as the reverse complement.
TGAGGTTCACTTTCAATCTGCTTCGCAGTCTCGCTGCACATCCGTACTGCATTAGCCAATCCCTGCTTACCCGTGCAGGTATTGGCGTTACCGGAATTAACAACCACCGCCGAGATACTCACGCTTTTAACGTGCTTTTTACAAACCTGTACCGCTGCCGAAACTACCTTATTGGTTGTAAAAACCGCCGCTGCTTTTACCCCGGTCGGACAAACAATCAGGCCTAAATCCGGTTTGCCGGATTTTTTCACGCCGCAATGTATCCCAGCCGCCAAAAAACCCTTCGGCGCGGTAACGGTATTATTTACCATCTTATGCTCCCCATATGCCATTGCCGTTACAGGCGACAATCCAGGAAAAATATGAAGCCTTATTTACTGTTAATCGTAACACCGGGCCAGGTATCCGTACGGAACGGAGACGCCGGCAGCCCTTCTGCGTTATAGAGATTGCACACAGGATTATCCGCCCATGCGTAACGCACTGCAACAGGCAACGAAACCTCATTACTGCTGACTACAACTTTATCGCCGTCTATTTTAGCATCCGCCCATACAAACTTCCGGTCGGCCCCTGCAATTGCAAAACCTTTCAACGCCCCCCCCTTGGTAATAATCCCGCCGCCAACATTGTCGAAATCCAGGACAATCTTGTTGCCCTCGATGTTCATTCTTTTGAAGAGAGGCCCGGAATAAACCAAATCTTTTCCATAGATCTTTGCCAGTGGCCACAACGCCAAACGCCTGCCGACATCCTGCTTGTTCTTCGGATGTATATCCTTAGCTTCTCCGATATCTATTATCACCGCCATCCCCGTATTCGGCAAATCCAGTGTCATCAACTGAGCTTCACGCAGCTCCGCCCATGCACTGTCACCCGGCTCAGGTTTGGTCTCCATAAAATTAGCCAGCTGAACAAAAAGAAAACTAAAATCTCCCTGCCCCCAGTCCTCGCGCCAGTTATTAATCATTGCGGGAAAAATTTTCCGATACTGATAAGCCCTGCCTGCATTTGACTCACCCTGATACCATATAGCCCCATTAATACCATACGGAATCAGAGGAGCTATCATTGCATTATACAAACCTGCCGCCGCGTGGGGATGCTCAGGCCCATATGGCGTACCCGGCCTTCCCGGCGCTTTCTTACCTTCGGCCTTGGCCTTTTCAGCGGCCTCCTTCCATTCAACTAATTTCTGCTCATATTCCTGCTTTATCTGTGCATAATTTGCTACCGCATCATCATACCGCTTTAAAATCGGCGCCGCATCCGGCACCTTCTCAAGCATTTCTCGACTGGTCCATGCTTCAGATGGAGTCCCGCCCCATGATGTATGAATCAAGCCAATCGGTACATCAAGCTCTTTATACAACTCCCGGCCGAAAAAGTAGCCGACCGCTGTAAAACCGCCAACCGTCTCCGGGCTGCACTCTGACCAGCTCCCTTCACAGTCCGATTGCGGCTCAGTCGCAACCGTCCGCTTAACCGAAAACAGCCGAATATTCGGATACTTCGCCGCTGAAATTTCCTCTTTGGCATTATTCGACGCCTGCACCGACCACTGCATATTCGACTGGCCCGAACAAACCCAGACCTCACCGACCATAATATTTTTAATCTTTATCAGATTCTTGCCGCTGATAGTCATTTCATAGGGCCCGCCTGTCTCCGGCGGATTCATCTTAAACATCCACTTACCCTCTTCGTCCGCAGTAACCGCCCACTTCATACCGCTCCAGCTAACCCCAACCATCACTTCCTCACCCGGCATTGCCCAGCCCCAGATAGAGACCTTCTTGTCCCGCTGCAACACCATATTATCACCTATCACGGCCGGCAGCTTAACATCCGCAAAAACCGACGCCGTGCTCGTCAGCAGCAAAACACCAAAAACTACTAAAACCATCGTTGCACTTAAACGCCTCTTCTTA
>JACNGQ010000354.1 GCA_014384025.1 Planctomycetota bacterium | reverse complement strand
CTCAGCGCCGACAGCCCGCCCGGCAAGATTCCTTCGCTCGAAACGCGTCTTATCAGCAGATTTAACTGGGGTCTTGTTACACGAATCGACCCACCGAGCTATGAGACAAGAGTTGCTATCGTCCAAAAAAAGGCGCACCTTCGAGGTCTGAATATTTCCGATGATATAGCCGAATATATCGCCCGCAAAGTTCATGCAAATATCAGGGAGTTGGAAGGCGCTTTGACCACTATTTATGCCGTTGCCACTACGACCGAGAAAGTAATCGACCTCGAATTAGTTCAGACAGCTCTTGAAGGCCAGATCAAAGCGGCAGCCAGACATATTAGTATCACTGATATTATTGAAGTAGTAACAGGTCATTTTGACGTTCGTCTTGCAGACTTGCAAAGCAAAAAGCGAAGCCAGAGCATTACTGAACCTCGTCAGATTTGTATGTACTTAGCCAGAAATTTAACCAAGCACAGCCTCGAAGAAATTGGAGGCCATTTGGGAGGCCGGGACCACACTACTGTTATGCACGCTTGCAGCAAGATAAGTCAGGCCCAGAAATCCGACCCACAAATGCATGTCCTTTTGGGGGAACTGACAAAACAAATCACACAAACACCACAAGCATAAGTACACCGCAAGACCACCAATTTTAACAGTGGCTTAAAAATCATCTTTACGATAAAATATTATTCATTCAATATACGACATGGAATATACAAAACAGTAGTAAGTCAGTTAGCAAGGAGCAAACGAATTTGGCATCGGAAAACGTAACAAAGAAAACTCTTCGATTAGCTCTGATTGCTTCGGAACATACGGTTTCTGAGTACTCTATATTCTTAGAGCACCTGTTGGTAGGCCTGGCTGATGAATCGATACCTGCGGCTTTGGTTTGTCCGCCTGGTTGTGATACGGATTCTATGTTTACCGGCGCCGCTGAGATCATAAAATACCCTGTTTTCGAGCTGCCGTTGGCCGAACATTTAAATAGAAGGCTGCTTATTGAAAGACTCGCGAAGTTCAAGCCGACCGTTTTGCACTGCTTATGTGAGAGCAGGGCACTGCTTACGAGGAGAGTGACCCGTCGATTGGATTTGCCTTATATATTGACGGTTAATTCCCTGGCAAAACAGTTGGTTCGGTTTTCTGTTTCGCCGAGGCGTTGTGCAAGAATCATTACTCCGGCAAAAAGTATAGCTTCTGATATTGCCGGAGCCTACCCTCGCTTTGGTGATAGAATTGAGCAGATAAATATAGGTACATTCGTGGTCGAAGACAACGGATGTTTTTCCGATTCTTCCCACTGTGCAACTATTGTGATGACTCAACCTTTGGATAATGTGGACAGCATAGAGAATTTATTTACTGCGATCAGGCATCTTATGATTGACGGATATGAATTTATGATGATTGTAACAGGCAGCGGACGGGGCGAAGGGCAGTTGCGGAAATTGCTGGCTGCGCTCGGTCTCTTGCAGACAGTTACTATCGTTCCGAGATTAAAGCCCTGGCGGTCGCTCCTTGGGGCAGGTGATATTTTCGTACAGCCGCAGCCTGACTATGCTTTTAATCCTTTGTTATTGGAGGCGATGAGTGTCGGTTCTGCTGTCGCGACTTGTAAGGGCGGCGTAGATGATTTGATTATCGATGGTCAAACCGCTGTAATCTTTGATCCGGATGATGAGCTTAGTATAGTGAGTACACTTCAACGTTTGTTAAACAAGCGTGATTTTGCACGTAAAATCGCCAAAAGGGCACAGCAGCATTTAAAAGACAATCACACCGTCAGCAAGATGATTTCAGCCACACTCAAGACCTATGAGCGGGCTCAGCAGTGGATGAAAAGCTGAGTGCGAATTTTTTGTGTTGTTTTTCAGCTTTTGATGTTTTTTTTGTAACGAAACCACCATTATTACATCTATATATATGGTATAGTTGTCGTCATAGCACAGCCGGTGTTTATGAATTAAGCCGTATTTTTTATCGAAAGGTGCGGATCATGAACAGGTTTTCAAGTCAAGTTTGCGTTTTAATTTATTTTTTTCTATCGGTGGTCGCAGTCGGTCAAAATTCAAATCACAAGGTTAATTACACCGTTAAGGTCGTGGATATAAACGGTAACCTGGTTGTAGGCGCCGAGGTCGCAACTCTTGAAATAATCTTTGATTGGGCTGATGGCAAGAAGCGCATGGACTTGATAGAGAAGAAAACGACCGGTTCTGAAGGTACTACAGCATTGAATCTTGATTTTAGCCGCCATAATGGTGCATGTATTGTCGCTCGGAAGAAATCTTTAGCGTTTACCTGGGACCGTCTGGATAACAATGCTTTGCCTGTAGATGGCTCGGAGCTTACAATGCTGCTGGATAAGGCCTGTGTATTGGCCGGAACTGTTGTGGACGAGTTGGGTAAGCCCGTTGCCGGAGCTCGAGTACGAGCAGAACTCGATTCGAGCTATCTGGATAATGAGCATCGTATCAGTGCGCCCGAGGATTGGTTCACTGTAGAGACGGATGACAAGGGCCGTTTTCATTTTGGCAATGTGCCTCCAGACGGTAGCGCAGACTTTCTTGTTACAGCCATCGGAAAAGCGAATGTTTACACATTTATGGCCTCGGATAGTATGCCGGGCTATCGTTATGCGGCCGGTCGGACCGATATTCGTATTGTTTTGCCTGATGAGGCTAAGATTCAAGGTCAGGTGGTTGATTCTGTTGGCAAGCCGGTTGCGGGAGTAAGGTTGCTGATCCGGCCTGACAAGAGTGTGGCAAACTATTATTGCACTAACCGCGCCATTTCAGGAGAGGATGGACGGTTTCTTTTTGAGAATGTGCCTGATGACGCGTATTCACTACAAGTAGTTGCGCCGCGAGATAGAATGGCCCAGTGGGTGGGCAGGGATGTTAAAATTGTAGCTAAAGCAGGTCAAACCACCGATGGAGTTGTCGTCAGATTGAGCAAGGGGGGGCTTGTCGAAGTGGTCGTTCGTGACGCGGCCACAAAACAACTGGCTGAGGATGTCTATGTATCCCTGTGGCAAAAAGCCGGATTCGGAAAGCACCCCTGCTTCTATCAAGGCATCAGGACCGATCGTAATGGGCGTGTAAGTTTTCGAGCTCCACTCGGACAATCCAATGTCATGGCTGGAGGTGGGGAATATTCGCGCTTTGATGGCAAGGTCGTAGTTAAAACCAGGCCATCTCGTATGAGGGTTCTGCTGTACCATAATCCAGAGTTTTTCGGTACTGTGCGGGACCAGTCCGGTCGAGTCGTATCCGGTGCAACGGTTGCGGTCGTACCACAGGGTAATGCAGTTCGTACAGATGCTAAAGGAAAATTTCATATTAATTGGCGAGAAGTAAGCAAGCAGGCTTATCTGTTTGCGCGAGATGAACAACACAACCTGGCTGCGGCAGTCGAAATCAAAGACCGAACAAGACCGATAAACATCGTGCTTAAGCCAGCTTTGACAGTGGCCGGGCGCATAACCGACCCAAACGGCCAGTCGATTCCGGTAGCAAGAATCCAGTTTGTTAATCGTCTGTCAGGTTGGCTGGCATACGTTGGAGAAGAGATAGTTACTGACACAAAAGGACATTACGAAATACCGGCTGTTCCGCCGTTGCAGAAAGATGATATCTATCGTATTAACGTTAATGCTGCGGGCTATTGTCCGTTGCGGTTTGAGCAGGTCTCGCTAACCAAAACCTCCAACAATCGAGTCGATTTGAGTCCTTTTGTTTTGCAGCCATTGAATATGTCGATTTCCGGCGTAGTTGTTGATAACGTGAACAAGTTCGTATCTAACAAACATATCCACTTACGGGGCATAACGGGTGGTCAGGAGCAGCCGCGAAAACATACAATAACCGATACCGATGGCCGGTTTTCATTCAGTCGAATATCCAATGGGCCTCTGCGGCTTCAGGCTGGATGGGCAAGTGACGATGATGAGGGTTTTCTTGAGGCACAAGCGGGGGATAAGGATGTAAGGATTGTCCTTGGGCAAAAACGCGTGCATACGGGTGGATCTTCTTTAGTAGGTAAAGCTTTACCGGAACTGGAGCAGTTTGGTTTGAAATCGGCTTCGAATACTGAGGGTGAAAAGGTGCTCGTTTGTTTCTGGCATATGGAGCAGGAGGCATCCAATTGTGTGCAGCAGCTTAGTAAAAGGGAAAAGTTGTTGGCCGAGGAGGGCGTTGATACTGTCCTGGTCTATGCCGGCCAGATTGTTGATTCGAGGCTTAATGACTGGCTGAAAAAAAACAGGATAACAATTCCATGCGGGAAATTTGATGGAGATATAACCGTCCTTGGACGCACCTGGGCTATGCAGTCACTGCCATGGCTAATCCTCACCGACCGCAGGCATATTGTTACGGCGGAGGGTTTTTCAGTCACAGAGCTAAATGGAAAAATCAAGGGAAGTGGTGATTATTAATTTAGTAGCCCGTAGTCTTCCAATGTTTTTTTCAGGATGGCTTTTTTGTCTTCTTCCAGTGGTGTCATCGGCAGACGCAGTTCCTCCGAAGCCATATTCAGCATAGCCATCGCCGCCTTAATCGGTATCGGATTGGTCGCTAAGGTAAGCATGCTTTTGCACAGCATAAACAGCTTTTTGTGCCATTGCCTCGCTGTGACCAAATCACCTTCCAGAATCAAATCTGTCATTGCTTTTACGTCGGCAGGTACGATGTTTGCTACTACGCTGATAACCCCTTTACCGCCGATCGAAGCTAACGGCAGTGTAAGAGAATCATCGCCTGAGATTATGGTTATATCGCATCGAGCTGCAATTTCGCTGGCCTGGTCAAGGCTGCCGGTCGCCTCTTTAACTGCGACAATATTTTCGATCTCGGCTAAGCGTGCTATAGTCTCCGGTGTCATACCTGCTCCACATCGGCCCGGTATGTTATACAATACTATGGGCAGGTCAACCTCCTCTGCTATAGCCTTGAAATGCTGATAAAAACCTTCCTGCATGGGTTTGTTATAGTACGGCCCGACCTGCAGTGTCGCATCAGCGCCTACCTTTTTTGAAAATTCGGTAAAGTCAATTGCCTCAGCGGTACTGTTCGAGCCGGCACCTGCAATTACAGGGACTTGTCCGCCCACAGCCTGGACCACTCTTTCGATGACCTGTTTATGCTCATCGGGACTTAACGTTGGGGATTCGCCGGTCGTTCCTACCGGAACTATTGCGTCTATGCCGTTTGCCAATTGGAAATCAATCAGCTCATCCAGCGTTTGAAAATCGATTTCGCCCTCCTGAAAAGGCGTAATCAGCGCCACCATTGCCCCTGTAAACATTTTTAGCTCCTTTATGAACTACGAACCGAATTTGTCTATCAGTTTTATCATTTCTGCTGTTGCCTGTCTTATCCCCACAAAGACCGCCCGTGCTATAATACTGTGCCCGATATTGAACTCGCAAAGATTTGTAATGCGGGCTACACCTTCGATGTTACGATATGTCAGACCGTGTCCAGCATGAACAACCAGATTGTTTTCCCTTGCCAGGTTTTTGCCGGCCTGCAGCTCGTTCAGTCTTTTCTTGGCGGCTCTTTGACTGACGGCGTTTGCATACATGCCGGTATGAAGCTCTATTGCGTCACAGCCGGTCTGGGCCGAGGCGATTATTTGCTCTTTCTCGGGTGCGATAAAGGTGCTTACCAGAATGCGTTTCTTGTGCATCCTTTTGACAACCTCGGCAAGGCGTCTTTGGTATTTGAGGCAATCCAGACCGCCTTCGGTGGTCAGCTCGGCTCTTTTTTCGGGTACTAAGGTTACCTGGTCGGGCTGAATTTCTTCGGCGATCTTGACTATGGGCTCAGCCATACACATCTCAAGATTCAATTTGCATGTGACTGTTTCTTTTAACAGCCGAACATCCCTGTCACAAATATGCCTTCTGTCCTGGCGCAGGTGGATGGTTATTCCGTTTGCCCCGGCCAGTTCGCATTCGGCCGCCGCCCAGACAGGGTCCGGCTCATCGGTTTTGCGTGCCTGCCTGACCGTCGCTACGTGATCGATATT
>JACNGQ010000146.1 GCA_014384025.1 Planctomycetota bacterium | reverse complement strand
ATATCATTCTATATCGGCATAAAACGGAATTTAAGCCACTTCTCACACACGCTCTAAGGGGGTTCTACCGCCTCCCTGGACATTGCCGGCCATACCTTCTACATTGCTCTGACCGGTGTTATTCATGAAGTAATCGAAGACAGTCTCGTCGTCAAAGCGCGGCTCAGGGATGTCGTAGTCAGCATTGAGCATAGACAAGGCGTTCTCCGCCAGGTCGGGATACTCGTGCAATATGGCCACCAATTCACCATCTCGGACGACCTCATATCCATCCATGCTGTCCACCGCAGAAGAATCGAGGCTCTTGAGCCTGGCGCCGTGCGACGGAGGCCGCAGGACTCTTGCGTGCACCATACCAGGAACTTGGAAGTCACCGGTATACATGGCTTGGCCTGTCACTTTCTGCGCAGCGTCGATGCGATTGATAGGATTGCCTATCAGATTGTATTGGCCGACAGTCTTGATACTGGGCGCAAGCTGCAGATACCTCTCGATAGTCTTGCCTTCGGTCAGTTCGCCGTATGTTATTGTGCGAGATTCCTGGTTCTTGTCAAATACAACGCCCTCTTCGACGGCCAGTTGGTCCTTGGGCACGTTGAGCCGCAAGGAGGCCAGTTCGATCAGAATGGCACGTGCCTCGGCCCCGGCAGCCCTGAGAACAGGTCCGAACGTCGGTGTTGTTGTCGAGCCCCACGTGGGACCGTCGTCCGGGCAGAGAGCCGTATCCGACATCACCATCTCAACAGATTCCAGAGACACGTCAAGCTCGTCGGCCAGCGACTGGGCTAAGGAAGTCATGATGCCCTGCCCCTGCTCGACCCTGCTCGTATAACATGTTACTCTGCCGTCTTCACCTATATGAAGATGAGCGTCGAAACCGCCGCCGCTTCCACCTCTACCGGCCCATCCGCGCGGCAGTTCACCGAGGGTGAACAGTATTACGATTCCACTGCCCAGACCCTGAAGGAATCCACGGCGGTTGACGGAGTAGAGATTCTTGCCACGGCTGCCCTTGTCGATCTGCGATTTGTCATCGTTCATCTATACGGCTCCTTTCATTTTCTGGGCGGCCTCTTCGATCGCTCGGATGATCCGAGTATGTGCCCCGCATCTGCACAGGTTGTACTCCATGCCATCGATGATTTCCTGCCGGCTTGGCTCGGGATTGCTCAACAGAAGACTGTAGGCATTGAGAATCATGCCCGGCGTGCAGAAGCCGCACTGGAGAGCATCATGCTTTACAAATGCTTCCTGAATAGGGTGCAGTTCTCCGTCATTTGCCAGACCCTCGATGGTAAGAATCTCCTTGTCTTTGACACTGCCGACGGAAATCACGCAAGAGCGGAGAGCCCTGCCGTCTATGATGACCGTGCACGCACCACAAAGACCTTCCCCACAGCCGTACTTTGTTCCTTTCAAACCCAGATTGGTGCGCAAGACCCAAAGAAGGGGACGCTGTGCATTGGTGTATACGCTAACTACTTCGCCATTGAGCTTGAAAGAAATGTTTTCGTTCATACCTAATCCTCTCTTGGCCATTGATTTCGGACTCAAGTTCATTAACCCGGGATTTCTCATTTAACTTCATAATCGGCGCTCCTGCATACCACATTGTCAATAATACCACAATAGAGGGCTCGATTTCAAGACATTTGGTCTCTTATTGTTTCTTTGACACGTTCATTTCTATCCTCCTTGGATATCCATACAGTATTTAATAAGATTGACAAAGCCATATCAATATATAATAAGTCTTAATAATTGACCATAGTCACTAACTAATTGACGACAGGCATTGAATACGTTGTCAATAAATCCCCATTTTCAGACTAAAATGAGGATTGTAAGGAAGCATACAAATTGCTTTTTACGGAAATAATGAAGTGATAGTTGGATAGCAAATATCGAGCCGATCAGGATTGTCACCATATACTTAATCCGATTAAACATAGAAAATTGTCAAAAAATATCTGTATTTTGGCAAAAATTTAACATTTATTCGGACTCGACATACGAAAAATTGACATTCGTGGAGACATTTTGGATACATAATGTCACCTGAAAATTAGGGTGTTTTCCAATTCCTGAAAAAGGAAACTCAGCCGTCGATTGCAAAAGAAGATTGGAATACCGATGGATGCTTGTTATGCACAAAATCGATCACCATTTATACTTGACGGGAGAGTGGGTGTTTTGGTATAAATAGTATTGTTATTGACCCGAAAATTTCGGCGTATACAGCTTTGAGTTCTTCTGGCGGGTGCAATTCCTGTATTTTTTCGAATCGAGGAGGAGTAATTATGCAAGGCACAGAGTGAGTCGTAAAGGCGACTGTGTGCTTCGCGAAATGAGGTGTTAACATTTCAATGATAAATTCATATCCCGCTTCTGTGGGAACGAGTTTTTTGGTGTGTGGCCAAAGTATGATTATTTTTACTTTTTTTCAGGAGGACACATTATGTTCAGGAAATTGACTTATTTAGTCTCTTTTGTTTTAGTGCTGAGCATAGGCGGCAATGCCTCGGCTGACCTGTTGGTTCACTGGGCACTTGAAGAGGGTTCCGGTACTACTGTCTTTGACACATCCGGTAATGGCAATGATGGTACATTCACTGCCGAGCCGCAATGGGTAGAGGGGCATGGCGGCGGAAGTGCGCTGCATTTCGATGGTGTCGATGACTTTGTTGCATACTCCTTTGACGAGACACAGACCTTTGCGACTTTCAGTGTCGCCCTTTGGGTCAAGGCCGATACCCTGGGGCAACCCAACTACTGCAGTCCATTTTCGAGCCATTTCCCGAACACCGCTGGTTTCCAGGTTGACGTGGATGGTGGAGATCCTGGAAATTACAGGATTAATCCCAATTCTGGAAATCAATTTGTATTTGGCACTGTTACGTTGGACTGGATACATCTTGCGTTAACCACAGAGGGTACATCTGTGAATCTCTACTACAATGGTAATTGGGCAAGCAGTAATACTCTCGTTGACACCGATGTTGTTTTCAACCAGTTTGCTATAGGTGTCAACAGAAACAGAAACTGGTGGTTCGCCTGTACCATTGATGACTTGCGTGTATATGACCACGTTTTGTCGGAGGCCGAAATTCTCTCCGCTATGGCTGGTCAGCCTTGGCCTTACGCCTTTGGTCCCGAGCCTGCTGATGGCACCCTGCATGAGGCTACGTGGGTGAATCTTGCTTGGAAACCGGGAGATTTCGCAGCCTCACACGATGTGTATCTGGGTGAAAACTTTGAGGACGTGAACGACGGAGCCGAAGGTACGTTCCAGGGCAATCAGACAGGGACGTTTATTGTTGTTGGCTTCCCCGGATTTGCTTTTCCGGATGGCCTTGTCCCGGGCACGACATATTACTGGCGAATCGATGAAGTCAATGACACTGAACCGAACAGTCCCTGGAAAGGCGATGTCTGGAGCTTTAGTATCCCTCCTAAAACAGCCTATTTACCAGACCCAGCTGATGGTGCCGAATCTGTAGCTGTGGATGTTGAGCTTAGCTGGACGGGAGGTTTCGGTTCCAAATTACACACCGTGTATTTCGGCGAAAACTTTGACGATGTAGGCAATGCAGCCGGTGGACTCCCACAGGGTTCTGCAACATATACTCCCGGCTCGCTTCAAATGGCCAAAACTTACTACTGGCGCGTCGATGAATTTGATGCCGTCGATACATATAAAGGCGGTGTCTGGAGTTTTACTACTGAGGGCGCCGTTGGAAACTCGGATCCTGCTCAAGGTGCCGTGGATGTAACACAGACACCTGTTCTTACCTGGGCGCCGGGAGTTTTTGCTGATTCTCATGAGGTCTATTTCGGCACTGACGCTGAAGCTGTGAAGAACGCCGATACGAGTTCACCTGAATATAAAGGCAGCGGAAACCTTGGCTCTGAAAGCTACGATGTAGGCAACCTTGAATGGGATACAACTTACTACTGGCGGATTGATGAAGCAAATAACGCAAATGCCGATAGTCCCTGGACTGGCCCTCTCTGGAGCTTCACTACGGCCAACTTCCTTGCCATTGAAGATTTTGAGTCTTACAATGACCTTGATGAAGGCCAAGCCGGAAGCAACAGGATATATCTTGCCTGGATAGACGGATTCGACAATCCGGCCATCAATGGCTCTGTCGTTGGTAACTTTGACCCCCCATTTGCCGAGCAGACTATCGTTCACAGCGGCAATCAGTCGATGCCGATGGCTTATGACAATGCTGTCGGGAAATCAGAAGCAACATTGACATTGACTTCCAATCGTGACTGGACAGAAAATGATATCGACAAACTGGTAATTTGGTACATAGGCGATACGGCCAATGCCCCAGAGACGATGTACGTTGTTCTCAACGGCACAACAGGGGTCGATAATCCTGATGCTAATGTGGCACAGGCAGCAGATTGGACCGAGTGGAAAATCAGCCTGCAGGACTTCGGAACTAACCTTACCAATGTCAATACGATTACCATTGGCTTTGGCAACAGGAACAATCCGACTGCCGGCAGTTCAGGTATGATGTACTTCGACGACATCCGTCTGTATCCGCCGGTACCCTAAATGACAAATGTGCAATTTTAGGAGCAGCCAAAGTATTGTTGCTTAACTTTGTTAAGGAGGAATATTATGTGTAAGAAATTGATTTGTTTGGTTTCTTTTGTTTTGGCGCTCGGAATGATTCTAACGAGCGTAGCTCAGGCAGGCCTCGTCGGTTGGTGGAGGTTTAATGAGGGCTCCGGTGACACCGCCGATGACAGTTCTGGCAATGGTCACCATGGCACGCTGCTTGGAAATCCGGAATGGGTGGTCGGCCCGGAAGGCTTTGGCGGTGCACTTTCATTCGGCCCGGAAATGTGCATAGGTGTTGACTGTGGAGTCTTCGACCCTACAAATGGGACGGGGCAATTCACTCTTGCCCTCTGGGCGTTCTGGGACGGAACGGGAGCAATTCAGCACTTTCTCACCAAGTCGAACGGATGGGGCGCCGATACCATGATGTTTCAGGTCGAGTTGTGGGCCGCCAATGACAGTGAGGCCCATAGGGACAGAGTCGGCATTTCATATCAGCCTGTCGGATCGATTCCTTTCTCTATTATGCCAACAAACGAATGGGTTCACTTGGCCTGGACGTTTGACGGAACGAATGCCACACTTTATCTTAACGGCGTGGATGAGGAGGGTCCCAAAGCACTCTCAATAGGTCCGGATGTCGATGCCCAGGTCGAAATCGGATATAACAGTAATCGTCCCGAGCTTAGTGAGAGAACTTTCCACGGGCCACTCGATGAAGTACGCATTTATGACTATGCGCTGACGGAGACCGAGATTCAGATTGTGATGCAGGGCGGTGAAGGATTTCCGAATGCCTTGGGACCAACCCCAGCTAATGGTTCCCTGGATCAAGATATGTCCGTGAATCTTAGCTGGCGACCGGGAGATTTCGCGGTCTCACACGATGTGTACTTCGGCGACAATTTCAACGATGTCAACGAAGCCAGCAGAACCAATCCACAGGACGTATTGGTCAGCCAAAACCAGGAAGATACTACTTATGATCCCCCCGGCCTTCTCGAATTCGGCCAGAGTTATTACTGGCGGATCGATGAGTTCAATGATACCGAGCCAAATAGTCCATGGAAAGGCAGCACGTGGAGCTTTACAGTAATCGACCATTTTATCGTTGACAATTTTGAGGACTACAATAACTATCCACCCGATGAGATATTCAGTACATGGTTAGATGGATGGGAGGACGATACAAACGGTGCCACTGTAGGTCATGACGCAGATTTTACTAAGGGAGAGAATATTGTTGAGACCACGATTATCCAGGGTGGCAAGCAATCGATGCCGTTTTACTATGACAACAGCGGTACAGCAAATTATGCAGAAGCCATACGTACATTTAGTCCCGCACAGGATTGGACCAGAGAAGGTGTTGGAGTATTGTCGCTGTGGTTCAGAGGTCATCCGGCGTATGTCGGAGGCTTCACTGAAGGGCCGGCCGGTACATATACG